>JAYVJL010000158.1:0-2651 GCA_043769295.1 Polaromonas sp. | reverse complement strand
CTGCGATGGCTTAATACTTCGCGCGCCAGCAAACCGGGGTAGCCCTCCAAAGCGACGCGTTTGGGCGCTTCCGATGCATCACCCACATCACCCACATGACCCCCATCTCCCACATGCAAACCCGGCAAATGCACACCCGCGGCCAGCAAACGTGGTGTACCCGCATGCAGCATGTACGCCACAGGCGGGTTAACCCACTTCATCGACGGACTGGAGCCGGCGGGGATATCCGTGGCACGGTGGGCAAATTTGCCGCCCACCGGTCTGGCATCGCAAAACGCTTTGAAGGTGCTGCGGATTTCTTCGCGCGACAAACTGGCATAGTGCTCAATACAAGCCTGCCACTCGGTTGGCCAGCCCAACTGCTCGACCAGTTCGCGCGGCAAGCCGAACGGCAGGTCGAATGCGCCAGTCCAGCCGGTGTTTTTTGCCAGCCAATTGCCGAATCCATCCAAGGATTCAATTTGCTCTAATTTTGATAGCGTTACACGCCCATTTAACACCGACCCGATGGCAAAAATGATGGGTTTTCTTTTGCTGGGGCTGCTGGAGAAATCACACCCGACGATTTGTGAAGCAACCCGCGTCACAACACGAACTCACGCGCGGCCGATGATACAGGCTGTCGCCATCAACTCTTCAAGGAGTGCCATCGACACCACGCCCGAGGTGCAGTAGGGGTCCAGCTCCGGCTTTTCAGAGTATTTCAGCAAAATCGAGGAATTGATTTTTGCGATGTTGACCTGCCCCATGGTCCAGCCACTGAAACGGCGTTCGCTGATTTCTTCGTATTGCAGAAGCACCACGTCTTTATGGCGGCTATCTTTTTGAATGTGGCCATACAAGTCGCTGATGGCATTGCGGCCGCCCTCTATCGCCTGTAAAAATATACCGCCGCCGTAGCACAGGATACCGGTGATGCCGCTGGCGGGGTTGTACTGACGCGACTGGGCCAGAATGGCTTCAATGGCCTCGGGCTGGGTGTCGATGGCGCGGCTGGCGTAAAGTAAACGTACCAACATGGTGTGTTTCCTCTTTTTTTAGATTTACTTGGAAAATGGCTTCGCAATTGACTGGCTTATTTAGCTTATTTAGCTTATTTAGCTTGCATAGCTTACTTGGGGATAAGTGCCAAAAACTCGCGCCGCAGGTTCATGTCCTTCAAAAACACGCCGCGCATAACAGAGTTGATCATTTTGCTGTCCATGTCTTTTACGCCGCGCCAGCTCATGCAAAAGTGGGTCGCTTCCATCACAATCGCCAAACCATCGGGCTGGGTTTTGGTTTGAATCAGATCAGCCAGTTGCAGAACCGCTTCTTCCTGGATTTGCGGCCGGCCCATCACCCACTCGGCTAGGCGGGCGTACTTGGACAGACCAATCACATTGGTGTGCTCGTTGGGCATAACGCCGATCCAGACCTTGCCTATGACCGGGCAAAAATGGTGCGAGCAGGCGCTGCGCACGGTGATGGGGCCAACAATCATCAGCTCGTTCAAGTGCCCGACATTGGGGAACTCGGTGATGGTGGGTGCGGGCACGTAGCGACCTTTGAAGACCTCGTTGAGGTACATCTTGGCCACACGGCGGGCGGTGTTGTTGGTGTTGTGGTCGCGGGCGGTGTCAATGACCATACTGTCCAGCACGCCCTGCATTTTGACTTCCACCTCATCCAGCAGCTTTTCCAAGTCACCCGGCTGGACAAAATCGCTGATATTGTCATTGGCGTTGAAACGTTTTTTAGCCGCCGTAATGCGTTCGCGGATGACGACCGACATCGGGCGTCCCACATCTTCCTGGTTTTCTTGGTTTGCGCTCATAGAGTCTGTTTTTTTCATTAACATGCAAAGATGTTACCAGCGAAAGCCGAAACCAGTGTCGTGGGGGGGGGATTTGCACCTTTGGGGCCATGGCATGACTACAATTTCAGCACAAGCCAGCTCACAACAGAACGAAAACCGGACAGGAAATCAAAGCACCTGGCAAGCCACATCAAAGGCCAGGCGCGGACCGCGCGGGTAGTTGCCCGAGGCGTCGCCGTAGCCGAGGTTGATGAGGAAGTTGGATTTGAAACGGCCATCCGGGAAGAACTCTGCATCGACGGCGGCGTTGTTGAAACCGCTCATGGGGCCGCAATCCAGCCCCAGACTGCGGGCAGCCAGCATCAGGTAAGCGCCTTGCAGGGTGCCGCCGCGCAAAGCGGTGCTTGCGGCCAGGTCGGCATTGCCGTCAAACATGGGTTTGGCGTCGTAGGCGGCGAACTGAGCGGTGATGTGCTCCTGAAAATTGCTGTCTTGCGCCACGATGACACAGACCGGTGCGGACATGGTTTTGTCGGCGTTGGAGGCGGCCAGGGCAGGTTTGAGTCGGGCTTTGGCGGCGTCTGAACGCAAAAAGACGAAGCGGCCAGGCTGGCTGTTCATCGACGTGGGACCCCATTTGAACAAGTCATACAACTGCGCAATGATGGCGTCGCTGACCGGCTGGTCGGTGAATGTGTTGAAGGTACGCGCTTCTGTGAAGAGTTGCGCCAAGGCTTCTGTGTTGATGCTGTGTTTCATGGTGGTATCAAGTCCTGTTTGGTCTTATGTAGACCTGTTTAGCTCTGGACTGATTTTTGCCAGACTTAACCTATTCTTTGCGTTGTTGATA
>JAYVJL010000157.1:0-3783 GCA_043769295.1 Polaromonas sp. | reverse complement strand
GCATCAAGCCAGAAAATTTCGCCCCGCACACCTCTAACTTGATGCGTGAAACCTGAATCTTCGCCTTGATGCAGTGCCTCGCTGGGTCGTGCCCCCGTACCGCGCACATCAAAGACCCAGTCAAAACGATGTTCTCCCTGGGCCGTGTGCAACACGCCGGGATGCACGCGTTGGACGGACTCGCCCCAATGCCACTCGGCCCCGAGCTGAGTCGCCACATTAAACAAAGCTACCATCGCCTGCACGGTATGGATTTGCCCCTCGCCGGGCAACATCCAGGCGTGGGCGCAACCGTAAATTGCCGGCTCCAGCGCTTGCAGCTCAGGCATCGCCAGCGCTTGCGGGGCGAATTCAGGCGGGGCTTTGTGTTTGAGCAAATCCACCACCCGCCGCGCCGCGCCTTCATCGCCACGATGGGCCACCAGCAAGCTACCGCGTTGGTGAAATTCAACCGATGACTGTCCCAATGCCTCCAAAAGCTGCGGCCAGCGTACCAGAGAACGCAGTCCCATGGCAAACACGGCCGCATCAGCGCCTTCAAGTTCTGCCACCGGACTGAGCATGCCAGCCGCTGTCCAACCCGCCGCACCGCGCCCCAGGGCATCGGGCGCGGGGTCAAACACCTCCACGCGGTGGCCGGCTTGCGCCAGCTCAAACGCCAGCAAGCGCCCAAGCAAACCTGCACCGGCAAGGCCGATGTGCAGCTTTGCGCCAGCGATTGGCATGGCCATCACGCTTTTTCTTTGACGACGGCAGGTGCGACAGGGTGAATCGGGATATAAATCTCACCCCCAGCCGCGCGAAACTCGCTCGACTTGGCCTCCATCCCCTGCGCTAGGGCAGCACCCTCCTCCACCCCCTGCAGGGCGGCGTACTCGCGCACTTCCTGGCTGATTTTCATGGAGCAGAACTTGGGGCCGCACATCGAGCAAAAATGCGCGACTTTGCTGACTTCCTTGGGCAGGGTTTCGTCGTGAAACTCACGCGCGGTGTCCGGGTCGAGCGACAAGTTGAACTGGTCGTGCCAGCGGAACTCGAAGCGCGCCTTCGACAAGGCCTCATCACGCGCCCGCGCTGTCGGGTGCCCTTTGGCGACGTCGGCCGCATGGGCGGCAATTTTGTAGGCGATGATGCCTTGCTTGACGTCGTTGCGGTCCGGCAAACCCAGATGCTCTTTGGGTGTGACGTAGCACAGCATGGCGGTGCCATACCAGCCGATCATGGCGGCACCGATGGCACTGGAAATATGGTCGTAGCCAGGCGCGATGTCGATGGTCAGTGGCCCCAGCGTGTAAAACGGCGCTTCGTGGCAATGCTTCAACTGCTCGTCCATGTTGGCCTTGATCATGTGCATGGGCACATGGCCCGGGCCCTCGATCATGGTTTGCACATCGTGCTTCCAGGCGACTTTGGTCAGCTCGCCCAGCGTGCGCAACTCGGCAAACTGCGCTTCGTCATTGGCATCGGCGCCTGAACCGGGGCGCAAGCCATCGCCCAGCGAGAAGGTCACATCGTAGGCTTTCATGATGTCGCAAATGTCTTCAAAGTGCGTGTACAGGAAGTTTTCTTTGTGGTGCGAAATGCACCACTTGGCCAAAATGGACCCCCCGCGCGAGACGATACCGGTGCGGCGTTTGGCCGTCATCGGGATGAAGGGCAGGCGCACCCCGGCGTGGATGGTGAAGTAGTCCACGCCTTGCTCGGCCTGCTCGATCAAGGTGTCGCGGAAGATTTCCCAGGTCAGGTCTTCGGCCACCCCGCCCACTTTTTCCAGCGCCTGGTAGATCGGCACGGTGCCGATGGGCACCGGTGAGTTGCGCACAATCCAGTCGCGGGTGGTGTGGATGTTTTTGCCGGTGGACAAGTCCATCACATTGTCAGCGCCCCAGCGGATAGCCCAGACCAGCTTTTCGACCTCTTCATCAATGCTGGACGTGACCGCCGAGTTGCCGATGTTGGCGTTGATCTTGACCAGGAAGTTGCGGCCAATGATCATCGGCTCGACTTCAGGGTGGTTGATGTTGGCGGGGATGACAGCGCGGCCACGGGCCACTTCATCTCGCACAAACTCAGGCGTCACAAATTCGGGCAGTTGCGCGCCCATGCCCTGACCACGCAGGCGCAAGGCGCGCTCTTCGTCGCCCAGATACTCTTTCATCCACTCGCGCTGGCTGTTTTCACGAATCGAAATGAACTCCATCTCCGGCGTGATGATGCCGCGGCGCGCATAGTGCATTTGGGACACATTGGCACCCGCCATGGCGCGGCGCGGGCTGCGCTGCAAACCAGCCGCCTGGGCGCGCAAGGCGGAGATGCGTTGAACTTCCGGATCGGAAGGATCGGTGCGGTCTTCGCGGCGGGTGCCGTCGTCGACGGCTTTGGCATCGCGGCCCACATAGCCCTCGGTGTCTCCTCGGGCAACAATCCACGGGGTGCGCAGGTCGGGCAGGCCGGCGCGAACGTCGATGTGCGCGGTGGGGTCGGTATACGGGCCTGAGGTATCGTACAGCGTGGCGCTTTCGCCGTTGCTCAAGGCCACTTGGCGCATGGGAATGCGAATCTCGGGGTGGACTTGTCCGGGAACGTAGATTTTGGTCGATGCCGGGTGCGGCTCGCGGGTTTGAGCCAGCAACAGTGCAAATTTATCGGGAGCATTCATAGGGCCATCCTTTGGGTAGTGCCGAGACACAAATGCTCCGAAAGGTGTGGCCAAAACCATCTGTGTGAGAAGCAAAACCGGTGGAGGCTTGCGACAGATTGATGTTGTCAGCTCTTCTTACGTCGGTACGAACCGATTCAAGTTCACGGGTTTGGTTTGAGCCATCTCAGCAGCAGATCACCATGACCATGCTGCACCCCGGAGCAGAGTGACTTTAACAGATTTTTGTCTAAACGTACTTGACTGTCGCAGTTGCTTACGAATGCAGGATCTGCGGATCCAATATCGTTGGCACAGCTTCTGCCGCCAGCTCGGGCCAGTCGCGGCTGAAGTGCAGGCCGCGGCTTTCATGGCGCTGCATGGCGGACTGGACGATCAAATCGGCCACCTGCACCAGGTTGCGCAGCTCCAGCAGGTCGCGGGTGACGTGGAATTTGGCGTAGAACTCCTGGATTTCGGCTTTCAGCAGGTCGATGCGGTGGGCGGCGCGCTCCAGGCGCTTGGTGGTGCGGACAATGCCGACGTAGTCCCACATGAAGCGACGCAGCTCGGCCCAGTTATGGGAGATGACCACCAGCTCGTCGGCATCGGTCACGCGGCTGTCGTCCCACGCGGGCAGAGTGGCCGGGGTGGTTTTGGTGCTGCTTTTGATCAATTCTGCGGCTGATTTTGCAAACACCATGCATTCCACCAGCGAGTTGCTGGCCAGGCGATTCGCACCGTGCAGGCCGGTGTAGGTGGTCTCGCCGGCGGCCAGCAGGCCAGGCAGGTCGGTCTGGCCGTGCAGGTCGGTCATCACGCCGCCGCAGGTGTAGTGCGCGGCGGGCACGACGGGAATGGGTTCTTGGGTGATGTCGATACCCAGTTCGAGGCATTTGGCCAGGATGTTGGGGAAGTGTTCGTGCAAAAATTCGGGCGATTTGTGCGAAATATCGAGAAGCACGTAATCAACACCGTGTTTTTTCATCTCAAAGTCGATCGCCCGGGCGACCACGTCGCGCGGGGCCAGTTCGGCTCGCGGATCATGCTCAGGCATGAAGCGCTTTCCTGCATATTCAGCGCCGGCGGAGGCGGGCAACAACAAGCGCCCGCCCTCGCCGCGCACGGCTTCGGTGATCAAATAG
>JAYVJL010000156.1:0-68839 GCA_043769295.1 Polaromonas sp. | reverse complement strand
TCTTGGGTTTGGCCGGTATGCCACGTCGCTACGCTGACTACCCGATGCAGTTTGCCGATTTCAATGCTGTTGCTTCTGTTGGCGCATTTGCATTCGGTTTGGCGCAGGTTTACTTCTTTGTGTTTGTGGTTTTGCCAACCATGATGGGTAAGGGCGAAAAAGCAGCCCAAAAACCATGGGAAGCGGCCGAGGGTTTGGAGTGGGAAGTGCCGTCTCCAGCACCGTTTCACACCTTTGAAACACCGCCCAAGCTCAATGCAGCGGCGACTAAAATCATCGCTTAACAAACGCAACGGCACAAACTAATGACACCTGAACAAAAGAAAAGCAACCGACGCCTGGGGTTGATACTGGCTTCCATTGCGGTTGTCTTCTTTGTGGGCTTCATGACGAAGATGGTCGTTTTGGGCCGTTAAAGCGGTTCATAACGTCATCGCATCAGTGTAATGGTTGTATGAGTATCAAACAAGCCAATAGCAAGATGGTCGGCAAGCTGGCCGTGATCACGCTTGCCATGTTTGCTTTTGGCTATGCCTTGGTGCCCATGTATAAAGCCATTTGTGAGATGACGGGCATCAATATCTTGGCGCTCGGTGACCGCAATATTCCTGGGGCGCAGGCAACAACACCTGCCAATACGCAGATTGACACCACGCGCACCATCACGATCGAGTTCGATGCCAATTCCAGCGGGCCCTGGAAATTCAAGCCCGCCATGCGGTCTATCCAAGTCCATCCGGGTGAGTTGGCGACCGTGATGTATGAGTTTCAAAACGTGCAGAACCACAAAATGTCTGCACAAGCGATTCCAAGCTATGCGCCAAAGCAGGCTGCAGCGCACTTCAACAAGCTGGAGTGCTTTTGTTTCAATCAATACACGCTGGAAGCGGGTGAAAAAAAGCAATGGCCCGTCGCCTTTGTGATTGATCCCAAATTGTCCAAAGACGTGACTACGATCACTTTGTCATATACATTTTTTGAAGTCGGTGGCAAAACACCGGCAGCGCCAACTGCTTCGGCCGCGTCTGTGGTTAAAGCAGGCAAGGTGAGTTTGTGAGCGGTTTGGAGAAGAAAGAAGTCATTGAACCCGTCGATGTGCCTGCCGCACGGCGTAATGGTTCTTTGTTGGGCACAGTGAAGGCGGTTGCCTGGTCTTTTTTGGGTATCAGAAAAAACAGCGACTACCAAAGCGATCTGGCCAGGCTCAACCCATTGCACATCATTGCGGTGGCTATCGTGATGGTGATGTTGATGGTTGTCGGGCTGATTGTGTTGGTAAACTGGGTGGTTGCAAAGTAGGCCAAACCCTTCGGTTGAATTGGTTAAATTTAGATTTATAGTTTTAAATTAAAAGTAGAGAGAGTCAGGAGTTCATATGAGTTCACATGCACACGGAACAACACCGTATTACTTCATTCCCAATCCATCACGCCATCCCGCGCTGGCGGCGCTCGGCCTGTTTTTTGTGATTTTGGGTGCCGGCCAGTGGATCAACGGTGCGGATTGGGGTAAATATTCACTGATCCTGGGCATGGTGGTGTGGCTGGGCGTTCTTTTCCAATGGTTCAGCGAGGCCGTGTCTGAGAGTGAAAGTGGCCAATACGGCCACAAAATCGACCTGTCTTACCGCTGGAGCATGAGCTGGTTTATTTTCTCTGAAGTCATGTTCTTCGGTGCTTTTTTCACAGCACTGTGGTGGGCGCGATCACACTCCGTGCCGATGCTGGGTAGCTTGGACAACGCCATTCTGTGGCCTGATTTCAAAGCCGTCTGGCCAAGCTTGGTTGCCGGTGCAACGGCTTCACCTGCCGGTATTGTGGAACCCTTCACCACGATGACACCGTTTTGGCTGCCAACCATCAACACCGCATTGTTGTTGACCTCTGGCGTGACCCTGACCATTGCGCACCACGCGCTGGTGGCGGGTAACCGCAGCAAAACTATTGTGTTCATGTGGATGACCGTGATTCTGGGTATTGTCTTCTTGACCGTTCAAGGCTACGAGTACTACCATGCCTACGCCGAGTTGAACCTCAAACTATCCTCTGGCGTCTACGGTTCAACCTTCTTCATGTTGACCGGTTTCCATGGTTTCCACGTGTTCATTGGCATGTTGATGCTGCTGTTCATCACGCTGCGTCTGCAAAAAGGCCATTTCACGCCAACGCGTCATTTCGGTTTTGAGGGTGCTGCCTGGTACTGGCACTTTGTGGACGTGGTCTGGTTGGGCCTGTATATTCTGGTCTACTGGATGTAAATGTGTCTGCGTGCTGGTTTCTGACCGGCACGGTGGCATTGATATTGGCATGTATATAAAAAAGGCGCTTTTCAGCGCCTTTTTTACTGTATTCCTCCCGTTAAAGGAACGATCACCTGCCAGCAGCAATCCCAGTGGGTTGGATATAACCAAATTCCCAGGCAAGCAAAATACAAATGAACAGCAAAATAGACAAGCCCACACGAAACGCGAGCGCCTTCGCCATGTTGTTGGGCTTGCTGTGGTTGTCTTGCTTGTCCTTTTCGCCCCCTTTGAGCATGAAAAGCATGGCAAAACCTAAACTGGCCAAAATAGCGATGAAGCCGATAATTACGATATATGTCATGCAGGAGATTATCGCGTGAGTTTGACTTTGCGGTTTTGGCTACTTACTTTTGCAGCTGTCTTGGGCATCGGTGTCACGGCCGGTCTGGGTTTTTGGCAAATGGGCCGCGCACTGCAAAAAGAAACTTTGCAGCTGGCGATTGACAAGCAGTCCGCCTTGCCTGTATTGACCGGCCAAAGCTTGTTGACTGCGCCAGATGTGATGACGACGATCCATCGTCACGCGGTATTGACCGGCACATGGCTGCCGCAGCACACGGTATTTTTGGACAACCGGCAAATGGATGCCAAACCCGGATTTTTCGTCTTGACACCGTTTGAGCTGGCCGATCAGAGTGGCAGCGTCAAAAAAATGATTCTGGTGCAGCGCGGCTGGGTGGCCCGGCATTTCCTGGACCGCAGCATCGTCCCCCCTGTTCCCACACCGGCGGGAACGGTCCAGATTGAAGGCCGAATGGCCCCGCCGCCCTCGAAGTTATATGCGTTCAAGGGACCAGATGCCGGTCTGATACGGCAAAATATCGACTTGCCTGAGTTTGCGCAGCAAACACAACGCGAATTTTTTGGTGTTTCCCTGCTGCAGACCGATGCCGCCGCCGTTCACGCTGCTGCGGATGGCTTGCTGCGCCATTGGCAACGCCCCAACAATGGTGTCGAAAAACACTATGGCTACATGGCCCAATGGTGGGCGCTCAGTGCTTTAATTGCAATTCTTTATGTCTGGTTTCAAATTGTCCGACCCAAGTTCAAACTCAAACTTCAACGCCAAGACTGATTCGCCCGCCGGCGATCACCCTTTGGGCCTCACCGTTCACAGCATGCCCGATCTGCAAGCCGGTTCTAATGGTGTGGCGCGCACTAAACACGGCCGCTGGAAGATGCTGGCTGTGCTGCTGGTGTGTGCCGCGCCGGTGGTCGCCTCGTATTTCACCTATTACGTGGTGCGCCCCAGCACCATACGCAGTTTTGGCGAGCTGATCAACCCGCAGCGCCCCACACCACCGCTCACCGCCAGTACGCTGGATAGCCAGCCCGTCCAACTTCAAGCGCTCAAAGGCCAGTGGCTGCTGGTCAGCGTGGCTGGGGGTGCGTGCAATGCCGTGTGCCAAAACCATCTCTATCTGCAGCGCCAGCTGCGCGAAACGCTGGGCAAAGAGAAAGACCGGCTCGATTGGGTCTGGCTGGTCAACGACGACGCCCCCGTGCTGGAGACCTTGAAACCCGCCCTCAAAGGCGCTACCGTGTTGCGCGTACCTGCCGACAAACTGGCCACCTGGCTGGAGCCCAGCACAGGCCACCAATTGCCCGAACACCTCTTTCTGGTCGACCCCATGGGCAACTGGATGATGCGTTTCCCGCCCGGTTTCAACGCCGAGTCCGCCATGAAAGCCAAGCGCGATATCGAACGCGTGCTGCGGGCTTCTGCCTCATGGGACAACGCCGGCCGCTGAGCGCTCAGCTTCTCAAGACTTTTATTCAGCATGGATTCAACCAGTCTCGTCAACCTCACTCCCATCCTGCGCGTCATGCTGCTGGGGCTGTCCGTCGCCGTCGGGCCGCTGGCCTGGTGGTGGCTGCAGCACAAAGGGGCCAATAACCATGGTCAGCGCCTCAAGCGCCTGCAAGCACTGACGGTGTTCACCCTGTTTTTGACCTTCGATCTGGTCATCTTCGGCGCTTTCACCCGTTTGACCGATTCCGGTCTGGGCTGCCCCGACTGGCCCGGCTGCTACGGCAGCGCCAGCCCGTTGGGTGCACAAACGCATATAGACGCCGCCCAAAGCGCCATGCCCACCGGCCCTGTCACCCACAGCAAAGCGTGGATAGAAATGCTGCACCGCTACCTCGCCACCAGCGTGGGCGTGCTGATTTTGACCTTGACCATCCACAGCTGGTGGGTGCGTTATCGTGGTTATCGTGCCAGACAACAAGCCCGGCAAAAAGTCCGCGTGCTGTCCGAATTCCAACCCAAAGCACACCTGCAGATCAGCCCGTGGTGGCCGACCGCCAGCTTGTTCTGGGTCAGCCTGGTCGGTGCTTTTGGCGCTTTGACGGTGACTTTGAAGCTGTTCCCCGCCATCGTCACCCTGCATTTGCTGGGTGCGCTGGTCTTGGTGACGCTGCTGTGCCTGCAAGCCGCGCTCTACGCCAAAGTGATTGATGCCAAACCGCCGGTGATGATATCTGCCCGCCTGCGTGCCGGTTTGATCGCCACTTTTGCCTTGCTGTGGCTGCAAATCGCGCTGGGTGGCTGGGTCAGCACCAACTACGCCGTGTTGGCCTGCAACACCTTTCCCACCTGCCAAAACAGCTGGTGGCCGGTGATGGATTTTAACCAGGGCTTTACCTTGTGGCGCGAGCTGGGTCTCACGCCTGGCGGTGCCCACATCTCATTTTCAGCGCTCACCGCCATCCACTACACCCACCGGCTCGTGGCTTATGCCTTACTGGCCGCATTGGGTGTGCTGGCCTGGCAGTTGTCCAAAGTACCCGCTTTGCAGCGCCATGCCCGTTGGTTGGGTGGTATCGCCTTGTGGCAGTTGGCCACCGGCTTGAGCAACGTGGTGCTGGGCTGGCCCTTGATCGCCGCACTTTCTCACACCGCAGGTGCCGCCGCTTTGGTGATGTTGATGACCTGGACGCTCAGCAGCACCGCCGCCGACCGCCGTTTGAATTTCAGTATTCCGTCCCGCAAACCGCTGCTTCAGCGACCCTTATAGCGCCCCTTACAGCGACCCCTATAAAATCCCTCATGACCATTTTTCAGCAGTTCTATGCACTCACCAAGCCACGTGTGGTGCAACTCATCGTCTTTTGCGCCCTGATCGGCATGGTCTTGGCCGTGCCGGGTGTGCCCAGCTGGGCTGAAGTCAAGCTCGGGTTGATCGCCTGCGTGGGCATCTGGCTGGTGGCCGGTGCGGCGGCCGCCTTCAACTGCATCGTTGAAAAAGGCATTGACGCCAAAATGAAACGCACCGCCTGGCGGCCCACCGCTAAAGGCGAACTCAGCGACACCCAAACCCTCATTTTCTCGGCCACCCTGTGCGTGCTCGGCTCCGTGCTGCTCTATGTGTGGGTCAACCCGCTCACCATGTGGCTCACCTTCGCCACCTTCATCGGCTACGCGGTTGTCTACACCGTGATTCTGAAGCCGCTCACCCCGCAAAACATCGTCATCGGCGGCGCGTCCGGTGCCATGCCACCCGTGCTGGGCTGGGCCGCCCTGACCAACAGCGTCGGCCCCGAGGCCTTGATCCTGTTTTTGATCATCTTCCTGTGGACGCCACCGCACTTCTGGGCACTGGCCCTGTACCGCGTGGAAGACTACCGCAAGTCCGGCCTGCCCATGCTGCCCGTCACCCACGGTAATGAATTCACCCGTTTGCAGGTGTTTTTGTACACCTTGGTGCTGTTCCCGGCGTGTTTGATGCCTTTCGTGTTTGGTATGAGTTCGTGGCTGTATCTGGTCGTCGCCGTGGCCTTGAGCATCGGCTTCACCGGCTACGCCTTCGCCCTGTGGCGCAATTATTCCGACGCTTTGGCGCGCAAAACCTTCCGTTTTTCGTTGATCCATCTCAGCGTGCTGTTTGCCGCGCTGTTGATCGATCACTACCTTTTTTGACCGGATTTCCCCATGATGCTTGATAAACGCGAACTGCTGCAAAATGCTATTAAATTAATAGCTTCTTTGGCAATAATCACGCCGGCTACAGCCCTATTTACCGCCTGTATCGAGAAAAAACTGGAATTCAAAGCCGTTGACATCACCGGTGCCGACTACGCCCGCGACTTCGCCGCCGACGGCGCGATGCTGGACCACAACGGTAAACCCCGCAGTATCAAAGACTTTGCCGGCAAGGTCGTCGTGCTGTTCTTCGGCTACACCCAGTGCCCCGACGTCTGCCCCACCTCCATGGCCGAGCTGGCCGAGGTCAAAAAGCTGCTCGGCAAAGACGGCGACAAGCTGCAAGGCCTGTTCGTCACCATCGACCCCGAACGCGACACCCCCGAAGTCCTCAAAGCCTACATGGCCAACTTCGACCCGACCTTTCTGGCCCTGCGCACCACGCCCGACAAACTGGCCGTGGTCGCCAAAGACTTCAAAACCTATTACAAAAAGTCGCCCGGCAAAACCGACACCAGCTACACCATGGACCACTCCGCAGGCAGCTTTGTGTACGACACCACAGGCAACGTCCGCCTCTACACCCGCTACGGCAGCGGTGCGCCGGCGTTGGCGTCGGATATTGCGCTGCTGTTGAAGTAAACGTTCATGCTGTCCATTGCTGAGCTGAACGACCGTTTCACGATCCCCGGCCAACTGCACTTCCAGCCCATCGGCGATGGCCTGCTCGCCGCCCACATCACCAACGCCCACGGTACGGCCAGCCTCTGCCTGCAAGGGGGCCACCTGTTCAGTTGGCAACCCGTCTCCACGCCAGAGCCGGTGGTCTGGATGTCCCCCGCCGCTACCTTCGCCCCCAACACGCCCATTCGCGGTGGCATCCCCATCTGCTGGCCGTGGTTTGGCGCGCATGACTCGGATTCGACATTCCCCGCCCACGGATTCGCCCGCGCCCAGCCCTGGCAAGTCACCGGTAGCCGCAGCCTGGAAGACGGCTCCACAGAAATCGCCCTCTGCTACCTGCCCACAGCTGAAACGCAGAAATTTTGGCCACAAGGTGATGTCGCCAGCCGGCTCGACCTGCTGGTCAACGTCGGTGCCAGCCTCAAAATCGCCTTGATTACCCGCAACCTGGGCGAGTCAGACTTCACCATTTCTGAAGCGCTGCACACCTACTTCCATGTCAGCGACGTGGCGCAAGTGCAGGTTGAAGGCCTGGACGGCGTCCATTTCCACGACAAAGCCGCCGGCTGGACGCAGGGCGACCAAACCGGCCCTGTCGGTTTCACCGCCGAGGTCGATCGCGTCTACACCAACAGCGCCAACCGCTGCACTATCGTCGACCCGGTTTTGCAGCGCCGCATCCACATCGCCAAACTTGGCAGCCAATCCACCGTCGTCTGGAACCCGTGGGCAACCCGCGCCGCGCAGATGGGCGATTTGGGTGCTGATGACGATGGGGGAGGCTGGAAAAGCTTCGTTTGTGTCGAAAGCGGCAACGCGCTGGACAACGCTGTCACCGTTCCAGCGGGTCAATCGCACACGCTGGCGGTGGAGTATCGGGTGGAGATGTCGGGTTGAAATGTCAGGTTGAGTTTGCCTGATTTTTGCTACATTTTAAATAGCTATTAAGGCAATAAATACGCCGGCTATATGCTAAATAAAGACTGAAAATAGCCCCTCAAGCCTGTGGGAACTTAACTGCCTCGACCCCACGCTTTTTGTCGCGAATCACCACCGTGCCAGCCAGTTTGTCGTGCCAGCCTTGCTTTTTGCGGTCAAAACCGACCCAGATCAAACCCAGTCCAAACGGGACGCCCGCGACAAAATAGCCCAAATAGCGCCCTATGCTTTGGCCGAATGTCAGCGCTTTGCCTGTTTGCGCATCCACCACGCGCAGCGACAGCAACATCTTGCCCGGTGTGGCCTGTTTTTGCATCCAAAACCAGACAATCACCACAATTGGGAACACCCAAGTCAGCAAAATATCCACAAACCCTGTGGTTCGCATGGCTCGGCTGTAATCAATCCCCGCCCAACCATACACCGCCAACAACAGCGGATAGGTGATGAGCATGAGTAAAACCGAATCGATGATGGATGCCCCCACGCGAATCCAAAAGCCAGCGTATTCGACGGTTTCAGGGGTTAAATCGGTCATCAAAACTCCTTGAAATTGATGTAAAGACTAATTTTCGTTATGAGTGTAACATCCGAGCAGTTTCTCATTCCCCTTCAAAATGAAGGGGTGGCGCGAAGCGACGGGGTAGTTGTTTGGTGGCGCTTTGCTACCCCGCCCGCTGGGCACCCCTTCACAATGAAGGGGAATTTAAGTCTTGGTATTCAAATTAATTTTTGCTACAAATAAAATAGCTGCTTAGGCAATAAAAACGCCGGCCACAGCCAAAATAGGCATTAAAAAAGGCCTCAACGGGCCTTTTTAGCAAAACGCAGTCAAGTTTTAAGCAAACTCAGCCAGCGTCTTCTTCATCTTCTTCATCGCCGCCACCTCAATCTGGCGAATCCGCTCGGCGCTGACGCCGTAAACAGCGGCCAGATCGTGCAGCGTCATGCCGCCCGAGCTGTCGTCGTTGACCTTCAACCAGCGCTCTTCCACAATCCGGCGGCTGCGCTCGTCCAAGCTGGCGAGGGCGGCTGCGATGCCGTCGCTGGCCAGCACGTCGCGCTGGTGCGCTTCGATCATCTGGGTCGGCTCGTGGCCGGTGTCAGACAGGTAGGCAATCGGGCCGAAGGCTTCTTCGCCGTCGTCGGACGGGCTCGGGTCCAGCAGCACGTCGCCGCCGGACAGGCGCATTTCCATCTCGATCACTTCTTCGGGCTTGACGTTCAGCGTCTTGGCCATCAGACCGATTTCGCTCTCAGACAGCGTGTTGCTGTGTGTTTCGTCGCCCAATGCAGCGGCGTCGGCTTTGTATTCCTGCTTCATCGAGCGCAGGTTAAAAAACAACTTGCGCTGTGCTTTGGTGGTCGCCATCTTGACCATGCGCCAATTTTTCAACACATATTCATGGATTTCGGCCTTGATCCAGTGCATGGCATAGCTCACCAAGCGCACGCCCTGGTCGGGGTCAAAGCGTTTGACGGCTTTCATCAGGCCGATGTTGCCTTCCTGGATCAAATCGCCATGTGGCAGGCCGTAACCCAGATACTTGCGGGAGACGGAGACAACCAAGCGCAGGTGCGACAGGACGAGCTTCTCGGCGGCGTCCAGGTCGTTGTTATCACGCAGGTTTTTGGCAAAACGCTGCTCTTCCTCAAGGGTGAGCATGGGCATGCGGTTGGCAGCCGTGATGTAGGCATCAAGGTTACCCAGCGTCGGCGTCATTGCCCAAGGCGTGGCTACGGCCAGCGTGTTGGAGGCCGCGAGGGCAGAAGCCTTGACAGGTTGCAAAGCATTCATCGTCATAGACATTGAAAAACTCCTTTGTTCGATCCGTAATATTAGCACTCGGTTGGAGGGAGTGCTAAAGAAAAGGTTCAAGTCCTACAAAAAAATAGGATATTAATAACCCATTGGTTAGTAATTGTACGCCGTCTGTACAGGCTTGCAAGTGGGTGCAAAGGGCAGGTAAAGCCGCAGGCACGGTGCCGATTTCATCGCGCTTGATCTGCGCCAGGCCCACGGGCCGTGCAGTCGATAAAATAGCGTTCTTATGACAGATTCTTCAGTATCCCCCAGCGCGTACCTCACGGCAGCTTTCTACAAGTTTGTCGAACTCCCGGATTTCCCCGAGATGAAAGATCCTTTGCTGGCGTTTTGCGAGTCGCAGGACGTCAAGGGCACGATTTTGCTGGCCAATGAGGGCATCAACAGCACCATCGCCGGGCCAGAGGTGGGGGTGCGTGCGGTGTTGGCGTATCTTAAAAACGATCCACGGCTGTCAAATTTGGAGCACAAAGAATCCTGGTCTGACAAGCCGCCGTTTTACCGGATGAAGGTGAAGCTCAAACGCGAGATCGTCACCATGGGTGTGCCCACCGTCAAGCCCAACGAACTGGTGGGCAAGTACGTGAAGCCGCAGGACTGGAATGCGCTGATCAGCGACCCGGACGTGTTGGTGATCGACACCCGCAACACCTATGAGGTCGATATTGGTACCTTCAAAGGTGCGGTTGACCCGAGGCTGAAGAGTTTTTCGCAGTTTCCCGAGTGGTTGATGCACCAGCCGCAGATTGCTGAATCTGAAACCAAAAAAACCAAAGTCGCCATGTTTTGCACGGGTGGCATCCGCTGTGAAAAATCCACCGCCTACCTGCGGGCCCAGGGGTTTGAGGAGGTCTACCACCTGGAAGGCGGGATTTTGAAGTATCTGGAAACCGTGCCCGAGGCGGACAGCCTGTGGCAGGGCGAGTGTTTTGTGTTTGACGAGCGCGTCACCGTGGGGCAGGGCCTGAAACCCGGCGACTACGGCCTGTGCCGCGCCTGCCGCGAGCCGATCAGCCAGGCGGACAAGGAATCGTCGTATTTCGTGCTGGGACTGAGCTGCCCGCACTGCCATGACACCAAGACACCCGAGCAGATTGCCCGTTTTGAGGAGCGACAACGGCAGATTGAGCTGGCGAAAGAGCGGCATCAGCCTTACATCGGCGTGAAAATGCCGAAAAAAGAGAAACCAGAGAAAGCCTATGAAGGTGAGTAAATGGGAGTAAATGCAAGTGAAAACGAGTAAGAGCTTCGACAAGCTCAGCCCGAACGGATAATTTTGGCGAATCTACCCATCCTGTACTCTTTTCGCCGCTGTCCCTACGCCATGCGGGCGCGGTTGGCCTTGCTGGCCAGCGGCATTGTTTGTGAACTGCGCGAGGTGGTGTTGCGAAACAAACCTGCTGAGTTGCTGGCCGCCTCACCCAAAGGCACGGTGCCAGTGCTGATCACCCCGGATGGCCAAGTTATCGATCAAAGTCTGGAGATCATGTTGTGGGCGCTGCGCCAAAACGACCCTGAGCATGGGTTACCCGCTGAAACCGACACCGACACGTTTGATGCGGGCATGTCGCTGCTGTCGCGCTGCGATGGTGCGTTCAAACACCACCTGGATCGCTACAAATACCCGCAACGCTATGCCCATGAGGCAGGTGCCGACAAGCAGATGAGTCGGGCCACGGCAGCGCAGTTTGTGGCTGATCTGGAGGCCGGATCGGCACAGAATCACTCTCTTTTTAATAGCAGTCCAGGCATGTTTGACGACGGCATAGCCCCATTTATTCGTCAATTTGCGCACACGGATGCGGCTTGGTTCGCCGCCCAGCCCTGGCCACAGGTGCAGGCCTGGCTCAGGGCTTTTGAGGTGTCTGCCGCGTTCAAGCAAGTCATGCAACCCTGCGCGCCGTGGCAGGCAGGGGCTGCAATGGTCGTTTTCCCATCAAAAACTTGATTTTTCAGGTGTTTCTTTGAATCCAAAACCGCCTGGCGCTGCGTATACTTCATACAACAACTTTGGAGTTCTTATGAAAACAACATCTCGTACCTTGATTGCGGCATCTTCTGTGTTGGCCGTGTCCATGCTGTCGGCCTGCGGCAGCATGTCTGGCATGAAGTCCATGGACATGCCGATGAAAGATACTGCCATGTTTTCCCAAGCCAACCTGCCTGCGACTGTGCAAGTGCCTGCGGGTAACAAAGTGGTCATGGAAACCGTGGGTGTGGGCGAAATCACCTACGCCTGCAACCCTAAAAAGGACATGGCTGGACAATTTGAGTGGGTGTTTGTCGGCCCGGACGCAAAATTAAACAACCGCAGCGGCAAGCAGGTTGGTAAATACTATGGGCCGCCAGCGACATGGGAAAGCATGGACGGCTCCAAGCTGACAGGCGCACAAGTGGCGGTGGCACCCAGCAGTGCTGGCAACATCCCGCTGCAATTGGTCAAAGCCAACCCGGCCATGGGTGCCGGTGCCATGACCGGTGTGACCTACATCCAGCGTGTGGCGACCGTGGGTGGTGTTGCACCTGCGATGGCCTGTGATGCGGGCACGGCGGGCAGCAAACAAATCGTGAAGTACAAAGCGGACTATATTTTTTACAAAGCGGTTTAATCGGTCTGATCAGTTTTATGGCCCACAGCCTGGCAGGACTGGGCTTTGTCCTACATGTCATGGGCTTCTTCAATGTCAGAATAGTTTCAAATGCATAGGTACAGTCGTATGCATACACAAGATCGACGCCGTGCTACTGAAAACCTATTTTGTTGAAGATAACGCGACCATCCGCGAAAATCTGATTGCCACGCTGGAGGAGCTCACGTGTGTCAACAGTGTCGGGACATCAGAATCGGAAAATGAAGGGGTCGCTTGGTTGACAGATCGCTACAACACGTGGGATCTGGCTATCGTTGATTTATTTTTGAAACAAGGCAGCGGCATGGGTGTTTTGTTTGCCTGCAAAGACCGTCTAGCCACTCAAAAAGTCGTTGTTTTGACCAATTATGCGACAACGGATGTACGTAAACGCTGCCAGCAATTAGGGGCTGATGCCGTTTTTGACAAATCCACCGAGATTGAAGCCTTGATGGATTTTTGCGTCAAGCAAAGCACCTCGTTGGGTTAACTGGCCATTCCGCATGGCCAGTGCTCCCGAAACGGCAGTCCAGACATCAGTCGATCAGTTTATTTTTAAGCGCGTAATAAGTGAGGTCACTGTTGGAGGCCAGGCTCATTTTTTCCATCACCCGCGTTCTGTAGGTGCTGACGGTTTTCACGCTCAGCGACAGGGCTTTGGCAATGTCGCCAGCCGTCTCACCCTTGGCCAGTTTCAAAAACACCTGAAATTCACGCTCCGACAATTGCTCGTGCGCCGCCAGGTCATTGGATTTGCTCAGCTGCTGCGCCAGCAACTCGGCCACCGCCGGCGTGATGAAGCGTTTACCCATCGAGATCACACGAATGGCATCGACGATTTCAGACGGATCGCACGCTTTGTTGAGGTAGCCGCTGGCACCCTGGCGGATCAGGTTGACCGCGTAATGCTCTTCGGGGTAGCCGCTCAAGATGAGGATGCCGACATCAGGCGCTTTGGCGCGTATCATGGCCAGCGCATCAATCCCGCTTTGGCCGGGCATGGACAAATCCATCAGCAGCACGTCCAGTTCCACAGTGCGGACCAGGTCAATCGCTTCGCGTCCGCTGGCGGCTTCGCCCATCACGCGCAGGTCCACAAAGTCCGAAAAGAACTGTTTCAACCCCGAGCGCACAATGGCATGGTCATCCACGATTCCAATTTTGATCATCTTGCTGTCTTTCATCTCTGCCTTGAATGGCAAGCCCCATTATTGACGAATAAGCCCACCCGTGGCGAGGAGAGTTTTTCATGAAAAAATTTACACTCCCCAAAATGCGCATCAGTTTGCCCTTGGCCATCTTGGCGGCGCTGGTTTTGTTCTTCATCAACGATACAAATTTTGACAAGTCAACGAAAGCCACCGCGCACATCGAGGAGTCTGCCCAGACGCTCAGCACAGTGAACAAGTTGCTGATCCATCTGATAGACGCTGAAACCGGGCAGCGCGGCTATTTGCTGACGGGCCAAGCCAGTTATCTGGAGCCCTATACCAACGCCATTGCAGAGATCAACCAAACGCTGGACACTCTGTTTGCGCTGCTGCAGCCCTACCCCGATCAACTGGCGGTGTATAGAATCATGGCTCGGCACATTTCACGCAAACTTGCCGAGCTGGAGATCACGGTGCGCATGCGTAGGGAGGGGCAGGAAGATGCCTGGAAATTTGTTATCGCCACCGATATGGGTAAGGAGCACATGGATGTCATCCGTGAGCAGGTGGGCAAACTGACCGCCAGCACGGCCGGCAGGATGACGCAAGGCAAAGGGCAGATTCAAAAAACTCTGGAGTTGTCCCGTATTGCAATCGCACTGCTGGCCTTGGCTGGCTTACTGGCTTTTTACCTGTATTTGCGGCAAACCAATGTATTGCGGGAAACGGGCAAGCGCGAACAGGAATCATTGCAACGAGAGCGTGACCAGGTGGATTCTTTGGTGCGTGAGCGCACCTCAAACCTGGCCCAGCTGGCGACGCATCTGCAAAACGTGCGCGAGGACGAGCGCGGTGACCTGGCTCGAGCCCTGCATGACGAATTGGGTTCCTTGCTGACGGCTGCCAAGCTTGACGTGGCACGGTTGAAAGCCCGCTTGACCGTGAATGTGCCAGATGCAGCCGAGCGTTTTGAGCACCTGGCCAGCACGCTGAACGGTGTGATTGTCATGACGCGGCGGATTGTTGAAGACTTGCGGCCATCCTCGTTGTCGCATCTTGGGCTGACGGCATCGCTTGAAATATTGGCGCGTGAGTTTGCGGACCATAACGGTTTGCAGATCACAACCGATCTGGAGACTGTCGAGCTGGGTGGTTCCGCGCAGCTCACCATTTACCGTCTTGTGCAGGAATCGCTGACCAATATTGGCAAGTATGCGCAGGCGCAGCAGGTCGATATCAGCATGCACAATTTTGAGGGTTACATCACCGTCGAGGTGAAAGACAATGGCAAAGGCTTCAAACTGGGCAACGTGAGCCCCAGCAGCCACGGCTTGGCCGGTATGCGGCACCGCGTTGAAGCCGCTGGCGGTCGTCTCACGGTTGCATCCGCTGAAGGCCAGGGTTCCTTGATCTCAGCAGTCATACCCAAATCCTGAGTTTGAACTTAACGCAAGGCCTGTAAGTTTTAACCTACAGTGTGTCGGTCAAGACGCTGACGCAGCAGAACGAATTTTACTGATGCCCGAAAACCTTCATCGGTCTTAACCTTGCTTCAAGGGTGATTCAGGCGTATTTCAGCAGAAATACCTTTCAATTCAACCCGTTCAAGGAGTTTCTCATGCTGCACTATTCGGTTGTTTTTCTTGTTGTCGCCTTGATTGCGGCTGTGTTTGGCTTTGGCGGCATCGCTGCAGGAGCCGTTGAGATCGCCAAAATACTGTTCATTATTTTTGCCATCATGGCGGTCATCACTTTTGTGATTGGTCTGGTCAAAAAATAAATTCACTTGACGTTTCTGCAGGGTCATAGGCGTGGTGCCGCCTATGGACTGGTTTTTAGCCAAGCACGCATTCCATTCCATCCATTTACCCAAAGGACAATTCCATGAAACACCTACGCGCAATTGCATTCGCCACCTTGGCTGGCATTACCATCATTGGCAGCACCGGCTGCGCTGTCGGTCGTGGCCAAGAAACGGCTAGCGCCTTTGTTGACGATACCGCAATCACCACGGTTGTGAAATCCAAGTTCGCCGCCGACCCAACAGTGGCCGCCACCTCGATCAGTGTTGAAACATTGAACGGCACGGTTCAGCTGTCAGGTTTTGCAAAGTCAAATGCTGAAAAAATGCAGGCTGAAAATATCGCCCGTGGCGTGAAAAACGTCAGATTGGTTCGTAACGACATCATTGTCCGTCCTTAAACGGCATCTTAGGTATCTGCTGTCATCTGTTGCCCAACGGCTTGGCCGATGGGCGCCAGTTTGTGGATACACCTTGATTTTTATGGGGTATTGGTCGAGAACATAAGCGATTTAGTGCTGTGCGTTGTTGACTATGCCTACTCTCAAAGCAGAACATCATGACGACGCTCAATTTAAAAACACCCTTCTCATACACCATTGATTTTGTAAGAACCGACACGGAGAGTCTTGCGTCACACATGTTTCATTGTGCCAATTCACGTGGTCGGTTTTTCGCATTGCATTCGACACTTCAATCTACGCATGGCTTGGTCTGCTCCCATCTTGTCACTGTTGCGGCCCTTGCGGCTATCGGGTTCGGTCTGATGCTGTTGGTGTAGTTGTGTGGCAACGGCAGTCACATCCCTGCTGGATTCCTTAAGTCCGTATGCTAAAAAAATAATTGTCGCTGCTCACGACAATGATCAAGAACCGATACGTGCGGAATTGTTTGGGTCCGTGCGCTTTGAAGAGCATGGTCGTAGTTTAGCCAAAGCGCAGGTTGTTCAGACCAACCGGTATGCTTATCGAGGTCCTACATTCTTTCCGCGTGTCAAAGAAAATATCAAAGCGCTGCGTCAGGCCTATGACTACATCGCAGTTACATCGCAAAACGGTCATTACGTCACACCAGCCGCTGTATGGCTACTGGATAATTTCTATTTGATTGAGGCACAGCTTCAGCAGATTGAAGAGGGTGTGCCAAAACGGTATTTTGCCGATCTACCCAAGCTTATTGACAAGCCTCTTGAAGGTTTGCCGCGCATTTATGGTATTGCCTGGGCTTACGTTGCGCATACAGATTCCGTGTTGGATACAGCCCTTTTCACGGCATTTTTAAAGGCCTACCAGGAGCGTGGAGAGCTCAATCTGGGCGAACTCTGGGCATTCCCAACCACCTTGCGTGTTGTACTTCTTGAGAATCTTCGTCGCATGGCGGACCGTATTGCAAGGAACAAGGTGGCCAGAGAGGTGGCCCACGCAGTTTGGGATAACTCAGAGAATCTCAGACCGCAAGACGTTGAGGCCGTTTTCGCGTTGATGCAAAAAATGGGCCTAGAGCACGTCTATCTTGCCCAGATGTGGCAGCGCATGTCTGTCGAGAGAACAGAGCCAGCGTCGGCTATCACACGCTGGACAGACCAACATTGCCAAGATGTTTTGGAAATAATCAATGAAGGGCAGGCTGCGCAGGTCGCATCAAACCTGACGGTCAGCAACATCATCTCGACATTGAGATTGATTGGACAGCTTGAGTGGCGAGACATTCTGGAACCCGTCAGTCGTTCTTTGCAGGTTCTGCGCCAGCTGCCTAGTTTTTCCAAAGAAAGTGAGATGACTCGCCAGCAGATCACCCAAGCGATGGAGAGGTTGGCACAGCAGACGGGTATTCCTGAACGAATCATCGCAGAGACCGTCGTCGCCGCTGCGGGCGAGTCTGACAACTCTGCGTCGGCGCAGACGGCAGGCTATTACCTGATAGGGTCCGGCAGAGGGCTGCTGATGGACATGATTCGTCATACAGTGCCTCTTGCCAGACAATTTCCTTCTCTAAAAATAAAACAGGCTTGGCGCTTACCCCTGTATCTGACCGTCTGGTTGGTGGGCACATTGGCTTTGCTTGCCTGGGCCAGTCATTCTGTCGCAGTATTGAATTGGTCTGGTTGGGTGTCGGTTTTTTTGATGGCATGGCCAGCATCTGAGGCGGTGGCGTCATTGATTCACCGTTTTATTGCCGAGTCGACACGCGTACAGCTCTTGGCACGTCTGGATTTCACCGCAGGTATTCCTGATGAGCACAGAGTGCTTGTCGTGCTTCCGAGCATGCTGGGCAGTGTTTCATCCAACAGTGAGTTGACTCACAGGCTCAGTCTGCACTGGCTTGCCAGTCGTGAAGACAATGCACAATTTGCGCTGTTGACCGACTGGAATGACGCAGATTCAGAAACGCTCGCTTCAGACCAGGGCTTGCTGGATGACCTGTTGACAAAATTGGCTGGACTCAACGCCAGTTATCCCGCTGCAACTGGTGCCGCTCCGCGATTTATATTGCTGCATCGATCTCGAACCTGGTCACCCACGGAAGGGCGCTGGATAGGCTGGGAGCGCAAGCGCGGAAAACTGGAGATGTTGGTGCGTCTCATTGCTACAGGTTCAGTGTCCCACGTCGACAGTCCTGCAGTCGCTGAATTTATGGTGGTTGATGGCAATATGAGGTTGGCTGAGAACACACGTTATGTACTCACACTGGACAGCGACACCGGCTTGCCTGCCGGTTCTTTGCGGGAACTGGTGGCGATTGCAGCCCACCCTTTAAATGCACCGCAGATTGACCGCGTTGATAAACGCGTGACCGCTGGCTATGGCATATTGCAGCCACGTGTTGTCACACCGCTTTCAAGTATGAGTGAGCGCTCTCCCTTTCACACCATGTTTGCTGGGCAGTGCGGTCTGGATCCTTACAGCAACGATGCTTCAGACTTGTATCAAGACTTGTTTGGTTTGGGCACATTCACCGGCAAAGGTTTGCTCAACGTGGCTGCGGTTTATGCGGTTCTGGACAGCAGGTTGCCTGAGGGTGCCGTCTTGAGCCACGATTTGCTGGAAGGTAGCATCGCGCGTTGCGGTTATGCAAGCGACGTCATCGTGATGGAAGATCAACCGCATCATGCTGGCGTAGCCGCGTCGCGCGTGCATCGCTGGACACGAGGGGATTGGCAGCTGATCCCCTTCATCTGTCGTTCACGAAATTTTGGGATTGACGCATTGGGTGCGTGGCGCATGCTGGATAATCTACGCCGTTCCTTGATCGCTCCTGCATCTTTCTTCTTGTTGGCCTGGGTTGTTTTTACCGCATCCATACCATGGGTGACAGCTGTAGGTCTTGTTTTTTGCGCTTACTGGGTTGGGCCGGGTGTAGGTGCATTGGCAGGATTGGTGCCGACGCGCCGTGGCATTGCATGGCCGCACTTTTTTGATGTCGGTCTGCGTGATCTCCTACGAAGTGTTGTCGCAAGCTTTTGGCAGTTGAGCCAGCTTTTGGCGCAGGCGAGGCTGATGTTGGATGCGATTTTTAGAGCTGTCTGGCGTATGGCCGTCAGCCACAAGAATTTATTGGAATGGACAACCGCTGCGCAAGCACAGGCTACTGCGAGATATACCTTATTGGTTTTTGTCCGCAGCCATGCAACGACGACCATTTTGGGTTGTGCGCTGGCCGCCGCCGCCGTGATGAGCCCATATCCATGGCTGGGTATGGGCATGTTTCTGTTATGGGCGGCCGCGCCACTGACAGCCTATTGGGCCAGCAAACCAGTTGATCGCCGAATCAGCTGCAAACTTAAAGAGAATGACCGCGAATATTTGCTCGCATTGGCCTTGCAGACATGGCATTTTTTCGAAACCACAGTCGGCCCCGATGATCATTATCTGCCGCCCGACAATTTGCAGATGGACCCTGAGCCCATCATCGCGCATCGGACCTCTCCTACCAATATTGGTTTGTATCTTTTGGCCGTAGCCTGTGCCCGTGAATTTGGCTGGATTTCAACGGCTGACCTCATCAACCGGCTACAAGCCACGCTGGATACCGTTGAAAAACTGCCTAAAAACGAGGGACATTTGTTCAACTGGTATGAAACGCGCTCGCTGGAAGTGCTGATGCCTGCCTATGTGTCTACCGTCGATAGCGGAAATTTGGCGGGCCACTTGCTGACGTTGGCGCAAGCTTGCCAGCAGTTTTCACAGTGTGTTGAAAGCGGTGAAACGGAGGAAATACAGTTGGCACACGCAGCCGCGCTTCGACTTCTGGCTGAACGCTGTACACGTTTGTTTCAAGACATGAATTTTAGCGGTCTGTACAGCGCCAAGCGTCATCTGTTTCATATCGGGTTGCGCGTACACGAGAAAATACTCGATAAGAGCTATTACGATTTGATCGCCTCAGAGGCCAGACAGACCAGTTTTTTGGCGATAGCCAAGGGCGACGTTCCCAAACGGCATTGGGCTGCCCTTGGACGTTCATTTTTGACGGTTGGTGTGACACCAGGGCTCAAGTCTTGGTCGGGATCTATGTTTGAGTATTTGATGCCTTCGCTCATCATGACGGAGCCAGATCAAGGCTTGCTGCACGTCAGTGGACACGCGGCGGTGATGGAGCAGCAGGCATTCGGCGATTCTGAACAGCTGCCTTGGGGTGTTTCGGAGTCAGCCTATTTTGCGCAAGACCATACACTCGCCTATCAATATTCGCCGTTTGGCGTGCCGAGACTTGCATTGCGACGCACGCCCATCCTTGACCGTGTTGTCGCACCCTACGCCAGCGTCATGGCGGGCATGTTTGAACCACAGCAGGCGGTAGCAAATTTAAAAAAACTCACTTTGCTCGGCGCACGTGGGAAATTCGGTTTTATTGATGCGGTGGATTTTACGGTGTCGAGACAAGCGGACGCGCAGGCTTTCAGTCTGGTGAACACCTTCATGGCCCATCATCAAGGCATGTCTTTGGTCGCATTGTGCAACGTGCTGTGTGACGAGGCACCACGCAGATGGTTTGCCAGTGCACCTTTGGTACAGGCCTTTGATTCGCTTTTGCATGAAAAAACACCGCGCCAGATCATCAAGACCGCCGATCCACGTGTTCTGCCCGAGTCTCAATTTCAAGAGCAGACAAAACTGTATCAAGCCCGAGATATTGATCCTCAAGCAACCGGTCAACAGCCTACGCAGCTTTTGTCAAATGGTTGTTATAGCGTTGTATTGCGTGCAAATGGAGCTGGTGTGAGCCGATGGCATGGCCACAATGCCACGCACAACATTACGCGCTGGCGTGATGATCTGCTGCGTGATCAGTATGGTTCGTTTATTTACGTTCGTGCAGACAAAGATGCCCGCCTGTCGTCCATCACCTACCATCCTGCCCCACATCCTGACTGGCAATACAAGGCGACCTTTCTGGCAGACCGGGTGTTATACCAGGCGATATCCAAAAAACTGGAGATCAACACCACGGTTCTGGTCAGTCCAGAAGATGACACGGAATTGCGGATGGTGACACTCCAGAACCTGTCCACTGTTGAGATGAACCTGGAGGTGATTTCATACTTTGAAGCCGTGCTGGCGGACGCACGGGCGGACGAGGCACATCCTGCTTTTTCCAACCTATTCGTGCAGACGGACTGGCTTCCTGAGTGGCGCGCCATGATGTTGACGCGTAAGCCGCGTTTACAGGGCGACCCAACCTTGGTTGCGGCACATTTTCTGGCTGAGTCAGATGTCAATGTGGGTGCTGTCGACTTCGTGTCAGACAGGCGCTCTTTTGTAGGGCGTGGTCGAACGGTGACGCAGCCGGCGGTACAGGTCGAAGCCAGGACCGTAGATGGCTCCCCGATCAATGGACTTGATCCCGTCGCAGGGTTGCGCGTGCAAGTGCGCATACCCGCTGGTGCTATTGCCCGCCTGAGTTTCGCAACAGCGGCCGCTGGCAATGCTAACGATTTGATGTTACGCATTGATAAATATTTGCAGCCCATGCATGTGAAACGCGCCAAGCGCATGGCCGCAACCCTGGCGCAGGTACGTATACGAGACCTGGGGCTGGCTCCCGACGAAAATGCCGCCCTGCAAGATCTGAATACCGCCTTGATCTACACCTCTGGCAGACCGGTCACTGAACGTGCCTCGCTTGACTTGCGTCAGCTCTGGCGCTTTGGTCTGTCGGGGGATAAGCCCATCATCCTTGTCCGAATTCATTCCAACCATGGGCTTGGCCTGGTTCATACCCTGTTGCGCGCCCAACCTTGGTGGAGTTTTTGTGGGTTGGCGGTTGATCTGGTGATTTTGAACAGTGAAATCAACTCCTACCTGATGCCTTTGCAACGGGATATTTTAAACCTGCGTGACCGTACAATTCAACAATCCATGCATAGCTTTCCGCGCAGCGACATCGCGGGGTTTTATCTGCTGTCTGAAAGTGAAGTCAGCCCGTCTGAACGCGCAACTCTGTCGGTTCTGGCGCGCATCGTTCTTGTTGCGGACGGTCGTCCTCTGGCACAACAAATTCTGTCACAACGTGACACTGTGAAAAATCAACCTGGCAAAGAGGCGATAACCACGTCATTTTTGACTTCCTCGCTCAGCACGACATCCAGGCAGAAGGAGATTCCCAAAGAACCACAGGGTGTTTTTGATTTTGTGACGGGTGAGTTTCAGTTTCACATTGATGCATCGCAACGGCCTATGCGCCCTTGGGTGAATGTCATTTCAAATGCATCGTTTGGCTGTCAAGTGTCAGAAGCTGGTGCGGGTTACACCTGGGCGGTCAACAGTCGCTTGCAGCAGTTGACGCCCTGGTCCAACGATCCGGTGCAAGACCCAGGTTTCGAGCATTTCATCTTGCAAGACCGGGCGACACATGCGCTGCTTGCTTTAACGCCAAGTACCGAAAGCGGATCGGTGCCGTCTTTCAGGGTACGGCATGGTCAGGGCTACAGCGTGTTTGAGTGTCTGCATGATCAACTTGAGCTTGAAACCACTTTTTTCGTCGACATCAATGATTCGGTCAAGTTTGTCCGGGTACAGCTGCACAACGCCGGGTCTAAAAAACGGCATCTGCGTGTGCACGGCATGGTCGAGTGGCAAATGGGTGCAAACCGCACAGACAGGCGGACGGTAAGCGTCTGGAAAAGCAAGAACATGCCCGTGCTTTATGCGCAGCAATGCGAAAGCCGCTCCGGGTTTGGTGGAAGCACGGCCTTTTTGGCGTTGACCGGACTGCCCGAGCCCATACAGTGGACGTGTGATCGCAGCGAGTTTTTTAATTCAGCGGGTCAGCTGGTCATGCCTGTCAGCTTGAATCAAAAAATGGCAGGCAGTTTAGATCCGGGTGCAGCGCTGTTTGGTGATTTAACAATACAAGCAGGACAGCGTTTGAATCTGACATTCATGCTTGGCTATGCCGCCGATGCCGCACAGGCTGAGCAATTGGCCCAGACTTGGCAAACCAGGGATGTGGCGCATGCACTTGATTCTGTAAAAAACCATTGGTCAGGCGTTCTTGAGAAGATCCAGGTCAAGTCGCCCGACCCTTTGTTTGACGCGCTGATGAACCGTTGGCTCCTGTATCAAACCTTGACCTCGCGTTTATGGGCCAAAGCAGGCTTTTACCAAGCCGGTGGTGCCTTTGGCTTTCGAGACCAGTTGCAGGATGCCATGGCTTTTGCCGTCAGTGACCCGCAACGCCTGCATGACCAGATTGTGCTGAATGCATCGCGACAATTCCCAGAAGGAGACGTGCAGCATTGGTGGCATGCGCCCAGCGGCGAAGGGGTCAGAACCCATTTTTCAGATGATTTGCTGTGGTTGCCATACGCTTGCGCGCACTACGTTGAGGTCACCGGTGATGCGAATATCCTGGATCAGGACGTGCATTTCATCGAAGGCCCAGCGATTGCCGAGGGTGCTGAGGACGCGTACTATACGCCGCTGGTGAGTCAGCTGTCCGCCTCTGTGTATGAGCATTGCGCCCTGACCATCGACAAAAGCCTGGCTACCGGCGCGCATGGTTTGCCGCTCATGGGGACTGGCGATTGGAACGATGGCATGAACCGGGTGGGGCATGAGGGGCGTGGCGAATCGGTCTGGCTGGCATGGTTTTTGTGTGCCGTGGTGGATCGCTTTGCACCGCTGGCGGAGTCGCGTGGGGAGGGCGAACGTGCCGCAACATGGCGCAGCAGCCGTGAGGGCTGGATCACCGCCGTTCACAGCCATGGTTGGGATGGGGAGTGGTTTCGGCGTGCCTTTTTTGACAATGGTGCAGCTTTGGGTTCCAGCGCCAATGCCGAATGCCGGATTGATTTGATCGCCCAGGCCTGGTCAGTGCTCTCAAACGCATCGAGCGATCACTTCACTCAGCCGGCCATGCGCGCCATGAATCGGGAATTGATGGACCGTGACGCTGGTTTGCTGCGGCTTTTAGCACCGCCTTTTTCCAAGTCTGAAAACAACCCGGGCTATATCCAGGCCTACCCGCCAGGCGTGCGTGAAAACGGCGGTCAATACGCGCATGCCGCCGTCTGGGCGATGATGGCTCAAGCAAAAACGGGGGACGCTGAAGCCGCTTGGGAGAGCTTCAAAGCACTCAGTCCAGCACACCGTCATGCTGACCCCCAGCGTGGCCCGCTGTATGAACTTGAGCCCTATGTCATGGCGGGCGATATTTACGGCGCAGCACCTTATGTGGGGCGTGGCGGCTGGAGTTGGTACACCGGCTCTGCGGCGTGGCTGTACCGCGCTGGTATTGAAAACTTGCTGGGTTTACAAGTGCGACATGGACAAATATCACTGTTTCCTTGCCTGCCCGCAGAGTGGACTTTTGTTGATTTAAAGCTCAATATTCAAGGCAGGATGGTGCATATACGCTGGCAGCGTGTAGGTATGATGACTGCAGGGGACTTCAAACCAGACCGCACCCTGTCAGAGGGGCAATGGTTGTCCTTGGCCGACCTCCCTGCGCGGTCGGTGCTCTTGGTTCAAGGCTTGCAGACGCAGGATTTTGTTGTGTAAGTTAGCTAAAAAGGAGTATCTACGATGAAAACATTCCAACTCACCCCGGACATGCTGACCATGAGCGGCGTTTTTTATCCCAAGGGCTATGCTTTTGTCATGTTTCCCAACGCAGATGATGCTTCGCAGGTGGCTCATGCAGTAGACAGCTACCTTGCAGATCATCCAAACAAGAAATCGGAAGAGCGCGTTGTCATGCTGTTGACGCCGCAACAGGTGTTGAAGGATATTGGCAAAGCCGACCAGGAGTCAGATGTCGTGATGCCGTCTGTTGGCACGGAAGGTGCCACTGTCCACAAATATATCAAATTAGCACGTGAAGGGCACAGCGCGATGATGGTGAAAGTGCATTCCGACGAGGAGACCGAACACATTATGACGCTGGTGCGGGTCGTTCCTTTCTCCTATGGACAGCGGTACCATCTGCTGGCCATGGAGGATTTGGACTGAATGCTATTTTGATGCCAACTTCCCCGCAGCATGACCCAGTGCGAAGGCCTCTTCAAACACCGAGTAACCCGCCCAGTCGCTGTGCGCAAACAACAGTGGCTGCGGCAGGCCTTCTTTTTGCTCTTTTTTTAATAGCAGTCTAGGCAATAAATACGCCGGCTGAGGTCGAATTTGAGCATGAAACCCACTGTTTGACAGATTTAACGGGTTTGACGGGCTAATTGGAACAGGAACCGCCATTGCGTGCCCGTAGCGGGTGATGTCGATGCGGCGGGTTTTGGCCACCAAATCGGGGTGGGCTGTTGATAATTCCGCCAAAATCTCGTCCCGCCAGCGGCTCCAGGGGCGCTCCAAGAACTGTTTGCGACCGTCCGCCTTATCGCCCAAAGCGCGGTAATGCGTCAACACTGTGGCGCCGGGCACCGGTTTCAGGCTTTGGTGCTGGGCATCCACGTAGCCCAAACCCGCAGCGCCGTAGATCACATTGTCCCAGCTCGGCGCAGCGCCAGAGCGGTCATGCAAAGGTTGGTCGATGTGGATGTTGGCGACCAGCCAGGGGGCGTAGCGGGTTTGCCTGGCGGCCGCTTGCAACACAGCGGGCGGGTTTTTCACCACCCGAGCCGCCACAAAAATAGGCAGCGCAACGATGCAGCGCGCCGACTGCCAGCGCTCGGTTTGCCGGGTGCTTGTATCAAACACATCGACTTCCACGCCATGCTTCATCACTTCAATGCGGGTGACGAGGCGTTTTGTAAGTAAGCGCTCACCCAGTGGCAAAGCCAGCTGATGCGTAATCCAGCCATTGCCTTGGGGCCAGGTCAGCACACTTTCACGCTCATAAGGTTCTGACATCTCTGCGCCTGGTGCATGAAAACCGTGGCGGCTGGCAAAGTAGTGCATGCCTGCCCAGGCGGAGACGGTACTGACACCTGCGCCGTAATCGTCGCGGCAGCAGTAATCCAAATACCAGCGCAGTTGCGGATCGGTCAACCCTTGCTGATCTAGATACGCTATAAATGTGATAGCTGTTAAGGCAATATCTACGCCGGTTAAGGTCGAATTTGAGGCTGGAATGGACCAGTTGCTGCGTTTTCGGGCTTCCTCAACCAGTTTGGCAAATTGGCGGTACTGCGCCAGCGTGCCTGCGCCCACATCCTGCACAGGCAGCAGCCCGTCTTGCCAACTGCCCTTGAAAAAAAGGCGTTCTTGCGGGCTGTGGCACAACACCCGTTCGTCATACGTCCAACGCCCCGCAACGCGCTGACGTACGCCCAGTTCTTCCAGCATGTCACGCAAATCAGCAGCATGGGGGGCTTGTTCAGACGGGACGGGCAGGTAATGCGCCCCCAACGGGCAGGTGATGCCGTTGACGCTGCCGCCCTTGCTGTTGCCGCCGGCGTGGTCTTCCAGTTCCAGCATTACAAAATCGTTGATGCCTTGCAAACGCAAAGCCCGCGCAGCCACCAAACCGGCCACACCACCACCGGCGATGATGACTTTGGTTTTTCGGGTTTGAGAAGGCGTTGTCCACGATTTTGCGTCCCGTAACAAGTGCCCGTGTTCAATATCTACGCCGGTAAAACCACCCTGGATGTCTTCAATCACAGGCGGTTTATTGCAACCCAGAAGCGGCAAGGCGCTGGCTGCAGCAATGAACTGGCGGCGTTTCATGGCGAATGTGCCACTGTGCCCCATTCCTGCTCGTAGGTCGTCACCAGAACCTGGTTGGACAGGCGGTTGACCTCGGTGGGCACACGCGCCATGTCGAGCGGGAAGTCAAACAGCACAGGCAGGCTGGGCAGGTCTAAAAAGCGCAGTCCCGCAGGCAAGCTTGCCGGAACGTGCCAAGGCCGGCGGCTGGCGATGATGAACCCCCATTCGCCAAAGCTGGGTACATGCGCGTGGTAGGGCGTGGCTGTTAAACCGACGGATTCAATCGTTTGCGCCACGGTCCAAAAGCTTTTGCGGGCCACCAGGGGCGAGGTGGTTTGAATCACTGCATAACCGCTGGCTGAGAGGCGTTTGTCCAAAAGCGCGTAAAACGAGTTGGTGTAGAGCTTGCCGATGGAGAAGTTGGTCGGGTCGGGGAAGTCGATGATGATCACGTCAAATAAGTCGGTACCTGAATCAAGCCAGGCAAACGCGTCGGTGTTGACGACTTTGACTTTGGGTGATTTGAGTGCGCCGCCGTTGAGTTGGACCAAGGTGGGTTGTTCTGAAAACAGCCGGGTCATGGCCGGGTCCAACTCCACCAAGGTGACGGACTCGACGCTGGGGTACTTCAAAATCTCCCGCACCGCCATGCCGTCGCCACCGCCCAGAACGGCGACACGTTTCGGTCCTGCGGCTGAAAAAGCCGCCATCGCCGGGTGAACCAAAGCCTCGTGGTAGCGGTATTCATCCCGCTCGGCAAACTGCAGGTTGCCGTTTAAAAACAAGCGGTGTCCCAGCTTGCCCTGCGTCACCACAATGCGCTGATAAGGCGATGCGGCGGTGAAGACGATGCGGTCCTGGTAAAACTTGTCCTCCGCCAGCGTGGTGATATGGTTTGCGCCCAAAAAAGCGGCAGCAAGAACCGCCAAGGTCAAACCACAAGCCAGTGCATGTGCCTTGAACTGGCGCAGCTCAAACCGGAACAGCCACAGCGCCCAGACCGCCACGGCCGCGTTCAACAGCCCAAACAGCAAGCCCGTGCGGATCAAGCCCAATTGCGGCACCAAAATCAAGGGGAAAGCCACCGATACGGCCAGCGCCCCCAAATAATCAAAGGTCAGCACTTGCGAGACCACATCTTTGAAGGCTACGTTGCGTTTCAAAATCCGCATGACCAGCGGAATCTCCAAACCCACCAAAATACCTACCGTGGCGACCAGCCCGTAGAGCACCCACCTGAAACTGCCGGGGAAATAGGCATTGGCTAAAAACAAAACCGCCGGCAGCAAGCCACCGGCCAAGGCGACCAAAAGTTCAATCCGTAAAAAATGCGCGGGCAGTTGACGGTCAAAAAATTGAGACAACCACGAGCCCACACCCATGGCAAACAAGTAGCAGCCGATGACGGTGGAAAACTGCAGAATCGAGTCGCCCAGCAAATACGAGGCCAGCGCGCCAGCGGCCAGCTCGTACACCAGGCCACAAGCCGCGACGACCAAGACGCTGGCGAGGAGGGTAACTTCTAGCGGACTGGCTTTAAGAGACTTCAATCCACATCAACCATGGATGGCTGCCGCCACGATGATGGAAACTCCCAGGCTCATGGCCGCGACGACGATACCGAGTGCGATGTTTTGCTTCTCCACAATTTCGACCCATAAATCGTAGGGCGTGAGTTTGTCGATGATGACAAAGCACAACCAAAAAATCAGCACGCCAATCAAGGCAAACAAGACCGAACCAACGATCGCACCTAGTTTTAATCCCATGAGTTCCATCACAACCTCCTTAAAAACGTTGAAGCGTCGAGCATTATTTATGCCCGCCGCCAGAGCTAAATCCACCATAAGATCCGCCAGAGCTACGCCCAGTGCTGTCGGGACTGGAGCAACGGCTGATCAAAAACAAAAAAAGCAACAAGATCAATATCAAAATCACGATGGTGCCACAGCCCATTCCAGCAATGCTGCTCAGAGGTTTGGCGTCACTGGCTTTGAGTGCGTCTTTGCCGCCACCGTCCAGCGCACCCTCCTTCAAATTGAATGACTTGGTTACGGCAGCGCTGCTGAGCTTGCTGCCCATGGACCAGGTCACCTCATTCGACGTTTCCTCGCGCGACAGCAGCGCCGCGCCTTTCTCAAAGTCGGTGTTGTTGCTCAGCTGGCCGCGTTCGACCCGCCAATAGAACTCGCCAGCCACATACTGCGTTTCGGCTTTGTAACTGTATTTGCGGTTGTATTGGTTGCTCAAATAGGTGGCGGTAGCACCGTTGGACGACAGCGTGGGCGCACCCGTGGTGGGCGTGGCCAGGCTCCAGCCCTCGGTTGAGTCGATTAAGAAGGTGAAGCCGCGCTTTTGGTTGTAGAGCAGGTACTCCGTCCAGCCGAAATGCTCATCGGGGTCATCCGCCTCATAACCCATGCGGTGCTGAAAGCCGACCAATTGCCAGCTGACGCCTTGCAGTTGACCGGTGCTGCCCAACTCGATCAAGGGCGCGACAGGGTCAGTTTGCAGCGCGTGGTTAAGTTGCCCGGCCACCCCTTGCGACACATCGATGATGCTGTTGCAACTGCGGCAGGTCAGGCTTTTGGTGGAGGTTAGCGTGACTTGCAAGGAAGCGGCGCAGTTGGGGCAGGCAAATTGCTGACCCGATTCGGTCTTGGTTTGCTCGTCTTTCAAACCTTTGAGCTGCAGATCTTCCAGCAGGACAGCACGGCCACTTGAAACCGCTGGCGGCAAAGGGGGTGCTGGGCTGTAGTCGATGCTGACCACATCGCCCTGGTCACCACGCAGCTCCACGACCTCAAACGGTGTACCTAATGCTGGCAGTTTGGGTAATTCGCCTTGTGCCGACAAGAGCGACACGGTGTTGTTGGCCGCCACGGTGAATGACTTGCCGTTGATGGCCGTGGTTTTGCCAACGATGAAGTTGGTGGCTGCAGGGATGGCGCTTGATGTGGCCAGTATTGTCGAAAACACAAACGCGCCGTTGTCCTCGCTCAAGCTGCCTGTTGTGCCATCGTCAAACCCGGCTATCCACTCGTTCCACGTGCCTTGGGCGTACTGGTATTGCAGCCGGCCAATCAGGGTGAAGGGTTTGTCTCCCCACTTGCCGGAGGTCATGAGCTGCAGCGGGCTGAAGTCGTCAAACAGCTCTGACATCTTACCGGTGCGCGTCAGCGTGTCGCCACTGCGCACCACTGTGCTTTGGCAATAGCCACACACCGCATGGGTGGACTGCGCGTTGCGAAACTCAACCGGTGCGCCACAGCCGGGGCAGGGCGCGCGGTAGCTTCGCTGAAGGGAATCAGTGGCCAAAGTTATCTAAATATAGATTTAAACCAGTTTTTTCAACAGCTCTGCCTTTTTTCCGTCAAACTCTTCTTGCGTCAAGATGCCTTTGGCTTTCAGTTCACCCAGTTTTTCCAGCGTGGCCATGATGTCTTCTGGTTTGATCACAGCGGCAGCCGCCGCACTGGCCGCTGTTGCTGTTTGGTTCGTTCCCGAACTCAAGCCTGCTTGAAGGTTTTGCGCCAGCACCTGTCCCATCGCCAAACCTGCGCCCAAGCCCATGGCGTCGCCAGCAATGCCGCTGCCGCCACCGGAGCCTTCGGCAAATTTCGGAATCGCCTGTGCGGTTTGGTACTGCATGAACTTGCCCATGTCGTCGCCGACCATACCCATGCCGATTTTTTGATCGAGGATTTTTTGCAGATCTTCCGGCAGCGAAACGTTTTGCACCGTCATGCCTTCCAGTTTCAAGCCAATTTTGGCAAATTCTGGTGCGAGTTGCGTTGTAAGTGCCTGCGCAAAGGTCATTTGATTGGAAGCGAGATCCAAAAACGGAATGCCGCTGCTGGCAATCGCGTTGCTGATGTTTTGCAACACCAAACCACGTAGTTGACCGTCCAGCTCTTCTACGCCGTAGCTGTCGCGGGTGCCTGAAATCTCGGTGTGGAATAGTTTGGCGTCGGAAATGCGGAAGTTGTAATTGCCAAAAGCCCGCAGACGCACCGCGCCAAAGTCCTTGTCGCGGATGGTGATGGGTTGTGGCGTGCCCCATTTTTGGTCGATCTGTTGGCGGGTGCTGAAAAAGTAGACATCACTTTTGAAGGGCGACTCAAACAGTTTGTCCCAGTTTTTCAGGTAGGTGAGCACCGGCAGGGTTTGCGTGGTGAGCTTGTAGGTGCCCGGGCCAAAGACGTCGGCGACCTTGCCTTCGTTGACAAAAACGGCCAGTTGCGACTCACGCACCGTGAGCGACGCCCCGTTTTGAATCTCCATCTCAGCCATCGGGAAGCGCCAAGCCAGCGTACCATCGCTGTCCTCGGTCCACTGGAGGATGTCAATAAACTGTTTCTTGAGAAAGTCCATCAATGCCATGGTGACCTCGCTTTGTGTATTGGTAAGTGAGTAAGTGCTGGGAAAGGCTTAAAGCAACGAGAAATAATGATACCCGTACAAACCGCTGTCCGACAAAACTTGCTTTGAAAAAACTGAGAATCAAGTCCATAGTGCGCCGTTAAAAGATAGCCACTATTGATCTGTTAGTTAAAACCAATTGGATTTAATTATTAAATATGCCTATCATTACCCCTATACCGATTAATAACCTCTATCAAGAGGTGCTGATCACCCTTCAAGTCAACATCAGGAGCCAACCATGACCACAGCCACTGCAAGCCGTCCCGAAATCAAAACCATCGCCAATCTGGAATCTGCCTTTGCCGGCGAGTCCATGGCGCATATTAAATACCGTTATTTCGCCAAATTGGCGCGTGAAGCCGGTGATATTGACACCGCAGTCGCTTTTGAAGCCACAGCCGACCAGGAAGTCATGCATGCCTTTGGCCATCTGGATTTACTCTATCCCAAGGCCACCATGACACCGGCCAAGGCTTTACAGATCGCCATCGACGGTGAAACATACGAATACACCGAGATGTACCCCGGTTTCCGCAAAACAGCTGAAGCAGAGGGCAATGCCGCCGCTGTCGCCGAGATGGATGAGCAGATTGAAGAAAGCAAAGTCCACGCCGCCCAGTTCAAAACCATGCTGGACAAAGCGCAAAAGCGTTTTGCAGCCTTGGCCAAAGTGGAGGAGCGCCACGCTGCGCACTACCAAGCCCGTTTGGACACGGTCAAAGCCACGGCCTGATCGGCTCTGTTCTTTGTTATGTAAGACAATCACGCCCAGTTCGACCTAACTCAACACATCACAACATATTTCAGGAAAACACATGAAAACATATATTTGCATCGTTTGCGGCTTTGTATACGACGAGACCGCAGGCCGCCCAGAAGACGGCATTGCTGCCGGTACGGTATGGAAAGACGTGCCAGACGCATGGGCATGCCCAGATTGCGGCGTGGCCAAAGCTGACTTTGAAGTAGTAGAAATCTAAACAAACCTAATGAATCCCATCATCATCATCGGCGCGGGATTGGCCGCCTGGACCACTGTGCGCGAGTTCCGCAAGCTTGATACCACCACGCCGATCTTGATGATCACCGCTGACAGTGGCGACTTTTACGCCAAACCCACGCTGTCAAACGCTTTTGCCCAGAAAAAGTCACCCGAGCAACTGGTGGTGACACCGGCTGCCAAGATGGTTGAAACACAGGGTGTGACCTTATTGGCGCATACCCAGGTGCTCAGTTTTGACCCCTATGTCAAAACGCTGACCACCAGCCAGGGAAGCCATGACTTCAGCGCATTGGTGTTGGCCACAGGGGCTGCGCCCATCCGCGTGCCAGTGGCAGGCGATGCGGCAGATCAGGTGTTGTCGGTTAATTCCCTGCAAGACTTCGCACACTTTTATAAAGCACTCAATAGTGATGCTAGCCGGCGTGAAATAAGCATGGTTAGCTATGAAAATAGTAGTAAAAAATCACCCAAAGTGCTCATCATGGGTGCGGGGCTGATTGGTTGTGAGTTTGCCAATGATTTGATCAACGCCGGCTATGCGGTGAGCGTGGTGGACCCATGCACCCGTCCGCTGGCGGCTTTGCTGCCTGAACAGGCGAGTGAACAGCTACAGGTATCGCTGGCGAATTTAGGCGTAGATTGGCACTTTGGCACGACCGTGCAGGCGGTTAACAAGACCACGGCATCAGGTTCAACGTCGGTCTGGCAGGCCACGTTGGCCAGTGGTGAGGTGTTGGCGGCGGATGTGGTGCTCAGTGCGGTGGGCTTGCGCGCCGATACGCGTTTAGCCTTGGCGGCAGGGTTGGCGTGCGAGCGTGGCATCAAAGTCGATGCCGCTTTGCAGACCAGCGTCCCCGACGTTTACGCTTTGGGCGATGCAGCGCAGTACGCCAGCGCCGGCGACGTCACATTGCCGTATGTCATGCCCATCATGAATGCAGCGCGCGCTTTGGCCGTCACCTTGACGGGCAAACGCACCGAGGTGGTGTTCCCCATCATGCCTGTGGCGGTGAAAACGCCAGCTCTGCCGTTGTTGATAGCCAGTCCCAACATCGGCACGCCCGGCGGTTGGCACGAAGCGGAGCCCGGCTTGTGGCAACACGTGGGTGAAGAGGGGCGTTTGCAGGGCTTTATCCTGGCAGGTGCGCAAACATCCCGGCGGGCAGAGCAGGTGAAGGCCCTGCAGGCGGCCTAGTCAAGCGGCTTGGTCAATCGGTCTAGTTATAACCCGTGATTTTGGGGCGGTGATAATCCGCCATCATCCATATATATGAGGAACCGGACATGCCGCGTGCGCTACTAGACGAATCCCACATCCACCCCGCTGTTCGGGACAAAGTGGCCAACAGCCAAAAAGCCATCGTGACCGAGGTGCAAACGGCTGTGTCGGCACATCCTGTCGTGGTCGTCGGTATGGGCATGAACCCGTTCCCGAAAAAAGCCCGCGCAGCGCTGGACGCCGTCGGCATCAAACACCATGACCTGGATTACGGCAACTACCTGAACACCTGGCGTGAGCGCAACGCCTTGAAAATGTGGACCGGCTGGCCGACATTTCCCATGATCTTCGTCAAAGGCACGCTGGTGGGTGGTGCTGGCGACCTGGATAAATTGATTGCAAGCGGTGAGTTAAAGCAGCTGTTGGCATAAAAAAAAGCGCTGCAAGCAATTGCAGCGCCCTTGCGTTTATCCAGACTTGTCTGGATTAGCCTGGCTGGCCCATGCGGCCGTGACCCTGTTGTTCACCGCCCATACCGCCATGCTCACCTTTGCCACCGTAACGGCCATGACCGCCTTGCATGGCCACCGCGTCAAAAACGGCTTTTTGCTCCGATGACAGTGTGCCATAAAAGGCTTTGGTGGCATCGGCGCGTTTGTCCATTTCTGCGTTCATGGCGGTCATGCGTTGCTGGCGCAGAGCACGCATTTTGTCAATGCGCTCAGGCGTGGTGAGCTTGTCCATTTCAGCTTTTAATTTTGGATCATGGCGCATGCCCATCATCCCGCCAGCTGCATTTGATGGTGGCTTCATGGCTGTGCTGAAGGTGGTCCACGCGCCTTCCTGGGCTGTGGTGATTTTGAGTTTGGCTTTCAGTGCCGCCAAGCGCTGGGTGGCACGCTCTTGCCGGTGGGTTTGCATGCGTTCCTGCATTTTTGAAGAGTCACCGTGCTGCATACCCTGCATACCACCATGGCCAGCTGGAGGTGTACCAGAAGTTGCATTTTGTGCCACAGCGGTAAAACCAATGGTGGCCATCAAGCCAGCGATAAGCAATCGTTTATTCGACAATTTCATCTTAAATCCTTGTGGAGTTGAACATTTCCAGTGTCTAGATCGGCGCTGGAATGAAGGCCAGTTTGACCACCCCGTGCAAAGGCGCTGTGACGGCTGCGTAATGCTTTGTAAAGTTGGTGTTGAGGCTTGATGTAGATCAGGCAAAAACGGTCAAAAACCGACCTTCATGCCTGCGCTGTATAGGGTTTGACCATCACCGCGACCCACCGTGCCGTCGAGCTGTATATTTTTGGCGATGTCATAGCGTGCGCCCACCTGCAATGTGGTTTTTCCCTGTTGTTGACCAAACGCTTCAACATGCCCCGTGATATCGCCAAATGCACGAGACAGCGACAGACCCCAGGTTGCCACGGTGGACACACCCGCTGCGCGCAATGCACCCACATTGACATTCACCGCACCTATGGGTACGTTGCAGGTCATCAAGCCCGTAACGGCGGTGGTGTTGCCCGATTCACCCCGTGTTTTTGCCAAGCTGGCTGATGCGCCAAAGTTGCAGCCATTTTCTTGCACCGGCGTGATGCGCCATTTGGCTTGAACAGCCATGCTGGTGCTGGATGCCGTGGTGTCGCGCGCAACAGCAGCGGCGATTTCAATGCCTTCAATAGGAGAGTAGGCGGGTGCCACAATCAGGCTGCGGCTGGGTCCCAGCGTACGCTCAAACCACATCTCCACATGGCCGTGGCCGACTTCATTGACATCGGCGTCGTCCACCGACAGTGGCCGTCCAGCCCAAGCAGCGGTAGACAAAAGCGTGCAAGCAAAGCCAATGGCAAAAGATGGGCGCAGGGTGTGCAGGTTGAATGAGATCATGATGGCTGGATAAAGTTAAATGAAGTTGACGAAAGTTGAATCAAGTAAATTGCAACATAATTTGACCATATGCCATCCAACCCAAACATGCGGTCAGCCAGCGCAGCATCAAACTTGCGACATAGTGTAACTTTAGCCCTTGTCCTGTCCCTGGGGGCGGCGATTTCACTGGGTGTGACGCGCTTTTCCTACGGTTTACTGCTACCGCCCATGCGGGCAGACCTGGGCTGGTCTTACACCTTGGCAGGGGCAATGAATACCATCAATGCTTTAGGCTATTTGCTGGGCGCGTTGTCCATGCCACGCCTGCTCAAACGCCATGGCGCGGCGCAGATGCTGGTGGTGGGTGCGGTGCTGGCCAGTGTTTTCATGATGCTGACGGGATTCTTCACCACGGCGACTCCTTTGCTGCTGCAGCGGCTGCTGGCCGGTGTGGCCAGTGCCTGGGTGTTTGTCGCCGGTGGCCTGCTCGCGGCACAGCTGGGTGTGCGGGAGCCTGATCACAGTGGACTGCTTTTGGGTGTGTATTACGGGGGTACGGGGCTGGGGATTGTCATTTCCGCCTTGCTCGTGCCCGGCGTGGCGCATGTTGTGACCGTCAACCTGCCTGCGGCCGCGCACCCTTGGGTCTGGGCGTGGTGGGCTTTGGCGGTGGCTTGTGCCGTGGGCACGCTGATGTTGATGACGCAAGCCCGCGCGATGCAGGCGCTGGCGGCGGGGCCGGCAACCACGCCTGCGGCATCACCTGCAGTATCGTCTGCGTCGGTAACAACAAGTGTCAAAGAGCCGCTTCAGACAACTTTTCGCTGGCGTTCGTTTACCTTTGCCTTGCTCGGCTATGGCTGTTTTGGCATGGGCTACATCGGCTACATGACCTTTGTGATTGCATTGTTGCGGGAGCAGGCCGCCAGCACCACCATGATCACGGTTTTTTACACACTACTGGGACTGGCGGTGATGGCTTCATCCCGCATTTGGGCCAAATTGCTGGACCGCTACCAGGGGGGCCAAGCCCTGGCGCTGCTCAACATGCTGCTGGGCAGTGCGATTGTGGTCCCGGCGCTGACAAGCTGGCAACCGGCGCTGATGGCGTCCGGCCTGCTCTTTGGCGGGGTGTTCTTGTCTGTGGTGGCCTCCACGACGGCATTGGTGCGGCACAACCTGCCGGTCAGTGCGTGGGGAGCAGGTATCAGCGCCTTCACGATTGTGTTTGCAGCCGGGCAAATTGTCGGCCCCACCATGGTCGGCTGGATTGCCGACGGCACGGGTGGGCTGGCGCGGGGCTTGCTGATTTCGGCGCTCGTGCTGTGGCTGGGCGCGGCGCTGGCTTGGCAGCAAAAGCCGCTGGCCAAGCCAGTCTAGACGGCTGGCTCATTAGCGAATGTGCTGGCGCAAGGTAAATAAATACCTGAAATCGCAGAGAAATCAATTGCTATAAATAATATAGCATTATAGGTAATGAATACGCCGGCTATATTCATATATCGGCATAAAAAGAGGGTAAAAAGATACATTTCAACGGGTTATCACCCGTAGCCGGGCAAAAACAGCCAGTGTTTTGTGCGATTATTGCCAGTCCATGCAATTTCAACAAGCCGCCCACCAACTGCCAAGCCAGCGTCTGTCCAGACCGGCTTTACTGGCGGTATCTGTGGTGCATATCGCGCTGTTTTGGCTTTTGTTGCAGTCGCCACCGGTGCAGCGCAAGGTCGATGAATTGCGTGAAGTGGTGGTGCAATTGACCTTGCCCATCACCCTGCCACCGCCCAAACCCCTGCCCACGCCGAAAATCACCCTCACGCCGCCGCCCGTGGTACGCGAGCTGCCTGTCAAACCACCGCCAGTGGTGAAAAACACCATCACCACGCCGCCTGAAGTCGTCGAGCCTAAACCGACACGTCAACCCAAGGCCGAGCAGCCCAGCCCGCCTGCGCCGGTAGAAAAAGTCGCTGAAGTCAAGGCCCCTGAGGTGCAGGTTCAAAATGAACTGCCGAAAGAGGTCGTGAAAGATGTGGTGAAAGAAGTCCCCAAGGAAATTCCCAAAGAGGTGGTAAATGAGCTGCCCAAGCCAAAAGCTGAAGTCGTGGCCGAGGTGCCCGTGCCACAGCCAGCGCCTGTACCGGCCCCCTCGCCCGTGCCCGCACCGGCTGCGGCTGCACCACCGGCCCCGGTAGCTGCTGCAGCCGCCACAGCACCGGTTGCCCCCGCAGGTCTTGCCCCCAGCGTGTCTGCTGCGCCTGCTGCCTCTGCCTCGGCTGCTTCAGCGCCCAGAGCGATTTCTGCGGTCCCAGGATCGGTTTCTGGCCCCAGCGCAGCCGGCGCGGGCACGCCTTCTTTGGGCAGTGCGTTGGTGAATTCGGGGCCAAACGGGTCTGCCCTCGGTGGGGCGGCGGGGTCGCCCAATGCGGGATCAGGCTCGGGCTACTCGTCAACCGGATGCCGTGGTGGCTTCTGCCCGGGCGATTTGGCTAAAAGAGCCAATACGCAGTTGAATCCCAGTGCCCGCCCCGATCAGTTTGAGGCGGGCATGGGTCGGGCAGCTAAAACCGACTGTTTGCGCCCGGGTAAAAATGCTGATGGCAAGGAAACCAATGCCGGTTTACTGGCCTTGCCACAATTGATGAACCGCGCTTTGAATGGCGATTGCCCTTAAAAGTGAATCTCTATTGAACCTCTATTTGACTTAGAACGCAGGAACCTATCCATGTCTCATCCATCCATCTTCAAAAGCAACACCATGGTGACCCGTAGTGCACGGCTTTCTTCTTCGACTTGGCGTTCACGCCTGTGTTGCACCGTGCTGCTGGCGATGGGTTTGACGCTGGCCTGCTTCACCGCCGCGCACGCCCAGACCGCTGCCGCCCCGGCTCAAGCGACAGCCCAAGCCGCAGCAGCGTCGTCCAGCATGGCGCTGAACACCGCACCAGCCTTGACCAATCTGCCAGCCATGACGGAGGTCAAGTCTGACACCGCTGTGGCTGACAACCCCTACGGCCTGGGTGCCATGTGGAGCCAGGGTGATTGGGTCGCCAAAATCACCGTGCTGCTGCTGGTCATCATGTCTTTGGCCAGCTGGTATGTGCTGATCAGCAAGCTCATCGCACAAAAACGCATGAAAGACATGGCCACCGATGCGGAACAGGCTTTTGCAAAAACCAAATCACTGCAAACCGGCACCAAAGCCATGCTGGCGGGCAGCCCGTTTCGCTTTATTGCCGAGGCATCGCTGGATGCCGTCAAACAGCACGGCAGCGTAGCGCGGCAGGTTGATTTGAACACCTGGGCCGCACAAAGCATCGAGCGCTCGGTCGCCACGGTGCAAAGCAATACGCAGCAAGGTTTGGCCGTGTTGGCCACGGTCGGCTCCACCGCCCCGTTTGTGGGGCTGTTTGGTACGGTCTGGGGAATTTACAACGCCTTGGTGAAAATCGGTGCTTCGGGGCAGGCGTCCATCGACAAGGTGGCCGGACCGGTGGGCGAAGCGCTGATCATGACCGCCATCGGCTTGGCCGTCGCCGTGCCTGCGGTGTTGGGCTACAACTGGCTGGTGCGCCGCAACAAGCTGGGCATGGACGCCGTGCGCGCCTTTGGCTCAGATTTGCACACCAGCTTGTTGATTCAGGCTGACCGCGACGCTCTGGCTGATGCCGAGGCCGCAAAAAAACGTGCCGCTGGCTAAATTGAGAGCGATGTAGGTAGACACAGACCATGGCCATCAATTTCAACAAAAGCCGCAGCTCAGAAGATGCGCTGATGGCGGACATCAACACCACGCCGCTGGTGGATGTGATGCTGGTGTTGTTGATTATCTTTTTGATCACGATTCCAGCAGTCACCACTTCCATCGCGATCAAACTGCCCAAAGAAACACTGGTCAAGAGCGAACCGAAGCTGGAGACGATTGTCATTTCTGTCGACGCGACCGGTGCCAGCTTTTGGAAAAACGAGAAACTGGCTGGGCAAGCGGACCTGCAAAATCGCCTGCGCACCATCCAGGCGCTGTCGGTCAAGCCAGAGGTGCATATCCGTGGCGACGCCAGTGCCAGTTACGAAACCATTGGCCAAACGGTCTATGCGCTGCAGCAAGCGGGCGTCACACGCATTGGTTTCATCACGCAGCCGCCAGCGAGAAATTAGCGAAATGAGTGAGATATCAACATGGCAATGAACCTAAGTCAAGCGGACAGCGCCAATGGCGACCCGGACGTGATGGTCGAGATGAACACCACGCCGCTGATCGACGTGATGCTGGTACTTCTGGTGATGCTGATCATCACCATCCCGCTGCAGATGCACGCCGTGAATGTGGAAATGCCTGTGGGCGCTGAGCAAGCGCCGCCTGTGCCGCCCAGAGTTATAAAGATCGAAGTCGACGCCAAGAACCAAATAAAGTGGGGCGATCAAGTGATTCCAGACTTTGCGACGCTGGCCTCAAAAATGCAGGTTGAGGCGCTCTTGGGTGATAAACAAGCTGAAATTCATTTCATGCCCAATCGCGCCGCGAAGTACGATGTGGTGGCGGGTGTGATGGCTACTGCGCAGCGCGCAGGTCTACAAAAAATCGGCATGGCCAATATTGACGAGTTCGCACCCGCAGCGCCGCCAGCGCCCAAGCCTTAGAGGGCTCAGAAGCGCAGTTTTTAAGCGTTTGCTGCGCTGATGATGCCGCCGCCCAAACACACCTCGCCGTCATACAACACAGCCGATTGGCCCGGTGTCACCGCCCACTGCGCTTGCGAAAAAGTCAATTCAAACGTGTTCGCACCAGTATCGCAGCTGACCAGTTCGCAAGGCGCATCTGCCTGTCGATAGCGTGTTTTTGAGTTGAGCGATGTTGTCGTTGGTGGCCGTCCCGCCACCCAGCTCAGGTTGTCCGCCGTCAACGCGTGGTATTGCAGCCACGGGTGGTCGTGCCCCTGCACCACCCAGAGGGTGTTTTTCTCCATGTCTTTGCGCGCCACAAACCACGGCGTGTGCTCTCCCATGCCGCGTTGCCCCAAGGCCTGGATGGCCTTGAGTTCCGCGCCTTTGGCCTTCACGCCGCCAATGCCCAAGCCCTGGCGTTGCCCCAGCGTGTAAAAGCTCAAACCTTGGTGCGTACCCAGCACGCGGCCTTCTGCGTTTTTGATGGGGCCAGGTTCTTTGGCAATGTAACGGTTCAAAAAGTCACGAAACGGTCGCTCGCCGATGAAGCAAATACCGGTCGAATCCTTCTTTTTGGCGTTGGGCAGACCAATCTCATCGGCAATGCGTCGAACTTCTGTTTTTTGCAGTTCGCCAACCGGAAACAGGGTTTTGGACAACTGCGCCTGGTTCAAGCGGTGTAAGAAGTAACTTTGGTCTTTGCTCGCATCCAAACCCTTGAGGAGTTCGTATTTCTGCGAAGTCGCGTTCAAGCGTACTCGTGCATAGTGGCCGGTGGCGATTTTTTCGGCACCCAAGCGCATGGCATGGTCTAAAAAAGCCTTGAACTTGATCTCGGCATTGCACAACACATCGGGGTTGGGGGTGCGGCCCGCCTGGTATTCGCGCAAAAATTCGGCAAAGACGCGGTCTTTGTACTCGCTGGCAAAGTTGACGTGTTCGATTTCGATGCCGATCACATCCGCCACAGCAGCAGCGTCAATGAAGTCGATATTGGACGAGCAAAACTCCGAATCGTCGTCATCTTCCCAGTTTTTCATGAAGATACCGACCACGTTATAACCCTGCTGTTTCAGCAAATAAGCAGTCACGGCCGAGTCCACGCCACCGCTTAAACCGACCACCACACGGCGACCCGCGCCTGCTTTTTGCGCACACATGGCTGAAAATGGAATACTGTCTGTCATGTATGCGATTATCTCAGCATGGAACTGCGTCAACTTCGTTACTTCGTTCGGGTGCTGGAACTGGGCAGCATCAGCCGCGCCGCGCTTGATTTGGAACTGGTGCAATCGGCGCTGAGCCAGCAAATAAGCCGTTTGGAGAGCGAGTTGTCCACCCGCCTGCTGCAGCGCACCAGCAAAGGCGTGGTGGCGACAGAGGCGGGGATGGCGTTTTTCCGCGAAGCGCAGCTCACCCTGCGCCATGCCGATCAGGCGGTGCGGGCTGCGCAATTGTCGCGGTTGACGGGTGCTGTCAGCGTCGGTTTGGCACCCACCACGGCGGCGGTGCTGGGGTTGCCCCTCATGCGCGCCATGCGCGAGCGCTACCCCGATGTGCGCTTGCACATGGTCGAGGGCATGTCCGGCCACCTGACCACCATGCTCAATTCGCGCCAACTGGATTTGACGATTTTGTTCGACACCCAAGCCGCGCGGCGCTGGAGCGTGCTACCGCTGGTCGAGGAGAAGCTGTTTTTGATTCAAGCGAGGTCTGGCGGGGTCAAATTGGTCGCCAGCACCCGTATGGCGGATTTGAAAGACGTTCCTTTGATTCTCCCGACGGGTACGCATGGTTTGCGCAGTGCGCTGGATGCCGCCTTTTTAAGAGCCAAATTCAAACCCCAGCTGGCTGCTGAAATTGATTCGTTGGCGATGACGATGTCCGCTGTCGAAGCCGGCTTGGGCAGCACCGTGCAACCTTGGGCGGCTTTGGCGGGTTTATCTGACGCAGCCAAGCGTTTCACCTGGGCTGAGATTGCCGATACGCAAGTGCGCCGCGTCAACGCCATCTGCAGCCTGTCGGACGATGAGCTGTCTCCCGCAGCGTTGGCCGCCCGCGTGGTGCTGGCCGATTGCGCACGGGAATTGGTCACGGCTAAGCAATGGCTGGGTGTGAAGTTGATCTAGCAGGAAAAGCTAGCCATCACGATTCGTGATGCCCCTATCGCTTTGCTGACCTAGCGCCAGGCGGCGGCTGTGGCTAAAGTCACCGTCATGTTAGACGTTTTAATCATAGGTGGTGGCAACGCAGCGCTGTGCGCGGCTTTGATGGCGCGGGAGGCGGGTGCCAGCGTGTTGGTGCTGGAGGCTGCGCCCAAACTCTGGCGCGGCGGCAATTCAGCCCATACCCGCAACCTGCGCTGCATGCACGACGCGCCGCAAGACGTGCTGACCGACGTTTATTCGGAAGAAGAATTTTGGCAGGATTTGCTTAAAGTCACCGGCGGCCAGACCAACGAGACGATGGCGCGTTTGGCGATTCGTGAATCCAGCCACTGCCGCGACTGGATGCGCAAGCACGGTGTGCATTTTCAGCCGTCGCTGTCGGGTACGCTGCATTTATCCCGTACCAATGCTTTTTTCATGGGCGGCGGCAAGGCGCTGATGAACGCGTATTACCGCAGTGCTGAAAAGCTGGGTGTGCAGATTCGCTACGAGTCGCCGGTGGATCGCTTGGAACTCAAAGACGGTCAATTTGTCGCCGCATGTATAGGGGTTGAACGCATCACTGCGAAAGCATGCGTTGTCGCCAGTGGCGGTTTTGAGTCCAACCGCGAATGGCTGCGCGAAGCCTGGGGTCAAAACGATGCCGGCGAGTGGCCAGCCGACAATTTTGCGATTCGTGGCACCCGCTTCAACATGGGTGTGCTGCTCAAAGACCTGATCGCCCAAGGCGCAGACACCCTCGGCGACCCGACCCAAAGCCACATGGTCGCCATCGACGCGCGCGCACCGCTGTACGACGGTGGCATTTGCACCCGGGTCGATTGCGTCTCTCTCGGCGTGGTGGTCAATAAAAACGCCCAGCGGTTTTACGATGAAGGTGAGGATTTCTGGCCCAAACGCTACGCCATTTGGGGGCGACTGGTGGCCCAGCAGCCGGGTCAAATCGCCTATTCGGTGATCGATGCCAAGGCGGTTGGGCGCTTCATGCCGCCGGTGTTTGCCGGTGAAAAGGCCGATTCTCTGCCTGAGTTGGCACAAAAACTGGGCTTGAATGTGGCTATTTTCATGCAAACCATGAACGACTACAACGCTGCCTGCCGCGTTGGGACCTTTGACCACGCCGTACTGGATGATTGCCATACCGAAGGCATTCAACCTGTCAAAACCCACTGGGCACGCCCAATTGATACCGCACCTTTTTATGGCTACACCCTCAAACCCGGCATCACCTTCACCTATCTGGGCATGAAAGTGGGGGAAAGCACGGCAGTCAGGTTCGCAGATGTCGAATCGACCAACCTGTTTGCAGCTGGCGAGATGATGGCAGGCAACGTGCTGGGCAAAGGGTACACCGCCGGCGTGGGAATGACCATAGGGACGGCATTTGGGCGTCTAGCCGGCGTGAATGCTGCCAAAGCTGCTATGAAAAATATAGTAACTTCAGAGGTTAACGAAGAGGTACAGTATGCAGCAACTTGAAGCACTCACAAAGGAAGCTGCAGCCTTGGCCAGAGGTGAGCTCGCATTTTCGGCGCTACCGTTGACGGCAAACGAGCAAGAAGTCGCCCGCCAACTGCAAATTTGCAACGCTTGCCGCTACTGCGAGGGCTTTTGCGCGGTGTTCCCCGCCATGACGCGGCGGCTGGCGTTTGGCAAGGCCGACATTCATTACCTCGCCAATTTGTGCCACAACTGCGGCGCCTGCTACCACGCCTGCCAGTACGCGCCGCCGCACGAGTTTGCCGTCAATGTGCCGCGAAGCATGGCGCAGGTGCGCGGTCAAACCTATGCCGACTACGCTTGGCCGAGTGCGCTGGGCGCTTTGTACAAACGCAATGGCTTGACGGTGGCTTTGGCGCTGGCAGGCGGTTTGGCGCTGTTTTTGGTGTTGGCGGTGATGATGCAAGGATCACTTTTCAATATACCGCTGGCAGGTAACTTCTACGCCATCTTCCCCCACAACCTGCTGGTGACGATGTTCCTGCCGATTTTCAGCTTTGTAGTGCTGGCGTTGAGCATCGGCGTGTGGCAGTTTTGGAAAAACGTCACGACGCACGATGCAACGGGACAAGTCACCTCGGAAGCGGCAACAGAGGCGACAACAGACGTGCTGCGCCTCAAATACCTGGGCGGTGGTCATGGCGAAGGCTGCAACAACGAGGACGACGCCTGGACGTTGTGGCGCAAACGCTTTCACCACGCCACTTTTTACGGTTTTATGCTCTGTTTTGCCGCCACCAGTGTGGCCACGGTGTACCACTATCTTTTCAAGTGGCAAGCACCCTACGCGCTGACCAGCTTGCCCGTTTTGCTGGGCACGGTAGGCGGCATCGGCTTGCTGATCGGCCCCGCCGGGCTGCTGTGGCTGAACCTGCGGCGCGACCCGAACACGGGGGATGCGAGCCAAAAGTCGATGGACAGAGGCTTCATTGCCTTGCTGCTGTTGACCAGTGGAACCGGTTTGGCGCTGCTGACCTGGCGCGATAGCGCAGCCATGGCGCTGTTGCTGGCGGTGCATCTGGGCGTCGTGATGGCGCTGTTTGTCACCCTGCCGTATGGCAAGTTTGCGCACGGCATTTTCCGCTCTGCAGCGCTCTTGAAGTGGGCGATAGAGAAACGGCAGCCCAGCCGACTGCAATTGGGGTCAGATTAAGCAAAAAAACGGCATCCGCATAAATTTAGGCATCAAATAGGTCATTAGACGGTTTATTCATTGCCTAGAATGCTATTAATTTCATAGTAAATTTCATCAATAAAGAGGAGAATTATGGACTTGCAGCTCAGCAACAAAACCGCGTTGGTCACCGGTGCCAGCACCGGCATTGGCAAAAGCATCGCCTTTGCACTGGCCAAAGAGGGCGTACAGCTGGCGATTTCGGCGCGCCGCGTCGCCCTGCTGAACGAGGTGGCAGACGACATCGTCAACAATGGAGGCAAGCGCCCCGTGGTGATTGCGTCGGATTTATACGCCGAAGACGCCGCCCAAACCCTTGCCGCTGCCGCCATCAAAGGCTTGGGGCAGGTGGATATTTTGATCAACAACGCCGGTGGCTCGCGCAGTTTTAATGAGTTGCATGTCTCTGAAGACCGCTGGCAAGAGGCGATCACGCTCAATTTTCACCGACCACGCCAGGTGACCGATGCGCTGATTGACCAAATGATCGCCAACAAATGGGGTCGCATCATCAACATCACCGGCAAAAGCGAGCCCGAGCACGTGAACGGTGCGTTTTGCGCCAAAGCCGGTATCCACAGCTGGGCGAAAGGCTTGTCGCGCATGGTGGGTAAGGATGGCATCACTGTCAACTGCGTACCACCAGGGCGCATTTTGTCAGAGCAGATTTTGCGCAATTACACGCCGGAATACCGCCAATGGCAGTCGGACAACGAAATTCCGGTGGGTCGCTACGGTGAGCCCGAGGAACTGGCCAACCTGGTGTGCTTCCTGTCTTCGCCTTTGGCCAGCTACATCACCGGCACGGTTATTGCGGTCGATGGGGGTTTGCGCCGATACCAGTTCTGATGTTTCAACGCTAACCTTCAGCAACACCACCAGAGACACACCATGAACACATCTCCCTCCCGCCGCGAGCTTTTGCAGGCGGCTGCTGTATTTTCCACCAGTATGGCCGCTGGCATCGCCGTGCCGTCAGCATTTGCCCAGATTACACCGTCGAGCTGGCCCTCTAAGCCGATTCGGCTGGTGGTCCCCTTTGCGCCGGGTGGCACCTCGGAGATTGTCGCCCGTTCGGTGGCTGTGGAGCTGACCAAACAGCTCGGACAAAGCGTGTTCGTTGAAAACAAGCCCGGCGGCGCCGGCGTGGTGGCGATGCAGGATGTGGCCAAGTCGACTCCTGATGGTCATACACTGATTTTGGGTCATGTGGGGACGCTGGCGGTGAACCCGTATATGCTGAAAAATCAGCCTTATGACGTCAACAAAGACTTCATGCCGGTGACTTTGCTGGCCAAAGTGCCCAATGTGTTCGTGATCCATGCGGATGTACCCGCCAAGGATTTCAAGGAATTTGTGGCGTACGTCAAAGCCAATCCGGGTAAGCTGAACTATGGCTCGGCGGGCAACGCCAGCGCGGGGCACCTAGCGATGGAATACCTCAAGCTGGTGACGGGTATGTTCATCACCCATATCCCATACCGGGGCACGGGGCCGCAGTTGACTGATTTGCTGACGGGGCGCACGCAGGCTTCATCAGCGGGTTTGCCGGCCTTGAGCGCGCATATTAAAAGCGGCAAGCTGCGGGCGATTGCCGTCGGGACGCAGAAACGGGTCTCTCATCTGCCTGACGTGCCAACCGTAGCCGAAATGGGCTATAAAAACTTCGAAACCTCGCAATGGTATGGCTTGTTGGCACCTGCAGGCACGCCGGCGGATATTGTCAAACGCATCCAGGAAGAATGCTTAAAAGCGATGAAATCGAGCGCCATCACCGAACGTTTTGCCAACGACAACGCGGTCAGCGGGGGCGGATCTTCGGCTGATTTTGCCAAATTCATTGCGGGGGAACAAAAAATCTGGAAAGATATTGTTCAGCGCGCACAGATCAAGGCAGACTGAATGTTTCTGACAGATTCGAATGTTAAAAATACATTCATTTTAATGAATCACGTGTTTACCCGGCGTTATATAAAGGTTATTTGCTATATTTATAGTAGCATTTAGGGTGTCACCTCTACTGGGCATAGTGCGCGTTTATCCCGAGCCGAACGAGTGGTATTTTGATGTAAGCTACAGGTCAGATACTTTGCTGCAAGGCGCGCTGGCGTGTCGCTGCAGGAAAGCCCTATGCACAACCATTAAAATAATCAAGGAGACCATTCATGCTGATTGGCATACCCGCCGAAACTTTGGCAGGCGAAACCCGCGTCGCTGTCACCCCCGAGACGGTTAAAAAACTCAAAGCCCAAGGTCATACCCTGCGCGTCCAGTCGGGTGCTGGTGTTGCTGCCAGTGTCACCGATGAAGCTTTTGTGGCCGCTGGTGCCGAAATCACGGATGTTGCTGGCGCATTCGCCTGTGATTTGGTGCTCAAAGTACGCAATATCACCGATACAGAAACCAAGTTGATGAAATCTGGCGCGGCTCTGGTCGGCATGTTGAATCCGTTTGAAGCCGATGGTCTGCAGCGTTTGGCCGGTGCAGGACTGACAGGTTTTGCCCTGGAAGCCGCGCCTCGCACCACCCGCGCGCAAAGCATGGACGTGTTGTCCAGCCAAGCCAACATTGCCGGTTACAAGGCCGTGATGATGGCGGCCGACAAATACCAGCGCTTTTTCCCCATGTTGATGACTGCTGCTGGCACAGTGAAAGCTGCTCGCGTGGTGATTTTGGGTGTGGGTGTGGCTGGTTTGCAGGCGATTGCGACTGCCAAGCGCCTGGGTGCCGTGATTGAAGCCTCAGACGTGCGCCCCAGCGTGAAAGAGCAAATCGAATCTTTGGGCGGTAAATTCATTGACGTGTCCTACGACACCGATGAAGAAAAAGAAGCGGCCGCTGGCGTGGGTGGCTACGCCAAGCCGATGCCGCCCAGCTGGTTGGCGCGTCAAGCGGTTGAAGTGGCCAAGCGCGTGGCACTGGCCGACGTGGTGATTTCCACCGCGCTGATTCCAGGTCGTCCGGCCCCCACCTTGATCACAGAAGACATGGTCAAGTCCATGAAACCGGGTTCGGTCATCATCGACATTGCCGCTGGTAAAGGTCCCAATGGTGGCGGCAATTGCTCCATTTCAGAAGCCGATAAAACAGTTGTCAAGCACGGTGTCACCATCGTGGGCGATACCAACCTGCCCGCCCTGGTCGCAGCAGATGCCTCCGCGCTGTATGCCCGTAACGTGTTCGACTTTTTGAAGCTCATCATCAACAAAGAAGGCACCTTACATGTTGATATGGAAGACGACATTGTGGCCGCTTGCCTGATGGCGCAAGGCGGCGAACTCAAGCGCAAGTAAATACAAAGCACACAATAATAAATACTAGGAACAATCATGGATATCGTTTCCCCCACCATTCTCAACTTAATTATTTTCGTCTTGGCCATCTACGTGGGTTACCACGTGGTGTGGACGGTGACACCCGCTTTGCATACGCCATTGATGGCCGTAACCAATGCGATTTCAGCCATTGTTATCGTCGGTGCCATGCTGGCGGCTGCGTTGACAGAAACCAAGCTGGGTCAAACCATGGGGTTTTTGGCCGTGGCGTTGGCGGCAGTCAATGTGTTCGGTGGCTTTTTGGTCACGCGGCGCATGCTTGAGATGTTCAAGAAGAAAGAGAAAAAAGTCGCTGTTGCATCGACCGAAGGGGCTTCAAAATGAGCATGAGCCTAGTCACCCTTTTGTATTTGATAGCTTCGATTTGCTTTATCCAGGCGCTCAAAGGTTTGAGCCATCCGACCACGTCGATTCGTGGTAATTTGTTTGGCATGATCGGTATGGCGATAGCCGCTGTCACGACGGCTGCCTTGATCTACAAACTCTCCAGCGGCAACATGGCTGGCATGGTCAATTTGTTGATCGCATTGGTTTTGGGCGGCAGTTTGGGGGCGTACATGGCCAACAAGGTCGAGATGACCAAAATGCCCGAACTGGTCGCGTTCATGCACAGCATGATTGGTTTGGCGGCCGTGTTTATTGCCGTCGCGGCAGTCGCCGAGCCGTATGCGTTCGGCATTGTGGCTAAAGGCATGGCGATACCGGCAGGTAACCGGCTTGAGTTGTTCCTGGGGGCCGCCATTGGTGCATTGACATTCAGCGGTTCGGTGATTGCGTTTGGCAAACTCAGCGGCAAGTACAAATTCCGCTTGTTCCAGGGTGCTCCAGTGCAGTTTTCTGGTCAGCACATGATTAATCTGGTGCTGGGCTTGGTCACATTGGCCTTGGGCTTGGTCTTCACATTCACTGAAAACTGGACAGCATTTTTCCTCATGCTCGCGCTGGCGTTTGTCATGGGCGTGCTCATCATCATCCCGATTGGTGGCGCAGACATGCCGGTGGTGGTGTCCATGCTGAACAGCTATTCTGGCTGGGCGGCGGCGGGTATCGGCTTCAGCTTGAACAACGCGATGCTGATCATTGCGGGTTCGCTGGTTGGCTCATCCGGTGCGATTTTGAGCTACATCATGTGCAAAGCCATGAATCGCTCATTTTTCAATGTGATTTTGGGTGGCTTTGGCGGTGAGGCTGTCACAGCCGTGGCTGGCGGTGCGGTGCAACGTCCTGTGAAATCAGGCAGTGCGGATGATGCTGCGTTTGTCCTGTCCAACGCTGAGACCGTGGTGATTGTTCCTGGCTACGGTTTGGCTGTGGCGCGCGCACAGCACGCGGTGAAAGAATTGGCCGCCAAATTGACCGAAAAAGGCATCAACGTCAAATACGCGATTCACCCCGTTGCGGGCCGTATGCCTGGCCACATGAATGTCTTGCTGGCTGAAGCCGAAGTGCCTTACGACCAGGTATTTGAGATGGAAGACATCAATGGCGAGTTTGGACAAGTTGATGTGGCTATTATTTTGGGCGCTAACGATGTGGTTAATCCTGCTGCACACGTCAAAGGCAGCGCTATTTACGGCATGCCTATTTTGGAGGCCTATAAAGCGAAGACGATCATCGTGAACAAACGCAGTATGGCCGCTGGTTATGCTGGTTTGGACAACGAATTGTTCTACATGGACAAAACCATGATGGTGTTTGGCGATGCCAAAAAAGTGGTGGAAGACATGGCCAAGGCGATTGAATAAGCCAATTGAATCAGGCGATTAAATATAGCGTCTAACTAAATTTTTCGATTAAGAAGCTGTCATTTTTGGAGCAAGTGCATGAGCGATTCGACTGATATTTCTACATCTCGCCCTTGGCTGTCGGCCTATCCGGCAGGTGTGGCCGCTGATATTGATAAGTCGCAATACAGCTCGTTGGTCGGCTTGATGGAAGAAAGCTTCAAAAAGCATGCTGGCAGTACGGCCTACAGCTTCATGGGCAAAGAGGTGACCTATGCTCAGACAGACAGCTTGAGTGCAGCGTTTGCGGTGTATCTGCAAAGTTTGGGACTCAAACAGGGTGACCGTGTCGCCATCATGATGCCCAACGTGCCGCAGTACCCTATAGCGGTAGCCGCTATTTTGCGTGCGGGTTTGGTTGTCGTGAACGTGAATCCGCTGTACACCCCGCGCGAGTTGGAGCATCAACTCAAAGACTCCGGTGCCAAAGCGATTGTCATCATCGAAAACTTTGCCAGTACGCTGGAGCAATGCATCGCTGCAACACCGGTCAAACATGTGGTTCTTTGCGCCATGGGTGACCAGCTTGGTTTGCTCAAAGGTGCGCTGGTCAATTACGTGGTGCGGCATGTCAAGAAGATGGTACCCGGGTACACCTTGCCGGGTGCCGTGCGTTTCAACGATGCGGTTGCCAAAGGGACGCGGGGCACGTTGAGCAAGCCAAGCATCAAAGCAACGGATGTCGCTGTCTTGCAGTACACCGGCGGCACCACAGGCGTCAGCAAAGGTGCTGTGTTGTTGCACAGTAATGTGATTGCCAATGTCTTGCAATCGGAAGCTTGGAATGCCCCGGTGATGGCCCGGGTGCCAGCCAATGAGCAGCCCACCAGTGTTTGTGCGCTGCCGCTGTATCATATTTTTGCCTTCACAGTTGGTATGATGCTGTCGATGCGTACGGGGGGCAAACTGATTTTGATCCCCAATCCGCGCGATATGCCCGCAGTGCTCAAGGAGTTGTCGAAGCACACGATCCACAGCTTCCCCGCCGTGAACACCTTGTTCAACGGCTTGGCCAATCACCCGGATTTCAATACGGTGGATTGGTCTCATCTCAAAGTCTCTGTGGGTGGTGGCATGGCGGTGCAAAGCGCAGTGGCCAAGTTGTGGTTGGAGAAAACGGGCTGTGCGATTTGTGAGGGCTACGGTTTGTCTGAAACTTCGCCTTCCGTGAGCTGCAATCCGGTGACCATTACCAGCTTCACAGGTAGCATTGGTGTGCCTTTGCCTGGCACCTGGATGAAATTGCTGGATGACGATGGCCAGGATGTCCCCCTGGGACAGCCTGGTGAGATCGCCATCAAAGGCCCACAGGTCATGGCTGGCTATTGGCAGCGTCCTGATGAAACTGCAAAAGTGATGACACCAGACGGTTATTTCAAGTCGGGTGACATTGGTACCATGGACGAGCGTGGCTACTTCAAAATTGTGGACCGCAAAAAAGACATGATTTTGGTCAGTGGCTTCAATGTGTATCCCAACGAAATTGAAGATGTGGTCTCAGGTTTGGCCGGCGTGATGGAGTGCGCCGCCGTGGGCGTGGCCGACGATAAATCAGGCGAAGCGGTTAAACTGGTGATCGTGAAAAAGAATGAATCATTGACAGAAGCTGATGTGCGCGCCTATTGCAAGACCAACTTAACGGGTTACAAACAGCCCAAAGTGGTCGAATTCCGTACCGAGCTGCCTAAGACACCGGTTGGGAAAATACTGCGTCGTGAACTTCGCGATAAGAAGTGACCGCCAGAATTGGCAAAACAGTTTAGGTAATCTGCTTTGTCAGTTCGTATTCCACCGATTCAATGCTTGCTGACTTTTGAAGCCTTGGCACGTCTGCGCAGCGTGACGCAAACAGCAGAGGAGTTGTTCGTCACGCCCAGCGCAGTCAGCCATCGTGTTAAGCAGCTGGAGCAAATCGTTGGGACCCGCCTCTTTGGTCGGAGTGATTTTTCATTGACTGTAGAGGGAAGTGAGTATCTGGCGCATGTGCGTGAAGGTTTGTCCATTCTGCAGAAATTCCCCGGCAAAACACCTGCTTTAGGGCGGCGTAAACTGCGATTGGCGGCACCGCCTACCTTTTCCCGTACCATTTTGCTGCCGCGTCTGGGCCAGTTCACTGAAGCTTATCCAGAGATTGATGTCACCATTCAGGTTTCGATTCCTTTGCTGGATGTGGTGGCGGAGGATGCCGATTTGATCGTGCGCTTTGGCACAGGTCGCTATTCAGATCTTGAGCATGTCTGCGTGATGAAGGACGAGATCACCCCGATGGCTTCTCCTTTGTATGTGCGAGAGCACGGTCCTTTTGAAACACTTGACGATTTCCGCGCTGCCAAACTGCTGCGCAGTCCGCTAGAACCTTGGCGCACCTGGTTTTCAGCCCTCAATCTTGATTGGTCAGAACCTCTGGATGGATCACAGTTCAACGACATGGGTTTGCTTTGTGATGCCGCAGCTGCGGGGATGGGCGTTGCCTTGGTTCGTTTGAAGTTGGCAGCACCGTGGATTGAGCAGGGCACGCTGGTGCGGCTTGGCTACCATGATGAATTCATCAGAAACAGCACCAGCCCCCATGCCCATTACCTGTGCTGGCGAACGGGCGTGATGGAGCGTTGGGAGTGCGTTGTCTTTGCTGATTGGCTGAAAAACAGCCTGATTTGAGCTGGAAATGCCATATTTAGGGCTAATTTTTAATCTAGCCGTCGTATTTATTGCCTGATTTGCTATTAAATATGTAGCAATTTATTTTTCATGCATCACTGCAAATTTACTCAATGCACACGCAGTAAGTTTGCTTTACAGTGTGATGATAAGGATATGCCCATGACTTCAACCCCCCTCCAATCACCGCCAATGACCCAATCAACCACGTCTGCATCTGTAATCGACACGTCATCCCTGCAAGCCAAGGTCGTCCAGGCCCTGCAGCGTGTGATGCCCGCACACGCGCTTTTGTGGCATGCAGAAGACACCACGCCCTTTGAATGTGACGGTTTGACCGCGTATCGTCAGCGTCCTTTGGTGGTTGCGCTGCCTGAAACGTACCAGCAAGTACAGGATGTTTTGAAGACTTGTCATGCCATGAACATCCCCGTTGTGGCTCGCGGCGCCGGCACGGGTTTGAGCGGGGGAGCCATGCCCAATGCCCTCGGGGTAACCTTGTCCATGGCCAAGTTCAACCGGATTTTGAGCGTGGACCGCACACAACGTACCGCCATTGTGCAGGGCGGGGTGCGCAATTTGGCGATTTCTGAAGCGGCTGCACCGCACGGTCTGTATTACGCGCCCGACCCTTCGAGTCAAATTGCCTGCACCATTGGCGGCAATGTGGCCGAAAACTCGGGTGGGGTGCATTGCCTTAAATATGGTTTAACGGTGCATAACGTGCTCAAAGTCAAAGGTTTCACCATTGAGGGGGACGCGATTGAGTTTGGCAGCGTTGCGCTGGATGCTTCAGGTTATGATTTGCTCAGTCTCGTTATTGGCAGCGAAGGCATGCTGGCGGTGACCACCGAAGTCACCGTCAAGCTCATCCCCAAACCACAATTGGCGCGCTGCATCATGGCCAGTTTTGACGATATCCGCAAAGCGGGTGATGCCGTGGCAGCCGTGATCGCCGCAGGCATCATCCCGGCCGGTCTGGAGATGATGGACAAACCCATGACCGCCGCGGTGGAAGACTATGTCCATGCGGGTTACGACCTCACGGCAGCGGCGATTTTGCTGTGCGAAAGCGATGGCACACCTGAAGAAGTGGAAGAGGAAATTGGCCGCATGACACAGGTCTTGCGTGACAGCGGTGCCAGTGCCATTGCGATCAGCCAAAACGAAGCCGAGCGGTTGAAATTCTGGAGCGGTCGCAAAAATGCTTTCCCAGCCTCCGGACGCATCAGCCCAGACTATATGTGCATGGACTCAACCATCCCGCGCAAACGCCTGGCCGATATTTTGCTGGCCATTGCCGAGATGGAGAAAAAGTACCAATTACGCTGTGCCAATGTGTTCCATGCAGGTGACGGCAACTTGCACCCCTTGATTTTGTTTGATGCGAACGATGCCGACCAGCTGCACCGGTGCGAGTTGTTTGGTGCCGACATCCTGGAAACCAGTGTGGCCATGGGGGGCACCGTGACAGGGGAACATGGGGTGGGTATTGAAAAACTCAACTCCATGTGCGTGCAATTCACGACAGCAGAAAACGAACAGATGTTTGGCGTGAAGCGGGCTTTTGATGCCCAAGGCTTGTTGAACCCCGGCAAAGTGATTCCCACCCTACAGCGCTGTGCAGAATACGGCAAGATGCTGGTTCGTGGTGGCGCCTTATCTCACCCGGAGTTAGAGCGGTTTTGAGTTCCAATTCTGTTGTTTAGCTGAATTTACTGCCCGACTATAATTTGGGCCATTGAAACACTCGAATGAAGCGCTAGATGAAAACTGCATTGATTACTGGTATCACAGGCCAAGATGGCGCTTATTTGGCAGAATTGCTGCTGGCTAAGGGCTACACGGTTTATGGCACTTACAGGCGCACCAGCTCGGTAAACTTCTGGCGTATTGATGAGTTGGGTGTCCAAAACCACCCCAATTTGCATTTGGTCGAGTACGACTTGACCGATCTAGGCTCCAGCATCGCGCTAGTGCAAAAAGTCCAGCCTGCTGAAATCTACAACCTGGCGGCCCAGAGCTTTGTCGGTGTGAGTTTTGACCAACCCACCACCACGGCCCAGATCACGGGTATTGGTGCTTTGAATCTGCTCGAAGCGATTCGCTTGGTAAACCCCAAAATCAAGTTCTACCAAGCAAGCACCTCTGAAATGTTCGGCAAAGTGCAAGCCATTCCACAAATTGAAGAAACTCCTTTCTACCCGCGCAGCCCCTATGGTGTGGCCAAGCTGTACGCGCATTGGATGACGGTCAACTACCGTGAGAGCTACGGTATTTTCGGCAGCAGCGGCATTTTGTTCAACCATGAAAGCCCGTTGCGTGGCCGCGAATTTGTGACCCGCAAAATCACCGATTCAGTGGCCAAAATCATCTTGGGTAAATTGGATTGCCTGGAGCTGGGCAACATAGATGCCAAACGGGATTGGGGTTTCGCCAAAGAATACGTTGAAGGTATGTGGCGCATGCTGCAGGCCGATGAGCCAGACACTTATGTATTGGCGACCAACCGCACGGAAACTGTCCGCGACTTTGTGAAGATGGCTTTCAAGAGTGCTGGCATTGAGGTTGAGTTCAAAGGTCATGAGGTGGATGAAACAGCGGTGATCACCGCCTTTGGGTCAGGTTTTTTCCCCGACACCAATGCGCTCAAAATCGGACAAACTGTGATGCGCATCAACCCCAAATTTTATCGCCCTGCAGAGGTCGAGTTGTTGATTGGCAACCCCGCCAAGGCCAAGGCCAAACTGGGTTGGCAACCCACCACCACGCTGGAGCAGCTTTGCGGCATGATGGTGGAACAAGACGTGCGCCGCAATCGCCGAGGGTTCTCGTTTTGAGGATACTGGTCACTGGTGCCGACGGTTTTACCGGTTTGCATTTTGTCCGGCAGGCACGCGCTGCGGGGCATGATATTGTTGAATTAACGGCCAATTTGACAGATCCTGCGGCAGTCAGATCACAAGTCGCAGACGCAGCACCTGAAGCTGTTGTGCATTTGGCTGGGATCAGCTTTGTGGGGCACAGCCAAGCCAGTGCTTTTTATGATGTCAATGTCATTGGTACCTTGAATTTGCTGGATGCTTTGCGGGGACTGGCTCAAGTCCCCCGACAAGTCTTATTGGCCAGCAGTGCCAACATCTATGGTAATTGTGATCAGTCACCTATCGCAGAAACGCAAGCGCCTGCGCCCGTGAACCACTATGCCATGAGCAAGTTGTCCATGGAATTTTTGGCAAAAACATACACGGATAAATTGTCCTTGTTTTTTGTCCGACCATTTAACTATACAGGTCCAGGTCAATCTTCTTTATTTGTCATCCCCAAATTGGTGAACCATTTTCAAACCCGTGCTGCCAGTATCGAGCTTGGAAATTTACACATTGAGCGTGAGTACAACGATGTGCGGATGGTGTGCGATGTTTACCTGAAGCTGTTAGAACAGGCCCAATCAGGGGAAACATACAATATTTGTACTGGAGAAACGCATACTTTGGGTCATGTGATTGACTTGTTGACCGAATTGACCGGGCACCGCATTCAGGTTCAAGTGAATCCCGACTTTGTACGAGCGAATGAGATTCACCGTTTGTGCGGTAGCCCAAATAAGCTTGTTGAAACTTTAGGCGCTTTGCCTCTTATGGCGCTAAAAGATACCTTGAATTGGATGCTTGAATCTGGGCAGAAACTGCACCTGCAATGAGAGTCGCTTTCAATGCCTCGCCGCTGTTGTCTCCTTTGACTGGTATTGGGCAATACATTTACCATTTGGCCAAGGGTTTGCAGGCAGAACCCGCCTTGGATATGCACTTCTTTTATGCTGGCGCATGGCGTCAAGATGTGCAAGAGGCGAGCGAAATCGTACATGGTCAAACCAACTGGCGTTCAGCATTGCGTTCGAGCGTTAAAAAAAATATCCCTGATGCAGCGCGATACAACCTGAGCCGTTATTGGCGACAGCGCAGTTTTTCGCAAGGTTGTCGTCAGAAGAAAGTGGATCTGTACCATGAACCCAATTTTTTGGCTTACAGGTGCGATGCACCGTCGGTGATTACGGTACATGATTTGTCATGGATTCGCTATGCGCAAACACATCCCAAAGAGCGTGTGGCAGAGATGAACCGGTATTTTCAACCAAGTTTGGAGCGGGCTAGTCTGGTTTTGACTGACTCTGAGTTCGTCAAACAAGATTTGATGGCATTGTTTGGCACGCCTTCAGATCGGATCAAGTCAATTCCATTGGGTGCGGAAGCCATGTTTCATCCCAGGTCCAGCGAAGAAACGTCCATGGTTTTGGGCCAACAAGGTCTTGTACATGGTCGGTATTTGTTGGCGGTAGGTACTTTAGAGCCCCGAAAAAATTTGGGCATTGCTTTAGAGGCTTATCGAGGCCTGTCCGCTGCGACCCGGGAGCGCTATCCCTTGGTCCTGGTTGGGATGAAGGGCTGGCTGACATCCATATTAGAGCGGCAAATGGCACCCTTGGTCGCCGCCGGTCAAATCAGAGTGCTGGGGTATCTGCCGCGTGAGGATTTGGCGACGGTCATCTCTGGTGCTTTGTGTTTGATTTACCCATCCATATATGAAGGTTTTGGTCTGCCTCCGCTGGAGGCCATGTCCAGCGCTGTGCCCGTCATCAGCAGCAATGTCTCGTCGTTGCCCGAGGTGGTTGGGGATAGTGGGGTGTTGATCGACCCGAGCGATGTGTCGGCTTTGGCACAAGCGATGACACAGATGGTGGAAGATTCGGAGTTTCGAAACACGCTTGCAGCAAAATCACTTGAACGCAGCCGTTTGTTTTCGTGGGAGCGTTGTGTCACGCAGACCTCAGCGGCTTATCGCCAAGTTTTGGCCAAGGATTGACGTGAAAATTCATGCATCAATGATGATGGCAGTACCTGGGCGCTCGTCATGAGACTGGGCATCGGTTGCACTGCCTTGGCACGTGGCCAACTCAGTGGACATATGGACGGCATCGGCACGTACACCACCGAATTGCTCAAGCATGGTTTTTCTACAAACGAGGAGGAAGCACCGGTTCGTGTGGTGTTCGGTCGTAAATTTGCAGGGGTCATACCTGATGGCTATGCATTGCCCATGGTGTACTCTGCAGCGGCAGCGACTTCCGCTGCTACGGGTTTGCCGTTTTTTGGGGCGAAAGGTTTGGAGTCACGCATTGATCTTTTTCATGCGACTGACCATTACATACCCAAGCTACGCCGCACGCCAGTTGTCGCGACCATCATGGATGTGATTGGTATCCGGCACCCGGAATGGGTGAATCCGAGTCTGCGGCATTTCAAGAATGCCTTGTTCAAGAAGGCGGTTGGTTGGGCTGATCACATCATCACCATCTCGGATTATTCGGCTGCCGATATTGCCGATTGGCTGGGTCACGGCGGGCCCAAGATCACCTCCATCCCGTTGGGTGTCAGCGAAGATTATTTCAAACCTGTTGCTGCGGATGTCAAGGCGGCCACGCTGGTTAAATACGACCTGTGTCCTGGCTATTTCATCGCAGTAGGCACCTTGCAGCCGCGTAAAAATGTGGCAAGAATTATCCAGGCCCATGCCTTGCTGCCTATACATGTACGCAAGCAGCATCCCTTGGTTGTAGTGGGTCAAAATGGATGGCGCACATATGAGCTGATGCTTACCTTGGCGCAGCTTGAAGCGGATGGCTTTGGCCGGTGGCTCAAGTATGTGCCACGGCAAGACTTGTTTTCGTTGCTGCAGTGTGCTCAGGCACTGGTATTTCCTTCTCTTTATGAAGGTTTCGGTTTGCCCGTGCTGGAAGGTTTTGCTTCGGGTATTCCCGTCATCACCTCCAACACCACATCGTTACCGGAAATTGTCGGTGATGCGGCGGTGATGGTGAATCCTTTGTCCGTTGAGGAGATTGCACATGCCATGCAGCAAATGGTTGAGCAGCCTGAAATGAGAAATTTATTGATCAGCAAAGGGCTGATTCAAGCTGAAAAATTTACCTGGCAACAAACAGCGCAACGCACACAAGACGTTTATCGTGACATGCGTGCCTAAGTTGCTGACTTATTGCCGGGTTGAACCAGGTCTTGATACAAACGTATGTGGCTAGCGGTCATCGCCGGTAGCGAGTAGACATTGAGTGCACGGCTGCGGGCTTGCTCACCCAGTTGCAGTCGCAAGGCGGGGTCATTGATCAGCTGGTTGATTCGTTCTGCCAAAGCCTTGCTGTCACGCACAGGCACAGCAAAACCCGTTTCTCCATGCACATTGAGCACATTCACGCCGTTGTTCAGCTGCGTGCAGATCACTGGCTTGGCGCAGGCCATCGCCTCGAGTTGAACCAAACCAAAAGCTTCGCTTTGTTCAACCGAAGGCAGGCAAAACAGATCGCAAGCGTGAAAGTAGGCCGCTAAATCCGCTTCGGGGATGCTGCCTGTAAATGTCACTTTGTTGCCGGTGCCTGACTTCTCAGCTTGGTCTTGCAGACTCTGTCGCAAAGGTCCGTTACCCCCGAGGATGAGCTGCGCATCAATATGCTGCATCGCCTCAATCAGCACGTCGAAGCCTTTGTAATACACATGGCGTCCCAATGCAAAAATCACAGGCTTGTACTTTGCTTGGGCTTTGAGCTTTGCAGCCAACATCGTTGTATGCGGGGTTAAGTCCAAGCTGGCAAAGTCAAGGCCAAAGGGAATAACGCGTCGTTTGCGCTCTGGAATGTCAGCTGGTATCTGGTTGGACGAGCTGTAGTGCGCCTGTGTAGCGGCAACCAAGGCGTCTGCTTGGCGTGTTACTCTTTGCAAGAAAGGCAAATACATCGCAAGCAACCGTTTTTGCCGAACTATGTCACTGTGCCAGGTGATGACGCGTTTGACATTGGCCGGGAAGAGCATGGATGCCAAGTGCGCCAAGGGATTGGGAAAATGCAGGTGCAGCACATCAAACGGCTTCTCTTTGTGCAAGGCTAAGGCTTTGAAGACTTGCGCAGGCGACAGTGCCGTGCTGAAAGCGGTACCGAATGACGCGGTTTGAATCAAGCGATAGCCATCGACCATCACATCGCTGCCAGATAGGCCTGCCGCTGCGACCAAATAGACTACATCCAAACCTTGTGCGGCCAAACCCTTGCAAAGCAGCTGTTGGTGTCGCTCAACGCCACCGTTTTGCTGTTCATTGTGAAACCGCCCAAATTGGAGAATGCGCATACCCAAACTGTCAGGCAAAAACGGGTGCTTGCGCCAAAGGCAGACCCAGCATGTCTTTGGCTGAAAGCTTGGGCTCTGTCTTCAATTGCCAGTCGATCCCGAGAGCCGGGTCATTCCACAAAACAGCGCGCTCAAATTGGGGTGCGTAATAGTCTGTTGTTTTGTAAAGAAAATCGGCGGTTTCAGACAAAACCACAAAACCATGTGCGAAACCCGGTGGCACCCAGAGCTGGCGGTGGTTTTCACCAGTGAGTAACACGCTGACCCATTTGCCAAAAGTGGCTGAGGATTGACGAATATCTACAGCAACGTCCAGCACCTCACCACTGGCAACGCGGACCAGTTTGCCTTGGGGTTGAGAGATTTGATAGTGCAACCCACGCAGCACGCCGTGCGCTGACCGTGAGTGGTTGTCTTGCACAAAATGCACGTCCAAGCCCGTGGCTTCATTGAAGACCTGCTGGTTGAAGCTTTCAAAGAAAAAGCCGCGCTGGTCGCCGAACACCTTGGGTTCAAGGATGAGAACGTCTGGGATCGCGGTAGGCGTTACTTTCATGCGGGTGAGTCTTCTTTCAGCATGCGCAGCAGGTATTGTCCGTAGCCATTTTTTGCCAAGGGCTGCGCCAGCTTTGCAACTTGTTCGCTGGAGATAAAGCCGTTGCGCCAGGCGATTTCTTCAGGACAGGCGATTTTCAAGCCTTGGCGATGCTCCAAGGTCGAAATAAATTGGCTCGCTTCCAACAAGCTGTCATGCGTGCCTGTGTCCAGCCAAGCATAGCCGCGCTGCATGATTTGCACATTCAGTTTGCCGCGCTCCAGGTAGGTTTGGTTCACCGTGGTGATTTCCAGCTCGCCACGCGCGCTGGGTTTGACGGATTTGGCGATATCAACGACCTGGTTGTCGTAAAAGTACAAGCCAGTCACCGCGTAGTTGCTTTTAGGCTTGAGCGGTTTCTCTTCAATGCTGGTGGCTTTGCCGGCAGCGTCAAAGGCAACCACGCCGTAGCGCTCAGGGTCATGCACATGGTAGGCAAACACGGTCGCGCCAGCGTCGTTGGCATCTGCACCAGACAAGAGGTGTGCAAAGTCGTGGCCATAAAAAATGTTGTCACCCAACACGAGCGCGCTGGAGGAGTTGCCGACAAACTGCTCGCCGATGATGAAAGCCTGTGCCAAGCCGTCCGGGCTGGGCTGCACTGCATATTGCAGGTTCATGCCCCACTGGCTGCCATCACCCAACAGTTGTTGAAACCGTGGTGTGTCCTGTGGCGTGCTGATGATGAGCACATCGCGCATTCCCGCCAGCATCAGGGTGCTGAGCGGGTAATAGATCATCGGTTTGTCGTACACCGGCAGCAATTGTTTGCTCAGCGCCAAGGTGGCAGGGTGCAAACGGGTGCCTGAGCCACCCGCGAGGATGATGCCTTTGCGCGTACTTGAGACTTGTTTTTGCTTCATTTGTGTCATGGCAAGAGGAGGTAGCTAAAATTGACGGGTTACTTGAAGAAGGTCTTGATCAGATGATTTCAGCCAACATGCGGGTCACGCCCTGCTGCCAAGCCGGTAAATGCACCTGAAAGGCTGCCTGCAGCTTGGAAGTGTCCAATTTTGAGTTAATTGGACGTCTAGCCGGCGTAGGGTATGCCTTAGTTGCTATCTTATGTATAGCATTTTGAGGTGTTTTAAGCGGAATGCCTGCTTGCCGTGCCTGTTCAATCACCAGCGACGCATAGCCATGCCATGAGGTATGGCCGCTGGCGACCAGGTGGTACAGACCTGCCAGATCGGGCTGCGTTTGGGCCTGACGCAAGGCCAGCGTGGTGATGTCGGCCAGCAAGTCTGCCCCTGTAGGTGCGCCGATTTGATCGTCAATCACGCTCAAACTGTCACGTTCTTTGGCCAGTCGTAGCATGGTTTTGGCAAAATTACCACCACGTGCCGCGTAGACCCAGCTGGTCCTGAAGATCAGGTGTTTGCTGCAATTGGCGGCAACCAACTGCTCGCCTTCCCATTTGGTTTGACCATACACACTCAGTGGCGCGGGCTGGTCAGACTCTGTCCAGGCCTGCTCGCCAGAGCCATCAAACACGTAATCGGTCGAGTAATGCACCATCCAGCAGCCCAGACGCTGCGCCTCTTGAGCGATGATGCCGGGCGCGGTTGCATTGATGGTGCGCGCCAGCTCAGGCTCAGACTCGGCTTTGTCCACAGCGGTGTGGGCTGCCGCGTTGACGATGATGCTGGGTTTGACCTGGCGCACTGTTTCGGCCAAACCGGCAGGATTGGTGAAGTCGCCACACAAATCGGTACTGTCAAAATCAACGGCAACGACCTCGCCCAGCGGTGCCAGACTGCGCTGCAGCTCCCAGCCGACCTGACCGCCTTTGCCAAACAGCAGGATTTTCAGAGGTGTGGTCATGCCGCTATCTGTGCAGAACCGGCGTATTGTTTGCTCACCCAGTCGCGGTAGCTGCCGTTTTGCACATGGGTGACCCAGTCTGGGTTGGTCAAATACCATTGAACTGTTTTGCGGATGCCTGTTTCAAAGGTTTCGACCGGCTTCCAGCCCAGTTCGCGTTCAATCTTGCTGGCGTCAATGGCGTAGCGGCGATCGTGGCCAGCGCGGTCGGTGACGTAAGTAATCTGCTCTGCATAGCTCTTGCCGTCGGCTCTGGGCGTGAACTCGTTGAGTAATTGGCAGATGGTGTTGACGATATCTACGTTCGGCTTCTCATTCCAGCCACCGATATTGTAGGTCTCGCCCAGTTTGCCCGCTTCTAAAACACGGCGAATGGCGCTGCAATGGTCTTTGACGTACAGCCAATCGCGGATTTGCTGGCCGTCGCCGTAAATTGGCAGGTTTTTACCTGCCAAGGCGTTCACAATCATCAGCGGGATGAGCTTTTCAGGGAAATGGTAGGGGCCGTAGTTGTTGCTGCAATTGGTGGTCAGCACCGGTAGCCCATAGGTGTGGTGGTAGGCCCGGACCAGGTGGTCGCTCGCGGCTTTGCTGGCTGAATACGGGCTGTTCGGCTCGTACTGGTGCTTTTCGGTAAAGGCGGGCTCTTTGGGCGCGAGCGAACCGTACACCTCATCGGTCGACACATGCAGCAGCCGAAAGTTGGACTTGGCAGCGCCTTCCAGTTGGCCAAAATAGGCGCGCACCGCTTCCAGCAGGTGAAACGTGCTCACAATATTGGTCTGGATAAAGTCTTCAGGCCCATGGATCGAGCGGTCCACATGCGACTCCGCTGCAAAATTGAGCACAGCACGCGGTTGGTACTTGGCCAGCAAAGACGTCACCAAAGCCGAGTCGCCGATGTCGCCTTGAACGAAGGTGTGGCGCTTGTCGTTGGCGAGTGAGGACAAGTTCTCCAAATTGCCCGCATAGGTGAGTTTGTCCAGCGTCACCACCTCTTCATTATGGGCAGATAGCCAATCAAGGACAAAGTTAGCTCCAATGAAGCCTGCACCGCCAGTCACCAAAATCATGCTGAATTCCCAGAAAGTGTTGTGTTAATCGCTATGCTGGTCGGGCGTGAACCAACTCACCTTTGCATTATCGCCGCTTTGAGTGCGCAAAAAAGCCCAAAAAAAAGCACCCGAAGACGCTTTTTGTAAAAAATGCTGGTTTCTGGTCGCTTTGGATCAGAAATGAATCCCCTGCATCATCTGTGACATGGCAATTGCCTCGGGTGACAATGTGGGTTTGCCGCTCTTGTCGCCCTTGGCGGCCGCGCTGTCCGGGAACATGCGGAAAGTCGTGTTCATCAAGATTTGCGCCACGCGCGGGGCCGCAACGTGCAGCAGACCGACCGAGGTGCCCAAACGGGTGGCTATTTCGACGGGTTTTTCGACGCAGGCGCGGATGATCATGTCTGCCGCTTCTTCGGGCATCAACAGCGGCATGCTGTCGTAGATCTTGGTTGGTGCCGTCATCGGTGTGCGTACCAAGGGCATTTTGATGGTGGTGAAGGTGACGCCTTGGTCGGCATATTCGCAGGCCGCGCAGTTGGTCCAGGCGTCCAGCGCGGCTTTGCTGGCGACATAGGCTGAAAAGCGCGGCGCATTGACCAGCACGCTGATGGAGCTGATGTTGACGATATGCCCCTTGCGTTTCGCCACCATGCCGGGCAGCAAACCCATGGTGATGCGTAGCGCGCCGAAGTAGTTCAATGCCATGGTGCGCTCAAAGTCATGGAAGCGGTCATAACTGGCTTCAATCGCGCGGCGGATGGAGCGGCCGGCGTTGTTGATCAAGAAATCCACGCCACCGTGGTTTGCCTCCAGCTTTTGCACAAATTCGGCGCATTGCGCTTCATCGACGATATCGACGGAATAGGTGAAGACTTTGGTGTCTTTACCCGCTGCTTCTTGAATAGTTTTCTTGGCTTCTGCCAACTGCTCTTCGCCACGCGCGCAGATGATGGTGATCGCGCCAGCCTCGGCAAATCGGCAGGCAGCCGATAAGCCAATGCCGGACGAGCCGCCGGTGACGAGCACCACTTTGCCGCCGACCGTGCCTTTAAGGGTGCGGTCGATGAACAGCGCTGGGTCGAGGTGACGCTCCCAATAATCCCACAGCACCCAGGCGTAGTCTTTCAAGTTGGGACATTCAATGCCGCTGCCTTTGAGGGCGGCGTCCAGCTCGCGCCTGTCATAACGTGTCGGCCAATTGACAAACTCGAAGATGTCTTCGGGCAGATCCAAGTCTTTCATGATGGCGTTGCGCACACGACGCACGGGGGCGAGCGCCATCATGCCTTTTTTCACGCTTTTGGGGATAAAGCCCAGCAAAGCCGCGTTGATGAACAGATTCATCTTCGGGGCATGTGCCGCTTTGCTGAAGATGTCCAGCACGTCGCCCACGCGGTAGCCCATGGGGTCGACGATGTGGAAGGCTTTGCCCTTGATGTCTTTGCTGTCCTTGGCGTGGCTGACATGGTCAATGCTGTTGACCACGAAATCCACCGGAACGATGTTGATGCGTCCGCCCTCGATGCCGACCGATGGCATCCACGGTGGCAAAATTTGGCGCATGCGCTGAATGAGCTTGAAGAAATAGTAGGGGCCGTCCACCTTGTCCATCTCGCCGGTGGTGCTGTCGCCCACTACAAAGGCGGGGCGGTACACCGTCCAAGCGCTTTTGTACTCTTTACGGACGATTTTTTCGCTTTCGTGTTTGGTTTTGAAGTAAGGGTGGTCGTAGTTTTCAGCCTCATCAAACATGTCCTCACGGAACACGCCTTCGTACAAGCCCGCCGCCGCAATGCTGCTGACGTGGTGAAAATGCCCCACGTCGATGGCCTTGGCAAACTCAATGGTGTTGCGGGTGCCGTCGATGTTGACGGCGATCTGGCTGGCTTCGTCGGCGCTCAGGTCATACACCGCTGCCAAGTGGTAAAAATGGTCGATTTTGCCTTTCAGTGTCTTCACTGCATCGACGGAAACACCCAGTTTCTTGCTGGTCAAATCGCCGTAAACGGGGATAGCGCGCTTGGCATCCACTGCCCCACCTACTCCCCAATAGTCACGCAAACCAGCAACCTTGCTATCGCTTTCCTTGCGGATCAAGAAATGAACGACAGCACCTTTGCGCTCTAACAGCTTCTTTACCAGTCGTTTGCCAATGAAGCCGGTAGCTCCGGTTACAAAATAGTGCATGTGTGGACTCCAAATAGAAGCGTTCATTTTGCCTAAATTAGTGTCTGATGAATTAAGCATAAACCCGTGTAGAGGGTGCTTTTCCCTAGTAAAAGACCTCTAGCGTTCTAGAATCCTGCACCTAAACACGGTGCATCACGGCGGTTAAAGTCAGTGCAGTCTTGGCGCATCACGGCGCGAATTGTTGTTTGATTTACCCTAGGAGGCCACATGGTCAAAAAACTAAAAAAACTATCCGCTGAAAAAGCTGCCAGCGCCCACACTGGTGCGCAACTGGCGAGCAGCGTCAAAGAATCTGCGCAGCAAATCTGGCTGGCTGGTCTGGGCGCTTTCTCCAAAGCCCAAGCCGAAGGCGGCAAAGTGTTTGAAAACCTGGTCAAAGACGGTCTGGGCTTGCAGCGCAAAACCCAAGCCGCCGCTGAAGAAAAAATCACCGAAACCACCAGCAAAATGACCGACATGGCCAACGGCATCACCTCCAAAGCCACCGGCCAGTGGGACAAGCTGGAAAACATCTTTGAAGATCGCGTCGCCAAAGCCCTGAATAAGCTGGGTGTGCCGTCAGCAAAAGACGTGCAGGCATTGATCCAGCGTGTGGACGAATTAAGCAAACAAATTCAAAAAAAACCGGCAAAAACCGTTAAAGCAGCTGCGCCTGCGGCTAAAAAAACGGTTGTTGCCAAGGCTCCCGTGGCCAAACCAGCCGTCAAATCAGTTTCAAAACCTGCAGTTAAGGCTGCGTCCAAGCGCGCTGCACCAAGTAAAACTGTTTAATTTCAAACCAACATCTCAAAAAAGGGCGCTTGGCGCCTTTTTTTATGGGTCAAATCACTTAAAAAGCTAAAAATACCTTCAAATACAGATATAGCCGGCGTATTTATTGCCTAATTTGCTATTTTATTTGTAGCAATTTGTACGTAGATTTACAAAATTGATGGCCGTGGTTTTAAAAATCGAGGGCTAACGCACGGACAATAGCGCCTTTGCAGCTGCTTTATGGCTGCTTTGCGCCTTTGCCGCTGCTGCACTTCCTTGCATTGTTTCGATTCCCCCCATTAAAAAGGCTGTCTGTGTTTAAAAACGCGCTTATCTACCGCATCGCCCCCACTTGGACGGCTGATTTAGAACTGATCGAGGCTGGTTTAGAGGCTGCCCGCTATATTGAATGTGGTGCCAGCCAGGAAAAATCAGTCGGCTGGACGGAACCACGGGGCGAGGCAAATGGCGCGCTGGTCGAGTCTGTGGGTGGGCAGCTCATGCTCAAGCTGATGATTGAGGTCAAAGCCGTGCCCAGTTCGGTGATCAACCGCAAAGCCAAGGAGCAACTGGCTGCCATCGAGGCGGGTACGGGGCGCAAACCGGGCAAGCGGGAGACCAAGGAGATCAAAGAAGACATCAAACTTTCGTTGATACCCATGGCTTTTACCAAGCTGGGCGCTGTCGTGGTGTGGATCGATCCCAAAGCATCCCTGTTGACCATTGACGCGGTCAGCCAAGCCAAGGCAGACGAAGTGATCACTTACTTGGTGAAATGTCTAGACGGGTTCTCACTCTTGCCCATCAACCCGCAAACCTCCTGCGCTGTGGCCATGTCGGAATGGCTGAGCAGCCAGGAGCCACCTGCCGGCTTCACGATTGACCGTGAGTGCGAGTTGAAATCACCTGACGAAACCAAGGCCGTGGTGCGCTATTCACGCCATGCCCTGGATATTGACGAGGTCCGGCTGCACATCACCAGTGGCAAGGTGCCGACCAAACTGGCCATGACTTGGGGAGGAAGGGTGTCGTTTTTACTCACAGACACCTTCCAGATCAAGAAAATAGCTTTCCTGGATGGGGTTTTTGAGGGGGCATCACAAGAAAAAGAGGGCGGTTTTGATGCAGATGCTGCTATTGCAACCGGAGAATTGAGCCAATTGATCCCCGATTTGATCGCCGCCTTGGGCGGTGAGATGACGATTTAAGGTAATTCGAGACAATATCAGGCGACTTCTTGCTGCCGGTTTGTTCTAAAGACGACAAAAACGGTCAATGGATGTAAAAAAGGCGCAAATAGAGTGGTGGCGCTGAAAATATTTTGCCAAGGCCATAAAACTATGCCATAATCGAGGGCTCGGGTAATGCTAAGTCTACTGACAAGGCAGTGTTCGAGTATCTGCCTAACGGAAGTGCTGCGAGTGGTTTGCAGCGGTGACGACAGGCCCAAGACTGATTGACTGCTTCCAATGTGGGGGTTTTCAGTGCAAGTTGGGAATAATTTAAATGATCCAAACAGAAACACGATTAGATGTTGCCGATAACACCGGTGCTAAGTCCGTGCTGTGCATTAAAGTGCTCGGCGGTTCTAAGCGTCGCTACGCTAGCGTAGGCGATGTTATCAAGGTAAGTATTAAAGAAGCTGCTCCACGTGGTCGCGTCAAAAAAGGCGAGATCTACAGTGCTGTGGTTGTGCGTACAGCCAAGGGCATTCGTCGCAGCGACGGATCATTGGTTAAATTTGACGGCAACGCAGCAGTTTTGCTGAATGCCAAATTGGAGCCAATTGGCACTCGCATTTTTGGACCAGTGACGCGCGAATTGCGTACTGAAAAGTTCATGAAGATCGTGTCCTTAGCTCCTGAAGTTTTGTAAGGGCGCATCATGAACAAAATTCGCACAGGCGACGAAGTCGTTGTGATCGCAGGGCGTGACAAGGGCAAGCGCGGCAAAGTGTCGTTGCGCCAAAGCGAAACGCATGTGATTGTTGACGGCATTAACTTGGTTAAAAAACATGCCAAGCCAAATCCAATGAAGGGTGTCGTTGGCGGCATCATCGAAAAAACCATGCCTATCCATCAGTCTAACGTGGCCATTTTCAATGTAGCCACCGGTAAGGCTGATCGCGTAGGTGTCAAATTAGCGGCTGACGGCAAACGCGTACGCGTTTTCAAGTCCAGCGGTGAAGAAATCAAGGCGGCATAAACATGGCACGTTTACAACAACAGTACCGCGAGAAAATCGCACCGAGCCTGGTTGAGAAATTTGGCTACACATCGCCCATGCAGGTTCCTCGCCTTACAAAAATCACGCTCAACATGGGTGTGAGTGAAGCGGTCTCTGACAAGAAGGTCATGGACAACGCAGTTGCTGACTTGACAAAAATCGCGGGCCAAAAGCCTGTGGTTACTGTTGCTAAAAAGCCAATCGCCGGTTTCAAAATCCGCGAAGGCCAAGCGATTGGCTGTATGGTCACTTTGCGCGGCGTGCAGATGTGGGAATTTCTGGATCGCTTCGTGACCGTAGCTTTGCCTCGCGTACGTGACTTCCGTGGTATCTCTGGCCGCGCATTTGATGGCCGTGGCAACTACAACATCGGCGTTAAAGAGCAGATCATTTTCCCTGAAATTGAATACGACAAGGTTGATGCTTTGCGTGGTCTCAATATCAGCATCACCACAACGGCTAAAACTGATGAAGAGTGCAAAGCACTGCTCACAGCTTTCCGTTTCCCGTTCAAGAACTGAGGTGACACGTGGCTAAACAAGCATTAATCCAGCGCGAACTCAAGCGTGACAAGTTGGTTGCCAAGTACGCAAAAGTACACGCAGACAACAAAGCAATTTCAAACGATGCAAAAGCAACCGATGAGCAGCGCGCTGCCGCCCGTCTTGTTCTGCAAAAGCTTCCACGCAATGCAAACCCAACTCGTCAACGCAACCGTTGTTCGATCACGGGTCGTCCACGTGGTACGTTCCGTCAGTTCGGCTTGGCTCGCGCCAAGATCCGTGAGATGGCTTTCGCTGGGAATATCCCCGGTATCACCAAAGCCAGCTGGTAAGTA
>JAYVJL010000155.1:0-29789 GCA_043769295.1 Polaromonas sp. | reverse complement strand
TGATTCATATGAAATCTCCAAAAAATCGACTAAAAAGATAAAAAACCAGCAAATTTGCGACCAAAAGCTGCGGCATTCATTCTGAACGCGACGTGTTTGAACACGCAATCAAGAGATTTAAGCGTCAAATTTGACCACGCCTGCCCCATCATTGGAAATCGGGTATTCCATTAGCATGGACTAGATCAGCGAACTTGGCAAGCAAACCTAGGACGAGGTTAGCCGTACTCTAGCGTCCCCATGTGTCCACACGGTGACAAAGGCTTGCTGCACTGCGTTAACATTGGTGCCCCGCGCTCATTTGGCAGTTGCTGGGCACAATTACAACGATGAACGCTTCAACAACGCTACTTCCTTTGGATTCGACATTGGCTCCAACCTTGGTTCCTGCTGCGGTTTCGACCACGCATGTGATCATGCCGCAAGCCCACGAACAACCCGATCTGCCCTCCATGGTCATGGGGTTGATGGGTGACCGCATCCGCGAGATTCCCTATAACTACACCTCCTTCTCCGACCGCGAGATCGTGCTGCGCCTCTTGGGCGAACGCGCTTGGGAGGTGCTGAACGTGCTGCGCGGCGAGCGCCGCACCGGCCGCTCCGCCCGCATGTTGTATGAGGTACTGGGTGACATCTGGGTGGTGCAACGCAATCCGTACTTGCAGGACGACCTGCTGGACAACCCGAAGCGCCGCTCGCAACTGGTCGATGCGCTGAACCACCGCTTGGTTGAAGTCGAAAAACGCCGCACGCCGGGCGCGGATGCCACGCGGGATGCCTTGGTGGGTGAGTTGATCACCCTGGTGGGCATCGCTATCCAATCGTTCGATGGTGTGTTCACCAAAGGCGCAGCCCTGCGTAAAAAGACGCAAAAAGTGCTGGGCAAACTCACCGCATCGGACAACATCAAGTTTGACGGCCTGAGCCGCGTCAGCCACGTGACCGATGCGACCGACTGGCGTGTCGAGTACCCGTTTGTCGTTTTGACGCCGGATTCTGAAGTCGAGATGGCGGGGCTGGTCAAAGGCTGTATCGAGCTGGGGCTGACCATCATCCCGCGCGGCGGCGGCACGGGCTACACCGGCGGCGCGATTCCGCTGACCTGGAAAAGCGCCGTCATCAACACCGAAAAGCTGGAAGCCATGACCGAGGTCGAGATGCTGACCTTGCCCGGCTTGAGCGCACCTGTCGCGACCGTCTGGACCGAAGCCGGCGTGGTCACGCAGCGCGTGGCCGATGCCGCCGAGCGCGGTGGTTTTGTGTTTGCGGTGGACCCAACATCTGCCGAAGCCAGCTGCATTGGCGGCAACATCGCCATGAACGCGGGCGGTAAAAAAGCCGTGCTGTGGGGAACGGCGCTGGACAATCTGGCCAGCTGGCGCATGGTCACCCCCGACGCCAAGTGGCTGGAAGTGACCCGCCTGAACCACAACATGGGCAAAATCCATGATGCGGTGATGGCCAGTTTCGAATTGAACTACTTTGAAGCCGACGGTAAAAAGCTGATCCGCACCGAACGTCTGGACATCCCCGGCCCGTCTTTCCGCAAGGAAGGCCTGGGCAAGGACGTCACCGACAAATTTCTGAGTGGTTTGCCCGGCATCCAGAAAGAGGGCTGCGATGGCCTGATCACCAGCGCCCGCTGGGTGGTGCACAAGATGCCGGCGCACACCCGCACGGTGTGTCTGGAGTTTTTTGGCAATGCCAAGGACGCCGTGCCCAGCATTGTGGAGATCAAGGACTTCATGTTTGCCGAGCAACAGCGCACCGGTGTGCTGCTGGCGGGGCTGGAGCATCTGGACGACCGCTATTTGAAGGCCGTCGGCTACGCCACCAAATCCAAGCGCGCGCATACCGGCACCAGCAATGGTCTGCCCAAAATGGTGCTGTTTGGCGACATCGCAGGTGACAATGCAGACGACGTGGCCCGCGCTACCTCTGAAGTGGTGCGGATTGCAAACTCTCGCAACGGCGAAGGCTTCATCGCCATCAGCCCGGAAGCGCGCAAAAAGTTCTGGCTGGACCGCAAGCGCACGGCGGCGATCTCCAGGCACACCAACGCCTTCAAGATCAACGAAGACGTGGTCATCCCGCTGCCGCGCATGGCCGAGTACACCGATGGCATCGAACGCATCAACATCGAGCTGAGCCTGCAAAACAAGATCAAGCTGTGCGATGCGCTGGAAGCCTTCTTCAAAAAAGGCAACCTGCCGCTTGGCAAGCAAGACGATGCCGCCACTATTGCCTCCAGCGAGCTGATGGAAGACCGCGTGGTGCAGGCGCTGACCCTGATTGCCGAGGTGCGGACCTTGTGGAGCGGCTGGTTGCAAGACGTGGCCACGCTTTTCCCGCAGTTGCAAGACCACACCCTGCGCGCCAGCTGGAAGACCGATCTGCGTGCCAAGTTGCAGCTGATCTTCACCGGCGTGGCGTTCGTGTCGATTCTGGACGAATGCACGTCTATCCACAAAACCGTGCTGAAAGGCCGCGTTTGGGCGGCTTTGCACATGCATGCGGGTGACGGCAACGTCCATACCAACCTGCCGGTCAACAGCGACGATTACGAGATGCTGCAAACCGCCCATGCGGCGGTGGCTCGCATCATGGTCCTGGCGCGTAGCTTGGATGGTGTGATCTCAGGCGAGCACGGCATCGGCATCACCAAGCTGGAGTTCATGACCGACGCCGAGCTGCAGCCGTTTGCCGATTACAAGCAGCGGGTCGACCCGGAAGGGCGCTTCAACAAAGGCAAGCTGCTCAGAAGCAGTTTGTTGCCGACCAAGCCAGCGGTTGATTCACTATCAAAAGAAGAGCAGTCTAGGCAACCGAAACGCCGGCTAGAGGTCAAATTACCTCATATTTCAGACAATCTGCTGTCTGATTTGACCAATGCCTATACGCCCAGCTTTGGTTTGATGGGGCACGAGTCGCTCATCATGCAGCAAAGCGATATCGGCGCGATTGCCGACAGCGTCAAAGACTGCCTGCGCTGCGGCAAGTGCAAACCCGTCTGCGCCACCCACGTGCCGCGCGCCAACCTGCTGTACAGCCCGCGCAACAAGATTTTGGCGACCTCGCTCTTGGTTGAAGCCTTTTTGTACGAAGAACAAACCCGCCGTGGCGTCAGCATCAAGCATTGGCAGGAGTTTGAAGACGTGGCCGACCATTGCACCGTTTGCCACAAGTGTCTAACGCCATGCCCGGTGAACATCGACTTTGGCGATGTGACCATGAACATGCGCAATCTGCTGCGCAAGATGGGTAAAAAGAGCTGGCGGCCTGCGGCCGAGTTCCAGGCCTGGTTTATTGGCACGGCCAGCCCGCGTGCCATCCGTATCGGCCATTCGCTCACCAACCTCAGTTTCAAAGCACAACGCCTGGGCAACCGGGTGTTGAAGGTGCTGGCACGTCAACAGACAACGGCACCACGGTCAACGCTAGGCCCTGCACCGATCAAAGAGCAGGTCATTCACTTCATCAACAAGAAAATGCCCGGCGGTTTGCCCAAAAAGACGGCCCGTGCGCTTTTGGACATTGAAGACAATGACTACGTGCCTATCATCCGCAACCCTGTGCAGACCAATGCCGAGACGGAGGCGGTGTTTTACTTCCCGGGTTGTGGTTCTGAGCGCCTGTTCAGCCAGGTGGGTTTGGCGACACAGGCCATGCTGTGGCACGCGGGTGTGCAAACGGTGCTGCCGCCGGGTTATCTGTGCTGCGGCTACCCGCAAAAAGGCAGTGGCCAGTTTGACAAGGCCGACAAAATCATCACCGATAACCGGGTGCTGTTCCACCGTGTCGCCAACACGCTGAATTACCTCGACATCAAAACCGTGGTGGTGAGCTGTGGCACGTGCTACGACCAGTTGCAAAGCTACGAGTTTGACAAAATCTTCCCCGGCAGCCGCATCATCGACATCCATGAATATTTGCTGGAAAAAGGCATCACCCTGGCTTCTTTATCTAATGGAGCGCCGGGTGGTGGTTACCTTTATCACGACCCCTGCCACACACCCATGAAGCTGCAGGCACCCATGAAAACGGTGAAAGCTCTGGTGGGTGAGAATGTGCTTGAAAGTACCCGCTGCTGCGGCGAGAGCGGTGGTTTGGCCACTTCACGCCCCGATGTTTCAACGCAAATTCGGTTCCGCAAAGAAGAAGAAATCCGCAAAGGCGAAGCCGCTTTGCGTGACATGGGCGTGGTGACACTCCAGCAGAACGTTAAAATTTTGACCTCTTGCCCGAGTTGTTTGATGGGCTTGAACCGCTACCAGGACGACTTGAAAACAGGTTTGCTGGAAGCCGATTACATCGTGGTCGAGATGGCCAATCAAATCCTGGGCAAAGAATGGATGCCCGACTACGTCGCCTTGGCCAACAATGGCGGTATTGAGCGGGTGTTGGTGTAACGTCACCATACGCAAAGTTACAACAACACGTCAATCTGAAAGACACATCTTATGGCCGGCTTAACAACAGGTTCTCCCACCCCAGAAGCGCTGACGGCGCACGCCAAGTCGAAAGTGCTGGAGATCAGCTTTTCTGACGGTGTTAGCTTTCAGATTCCGTTCGAGCTGATGCGCATCTCCTCGCCGTCGGCCGAGGTGCAGGGCCATGGCCCGGGTCAGGAGGTTTTGCAAACGGGGAAACGTGATGTGGGCCTGCAGGGCTTGGAGCCGATTGGCAATTACGCGGTCAAACCGAGCTTCACCGACGGGCATGACACGGGTTTGTTCACCTGGGATTACCTGTATTTTCTGGGCTCCCAGCAAGACAAATTGTGGCAAGAATACGAAGGTCGGCTGGCAGCGGCGGGCCGACAACGTGACGATGCCATGCCGGAAAAAGCAGGACACGGCTGTAGTAGTCATTAATTTTCAGCCACTGACCCTTTCATTCAGTCAAGTAAAACGAGCAAAGCAGAATCATGAGCCAAACCCATTTCGGTTTCCAGTCGGTCGATGAAAAAGACAAAGCCAGCCATGTGCGCGGCGTATTCGACTCGGTCGCGCCCAAGTACGACATCATGAACGACCTGATGTCCATGGGCTTGCACCGCGCCTGGAAGGTCTACACCGTCATGGTGGCCAACGTGCAAGAGGGCGCGCAGGTGTTGGACATTGCCGGTGGCACGGGTGATCTGGCGCTGGCGTTTGCCCCCAAAGTGGGTAAAACCGGTCGCGTGGTGCATACCGACATCAACGAAGCCATGCTGCGCGAAGGCCGCAACCGCCTGATCAACGCCGGTGTGGTGCTGCCGACGATGGTGTGCGATGCTGAAAAATTACCGTTTCCCGACAACCACTTCGATGTGGTCACCGTCGCTTTCGGGCTGCGCAATATGACGCACAAAGACGCGGCGCTGAAAGAAATGAACCGCGTTTTGAAGCCGAAAGGCAAGCTGCTGGTACTGGAATTCTCCAAAGTCGCCAGGCCTTTGTCCAAGGTCTACGATTGGTATTCTTTCAAAGTGTTACCTAAATTGGGCAAACTGGTGGCGGGCGACGATGCCAGCTACCGCTACCTGGCCGAGTCGATTCGTATGCATCCGGGCCAGGAAGAGCTGAAAACCCTCATGAAAACCGCTGGTTTTGGCCATGTGGATTTTCACAACATGACCGGTGGTGTGGTCGCTTTACATGTAGGCATCAAATGCTGAGAGGCTAGGCAAAAGCGTTAGCGTGTGGTTTTTGGGTGATTTCGGGTTGTTTTCGGGTATTAATACCTAGGTAATAACCCATTTAATAACCTATTTTGTTTGATGCCTCTGGTGCGACACTTGATAGTCAGTGCTTTTGCCACTATATTCAGCCTAAATCGATGTGCATAGTCGATCTGTCCTGTCGAAATTATTTGGAGTCAACATGAAATTATGGTCTATCGTTTTGGTTTGCGCTTTGGCCTTCACCGGGTTGAACGCTGAGGCAGCTCGCCGCCTGGGTGGTGGCGGTTCGATGGGTAAACAATCGAGCAATGTGACGCAAAAGAGCGCCACCAATGCGCCTGCAGCGCCAGCTCAAAACGCTACAAATTCTGCATCTAAACCAGCGGCAGCACCGGCTGCAGCGCCAGTTGCACCTAAAAAGCCATGGGGCGCGATGCTTGGTGGCTTGGCTGCCGGTTTGGGCTTGGCATGGTTGGCCAGTTCACTTGGTTTGGGTGCAGCGATGGGGCAGTTCATGATGTTCGCGCTGTTGGCGCTGGGCATCATGTTGGTCGTCGGCATGGTCATGCGCGCACGTGCCAAGAAATCTGAAGGCAGCGCCAATGCCAGTCCGTTTGCGTTTCAAGGCGCTGGAGCAAGTGCAGCGGGCAGTCCATCCGCTGTTGACGCCGTTGCACCGCGCCAATACAGCCCGCAAAACGTCGGCAATGATGCTTCAGCACGTCCTTGGGAAGGTAATGCAACCGCCTTTGATTCCAGCAAGTCCATGATTGGCTCAGGCCTGCAAACAGGGGCCACTGCTTCTGGCTTGGGCGGCTCACAGTCTTGGGGCGTGCCTGCTGATTTTGATACTGCTAGCTTCTTGACTGCTGCCAAACGCAACTTTGTGACCTTGCAGGACGCTTGGGATAAATCAGATATCACCGCCCTGCGCAGCATGATGACCGATGAGATGGCTGGCGAGATCAAATCGCAGCTGGCAGAGCGTGCTGGCGTGACTGGGGCTGGCACCAACAAAACCGACGTGGTGATGCTGGATGCGCAGTTGTTGGGCATCGAAGACATGGCTGACGGCTACATGGCCAGCGTCGAGTTCTCCGGCATGATCCGCGAAGAGCCATCCAGCAGTCCTGCCCCATTCCGCGAAGTCTGGAACATGACGAAGGCCAAAAATGGCGGCGGTTGGCTGGTAGCTGGCGTGCAAGCACTCCAATAAAAGGATTTAAGACCCGACCAGTCTAAAACTACAAAATGTCGTGAATAATTGGGGGCTATGGCAACACAGTCCCCTTTTTCATTGTTAGACGGTATTTTTAGCAAACTCAGCACCGCGCTGCAGCCTCCTGGCTGGGTGGTGGACGAGTTCCAGCACCGTCTGGTCTTGTTCATCAACCACGTGCTGATGCAAGAAAAAGAAGCTCAGGCGCGCTTGGCCCGGCAATCGGGCAGCATCATCAGCCTGCGCTGGCGCATGTTGACGATGCGCGTGGCGGCAACGCCTGCAGGCTTGCTGGAGTGTCTCGGCCCGCAAGGCCCCAGTGATTTGAGCCTGATCGTGACTGAAGAATCCCCCGCCGCCTTACTGCAAACGCTGGCGGTAGGCGCCAAACCCAACGTGAAGATTGAAGGTGATGTGCAATTGGCAGCTGAGGTCAATTGGCTGGCCGACCATGTACGTTGGGACGTGGAGGAGGACTTGTCACGCGTGATTGGCGATGCACCGGCCCATGCACTGGCTGGCGTTGCACGGCAGGTGAGCGGCGCTTTACGCAGCTTCATGGCATCCAAAACCCCGACGGATGGAAAGCCCGCACCATGAAGCGGGTGCTGCGCGGCGCTTTTATCGTCTGGATCATGATACGGTTCGGTTTGGACGAGTTGCTGTTGACCAGCTTTCAGAAGCCATGGCTCAACGTCATGGCACGGATTTTGTCGATCGGGCGCAATTTGTCGGCGCCGCGCGGTCAGCGCTTGCGCCAGGCGTTGGAACGCTTGGGGCCGATTTTCGTCAAATTTGGCCAAGTGCTGTCAACCCGGCGGGATTTGATGCCGCTGGACATTGCCGACGAGCTGGCGCGCCTGCAAGACCGCGTGCCGCCGTTTGACTCGGCCATCGCCATCGCCAACATTGAAAAAGCTTTTCGCAAACCTTTGGCGGAGATTTTCACCAGCTTTGACGTCACACCCGTGGCCAGCGCATCAGTTGCGCAGGTTCATTTCGCCACTATCACTGACCGCCAGGGCCGCGTGCGGGAAGTCGCCGTCAAGGTGCTGCGCCCCGACATGCTGCCGGTGATTGAAAAAGACCTGAGCCTGATGCACATGATGGCGGGCTGGGTTGAAAAACTCAGTGACGACGGCAAACGCCTCAAACCCCGCGAAGTGGTGGCCGAATTTGACCGGCATTTGCATGACGAGTTGGACTTGATCCGCGAGGCCTCCAGCGCCGCCCAGCTCAAGCGCAACATGGAGGGTTTCGATTTGGTGCTGATTCCCGAGATGTATTGGGATTTTTGCCGTCCTGAGGTGCTGGTGATGGAGCGTATGAAAGGCATCGCCATCAGCCAGGTGCAGCAGCTGCGCGATGCGGGCGTGAACATCAAAAAACTGGCCAGCGACGGCGTCACGATTTTTTTCACCCAGGTCTTCCGCGATGGGTTTTTCCATGCTGACATGCACCCCGGCAATATCCAGGTAAGCTTGGAACCGGCGACGTTTGGTCGCTATATTTTGCTCGATTTCGGCATCATCGGCAGTTTAACGGCGGTGGACAAAGAGTATTTGGCGCAGAACTTCACTGCGTTTTTCAGACGCGACTACAAACGTGTGGCTGAGTTGCACATTGAATCAGGCTGGGTGCCCGCGACGACGCGGGTCGATGAGTTGGAATCGGCCATCCGCGCCGTGTGTGAGCCGTATTTTGACCGCCCGCTCAAGGAAATATCCCTGGGCATGGTCTTGATGCGTTTGTTTCAGACCTCGCGCCGTTTCCATGTCGAAATCCAGCCGCAACTGGTGCTGCTACAAAAAACCTTGCTCAATATTGAAGGTTTGGGACGTGAGCTGGATCCGGACCTGGATTTATGGAATACCGCCAAGCCTTTCCTCGAAAAATGGATGATCGAACAGATCGGTCCACAAAAGCTGATTGAAGAGCTGAAAGCGCAAGCGCCCCGTTATGCTAAATTATTGCCCGATTTACCGGGTTTGTTGGCTGACTTTTTAAAGCAAAAACCAGCGGACAATAAACGTGATCTGCAGGTCATGCATGACTTGCTGGCCGAGCAAAAAAGAACCAACAAGCTGCTACAAGGCATCGTTTATGGCGGATTGGGCTTTGTAGTGGGGCTGATTGTGATGCAATTTGTGGTCCGTTTGCATCTGTAGCATGCCCATGGCGCATCTGGCTAGTGTACAAGTGCGCTGGATTTACATAAAAGTCGGCTTTCAGAGCATTTTTGGCTCTAACCGGCGAATTATATGCTTATATTGCTATTTAATTTATAGCATTCTACATTGTAAAAATAGCAGTACCGCCGAATAATTTTTTTTAACTCGGATGCTTGAACTCTGAAGCGGGCTCATCAGCCCCTTTTGATGCAAACACTTATAATTGTCAGCTTTGCTTCGTCTTTTCACTTCACAAGATATTCTCTAGACTTATATGCCTATCTACGCTTACAAATGCGAAACCTGCGGGCATGCCAAGGATGTTTTACAAAAAATGTCCGATCCGCTGTTGACGGATTGCCCTGCTTGCGGCAATGCCACTTTCAAAAAACAACTGACTGCGGCTGGTTTTCAGCTCAAGGGTACGGGTTGGTACGTCACCGACTTCAAAGAAGGCGCGGGTAAAAACAGCGCATTGCCGACAGAGGCCAAGACGGATTCTGGTGAGTCAGCAGCAGGAACATCCGTTCCTGTGCCTTCCGAGAGTAAAAGTGCTGAGTCTGCAACGACTGCAAGCCCGGCGGTGACTAAGTCTGATACGGCGTCCAAGCCAGCTACAACGCTTTCAGCGCCTTCTGCACCTGCTGCGGCAAAATCCACACCTTCCTCCAATGCTTAAAGCTAACAGCGAAAGCATTTTGACCTTTATGAACGGGAACATGTGATGGCAGCTTTACGCAAATGGTTGTTTGCCGGTTTGTTGGTCATCGTGCCTGTGGCGATCACCGTCTGGCTATTGGAATGGATGCTCAGCACGCTTGATAAAACCTTGCTGATCTTGCCCGCAGCCTGGCATCCCGACAAGTTGATCGGTTTTCATATTCCCGGTTTTGGCCTCTTGCTGGCCTTGGCCAGTTTACTGGTGGTGGGTGCTGCGGCGAGTAATTTCCTGGGTCGAAAATTAATGGACTGGAGTGATGCGCTCCTGGGACGCATTCCTGTCGTGCGATCCATCTACTCAAGTGTGAAACAAGTCTCTGATACGCTGTTTTCTGACGGTGGCAGCGCCTTCCGCACCGCTGTTCTGGTGCAATGGCCGCGCTTGGACGTGTGGACCATCGCCTTTGTGACGGGCACACCCGGCGGCGATGTCAGCAATCACCTGAAGGGCGATTACCTGAGCGTCTATGTGCCGACAACGCCAAACCCGACAGGCGGCTATTTCGTGATGCTGAAGAAAAGCGATTGCATTGAACTCAACATGAGCGTGGACGATGCGCTCAAATACATTGTGTCCATGGGTGTGGTATCTCCGCACGATCCGGCACTTACATCCAAAATTTCTAAAAAATAAGCGAAGAGAATATTATGGCAATGCGTACCCACTATTGCGGTCTTGTGACCGAAGCCCTGTTGGGCGAAACCGTGACTTTGTGTGGCTGGGTGAACCGCCGGCGCGACCATGGTGGTGTGATTTTTGTCGACCTGCGCGACCGCGAAGGTTATGTGCAGGTGGTCTGCGATCCTGACCGTGCAGACATGTTCAAGTTGGCAGAAGGTTTGCGCAATGAGTTCTGTATTCAGATGAAGGGTTTGGTGCGCGCGCGTCCTGAAGGCACAGTCAACGACAATTTGAAGAGCGGCAAGATTGAAATTCTGTGCCATGAACTGACTGTGCTCAACGCCTCGGTGACACCGCCTTTCCAGCTGGATGATGAGAACTTGTCCGAGACGACACGTTTGACGCACCGCGTGCTCGATTTGCGACGTCCCTACATGCAGAACAACCTGATGCTGCGCTACAAGGTGTCTATGGAAGTGCGCAAGTTTTTGGATGCGCATGGTTTCATCGACATCGAAACACCGATGCTCACCAAGAGCACGCCTGAAGGTGCGCGCGATTATCTGGTGCCTAGCCGTGTTCATGACGGACATTTCTTCGCCTTGCCGCAATCTCCCCAGCTGTTCAAGCAGTTGTTGATGGTGGCTGGCTATGACCGCTATTATCAAATCGTGAAATGCTTCCGGGACGAAGACCTGCGCGCTGACCGTCAGCCAGAATTCACGCAGATCGATATTGAAACGTCTTTTATGGATGAGCAAGAAATCCGCGACATGTTCCAGGGCATGATCATTAGCGTGTTCAAGCATACGATCAATGTCGATCTGGGTGAATTCCCGGTCATGACCTACCAGGATGCCATGCATGTATATGGCTCGGATAAGCCTGATCTGCGCGTGAATCTTAAATTCACCGAGGTGACGGATGTGATGGCGGATGTGGACTTCAAAGTCTTCTCCGGCGCTGCCACCATGAAGGGTGGCCGTGTGGTTGCCTTGCGTGTGCCTGGTGCGGCGCGCGAAGTCGGTGGTTTGAGCCGTGGTGAGATTGATGGTTACACCGAATTTGTTAAAATTTATGGAGCCAAAGGCCTGGCTTATATCAAAGTCAATGAACTGGCCAAAGGCCGTGATGGTTTGCAAAGCCCGATTGTTAAAAACATCCACGACAAAGCCATTGCAGAAGTCTTGGCACGCACCGGTGCGAAAGACGGTGATTTGATCTTTTTTGGTGCCGACAAAGAAAAAATCGTCAATGACGCGATTGGTGCATTGCGCATCAAAATCGGCCACAGTGAGTTCGGTAAAAAGAACGGTTTGTTTGAAAAGGCCTGGCGCCCGATGTGGGTGGTCGACTTTCCGATGTTTGAATACGACGAAGATGCCCAGCGCTACACGGCAACGCACCATCCTTTCACCGCACCCAAAGACGGCCATGAAGACTGGATGGTCACCGCCCCTGAGAAGTGTATTTCCAAGGGCTACGACATGGTTCTCAATGGCTGGGAAATGGGCGGTGGTTCTGTGCGTATTCACCGTGCAGATGTGCAGCAAAAAGTCTTTGATGCACTCAAAATCACGCCTGAAGAAGCGCAGATAAAATTTGGTTTCTTATTGGATGCCTTGCAATATGGTGCACCTCCGCATGGTGGCCTGGCCTTTGGTTTGGACCGCATTGTGACGTTGATGACGGGCGCTGAGTCTATCCGTGATGTGATTGCGTTCCCGAAAACCCAACGTGCCCAGTGTTTGTTGACGCAAGCACCTTCGCTGGTGGATGAGAAGCAGCTGAAAGAGCTTCATATCCGTCTGCGCAATGTTGAAGCGCCAAAGGCTGTGTAACTGATATTTGATCTTTTAAAAAAACCAGCCGGGTAGTTTTTCAAAATTGCCAGAAAAAATACCCAGCAACAATGCTGTCATGACAAGATATCGCAAAAATTTCCCGATAGCCATATAAAACAAGCATGGCCAAAAGGGCAGTTTGAGCCAACCTGCAACGGCACACAAAGGATCGCCAATAACAGGCAACCAAGCCAACAGACAAGCCTTGGGGCCCAAGCGCTCCAACCATATCAATGCTTTGGTGTGTGTGGATGATTGACTGTACTTGTCCACCGCTCGGTGTGCTGCATGGCCCATCCACCAATCAACAGCTCCACCCAATGTATTGCCCGCCGTTGCCACAAAAATAGTCGGCCAAAACAGGCCGGGGTTGAGTTTGATCAAACCAAAGACAACTGGCTCAGAACCTAAAGGCAGCAAGGTTGCACTTATGAACGACACCACGAAAACGGTACTCAAGCCAAACTTTGGCAAAGCCAGTAGGACGAGCAGTTGTTCTATCCAAATCATCATATAGACGCGAGTATAGAGTTGAGAAAGAAGTTTCTAACGCCATTGATATTGATTGCTGTCTAATGAATGTCAAATATCATCAAAAAATATCAAAAAAAGAACTCCCGAAGCCAAAGTGAGGCAGGTACAATCGTGCTTCATTTTTAAGCAAATCCTTAAACGACGCTTTGAGCGACTTCATAGCGCGGTTGGTATCTACCTCGGGCATTTTTACGTTTCCACGCATGAACATCGGTCAATATAGTTTGCCAAACAATCTGTTTGTTGCACCCATGGCGGGGGTGACAGACAGGCCGTTTCGTGCGCTTTGTAAAAAACTTGGTGCAGGGTATGCGGTGAGTGAAATGGTGACGTCCAAACGTGAGTTGTGGAGCACGCTGAAAACCTCACGACGTGCCAACCATGATGGCGAGAGCGCGCCGATTGCCGTACAAATTGCCGGGACCTCCGCAGAGATGATGGCTGAAGCTGCCGCCTACAACATTGACAATGGCGCACAAATCATTGACATCAACATGGGTTGTCCTGCGAAGAAGGTCTGCAACAAATGGGCAGGTTCAGCTTTGATGCAGGACGAGTCCTTGGCGCTTTCCATTGTTGAAGCGGTTGTTGCTGCCTGTGCCCCGCGCAATGTACCTGTCACTTTAAAAATGCGCACGGGTTGGTGTCAATCACACAAAAATGCGGTCGTGCTGGCACGTGCTTTTGAGCAAGCCGGTGTGCAGATGCTGGCTGTGCACGGCCGTACCCGTGAACAGGGTTACAAAGGCGATGCTGAGTATGAAACCATTGCGGCTGTGAAAGCAGCCGTTGAGATCCCAGTGGTGGCTAACGGTGATATCACCACGCCTGAAAAAGCACGGGCTGTATTGGCGGCTACAAGTGCAGACGCGATCATGATTGGCCGTGCAGCTCAGGGCAGACCTTGGATTTTTCGAGAAATTGCGCACTTCATGGCAACTGGCATGCAGTTAGCCCCTCCGTTGGTTGTCGAAGTGAAGCGTCTTTTGTGCGACCACTTGTGGGACCACTACGATTTATACGGTGAATTTTCTGGCGTGCGGACAGCCCGTAAACATATCGGCTGGTATGTACGAGATTTGCCCGGGGGTGAAGTTTTTCGCAGCCAGATGAATGTCCTTGAATCTTGCGAGACGCAGCATGCAGCGGTGACGCAATTCTTTGACAGCTTGGCCGAACAGTTCGAGCGTTTTCCGCACATTGATCGATTGGGTCAAGTCGAAGATCATGAGATGACCGTCTAAATTTAAAGCAGTTAAAAAAACAAAAAAAGCATGAGTAAAAAACAAATAGAAGAATGTGTTCGCGACAGTCTTGAAACCTACTTCAAAGACCTAGGGGGCGAACAGCCGCATGGCATGTACGACATGCTGGTCAAAGCGGTTGAGAAACCTTTGCTTGAGGTGGTGATGCAGCAAGCTGACAACAACCAGTCGCGCGCCGCTGAATGGCTCAATTTGAATCGCAATACCTTGCGTAAAAAACTGGTGGAACACGCCTTGCTTTGACGCCATTTGGGTGGCTTCTACTTGAGCAACCATTTGCGCATATTTTCGACATCTTTCTCAAACTACTTCCAACTCTCTGACCCCTAATGAACGCTCTAATTTCAGTTTCTGATAAAACCGGTGTGGTCGACTTCGCACGTGAATTGCATGCTTTGGGTATCAAACTTTTATCCACTGGCGGTACAGCCAAGCTTTTGGCCGACCAGGGCTTGCCCGTGACGGAGGTTGCTGAACTCACAGGCTTTCCTGAGATGCTGGATGGTCGCGTTAAAACGCTGCATCCTAAAGTACACGGCGGCTTGCTGGCGCGTCGTGACCTGCCAGAACACATGGCGGCATTGCAGGCGCATCACATTGACACCATTGATTTGTTGGTGGTCAATTTATACCCCTTTGAAGCCACGGTAGCCAAACCGGGTTGCACTTTGGAAGATGCGATTGAAAACATCGACATCGGTGGCCCCGCCATGGTGCGCTCTGCCGCCAAAAACTGGAAAGATGTGGGTGTGCTGACCGACGCATCGCAGTACGCGGGGGTTTTGGCCGAACTCAAAGCCAGCGGCAAATTGACGGATAAAACTAAATTTGCGTTGTCGGTGGCTGCATTCAACCGCATCAGTCAGTACGACGGCGCTATCAGCGACTACCTGTCTCGTATTCAAGAAGATGGCAGCCATGCCTTGTTTCCTGCGCAATCGAATGGTCGTTTCATCAAATTGCAAGATCTGCGTTATGGCGAAAATCCACACCAGCAGGCGGCTTTTTACCGCGATTTGTACCCTGCGCCCGGCTCGTTAGTTACAGCTAGACAATTGCAGGGCAAAGAACTTAGCTACAACAACATCGCGGACGCTGATGCGGCTTGGGAGTGCGTTAAAAGCTTTGATGCGCCCGCCTGTGTCATCGTAAAGCATGCCAACCCATGCGGTGTAGCCGTGGGTGCAGATGCTTTGGAAGCTTATAGCAAGGCTTTTAAAACAGATCCCACTTCTGCGTTTGGTGGCATCATCGCTTTCAATCGCACGGTTGATGTGCCGGCCGCGCTACAAATCTCAAAACAATTTGTTGAGGTGCTGATGGCTCCCGGCTATACCCCAGAGGCGCTGGAGCTCTTCAAAGCCAAAGCCAATGTGCGCGTGTTGCAGATTGAATTGCCTGAAGGTATGGGTAAAGCCGGTGGCTCCGATTGGGACAATGGTCGCAATGCTGTTGATGTCAAACGCGTGGGTTCGGGCTTGTTGATGCAGACTGCAGATAACCGTGAGTTGACGCTGGAAGATTTGAAAGTGGTGTCCAAAGCACAACCCACTGCACAGCAGTTGGAAGACCTGTTGTTTGCCTGGAAGGTCGCCAAATACGTGAAATCCAACGCCATTGTGTTCTGCGCGGGCGGTATGACCATGGGTGTGGGTGCGGGCCAAATGAGCCGTTTGGATTCGGCGCGTATTGCCGGCATCAAAGCACAACATGCCAGCTTGTCGTTGCAGGGCACAGCTGTCGCCAGCGATGCATTTTTCCCGTTTCGTGATGGCTTGGACGTCGTGGTGGATGCAGGCGCAACCTGCGTGATTCAACCCGGCGGTAGCATGCGTGACCCTGAGGTGATCGCGGCGGCGGACGAACGTGGCGTGGTGATGGTCTTCACTGGCGTCCGCCATTTTAGACATTAAGGGCAATTCATGGCTGTACCAGACCCCGCCAAACAACCGCGCGAGTTTTTAACTTATCTGTTTCAGACAGCCGTGAAGCGGGCGTTGCCACTTCACAACACAGCTGCGTATTTGCCCTCTCCGCCAGCACAGGGTGGTCGGACGATTGTTTTGGGTGCGGGCAAAGCCGCTGCAGCGATGGCACAAGCGGTAGAGACTTATTGGCCCGTTGATGCACCTATGTCGGGCTTGGTCGTCACCCGCTATCGCCATATCCCTGTGCGCCCAGTTGAACTCAATGGCAAACCTGCTCGCATTGAAATCGTGGAGGCTGCACACCCGGTACCCGATGCGGCCGGTTTGCATGCGGCGCAGCGTATTCTGGACATGGCGCAAAATTTGACTTCCGATGACCTGGTGCTGTGCCTTATCTCCGGGGGTGGTTCGGCGCTGCTGTCTCTACCCGTCGAGGGCTTGGACTTCGCAGACAAACAGCGCGTCAACCAAGCACTTTTAAATTCTGGTGCACCCATTTCCGAGATGAATTGCGTGCGTAAACATCTTTCCCGTATCAAAGGTGGTCGCTTGGCGGCCGCTTGCGCGCCGGCCAAAGTCGTGACCTTGACGATCAGTGATGTGCCGGGCGATGACCCCAGCATTATCGCCAGTGGCCCTACGGTGCCCGATGACACCACCTGCGCGCAGGCGCTGGCTATTTTGAAGCGCTACAACATTGATGTACCCGTCCCAATTGCAGAACAACTGAGCTCTGGCGCGCTGGAGACGCCGAAATCAAACAACCCTGTTTTTAACGGGAATGTTGTCCATATGACCGCAACGCCGCTGCAAAGCCTGGAAGCCGTGGCCGAAGTGGTACGTAGCGCGGGTTTACATGCCTATATTTTGAGTGACGACATGGAGGGCGAGTCGCGCGAGGTTGGCACCGTACACGCTGCGCTGGCGCGCATGGCAGCCAAACATGCTGGCAAAGCAAGTGGCTCCTCCTCGACGTCCACCTTTGTCCGTCCTTGCGTGATTCTGTCGGGTGGTGAAACCACGGTGACGGTTCGTGCACGCCTGCCTGGTGCGGCCAAAGGACGGGGTGGCCGGGCGGGCGAGTTTTGCCTTGGCCTGGCACAGTCTTTGCATGGACTGGCGCATGTTTATGCTTTGGCTGCGGACACTGACGGTATTGATGGTGTGCAAGACAATGCCGGTGCTTATATTGACCCTACAACGCTGGCACGTGCCGAGACGCTGGGCATGAAAATCCATGACCACCTTGACCGCAACGACGCCTATGGTTACTTTGAACCGCTGGGTGATTTGGTCATCACCGGTCCTACATTCACCAATGTGAACGATTTTCGGGCGATGTTGATCCTGTGATGTTTTTGAGTTTCAGGTCATTTGATCAGAAAGACGTCCAAGGGCGGTTAAAACATTTTCAGCTGTTGCTGGTGCGACGAGTTTGACGTTTTGTGTGCCAGCTTTGCTTGCTTGTGCAATGGCATCGCGCAAAGCTTCGTAGACACTGATTGCCAGCATAAAAGGGGGCTCCCCAACAGCCTTGCTGCCAAAGACATTGTCTTCACGGTTGGGTTCGGGCCAAAGAGCTACGTTGAAATGGGCGGGGACATCCCCAGCAGTGGGTATTTTGTACGTGCTGGGAGCGTGGGTGCTGAGAAAACCTTTGTTATTCCAAACCAGCTGCTCGGTGGTCAACCAGCCCATGCCTTGTACAAAGCCGCCTTCAATCTGTCCGATGTCGATGGCAGGGTTGATGGCGTTGCCGACATCATGCAAGATGTCCACTTTGAGGACTCGGCTCTCGCCAGTGAGGGTGTCAATCGCCACTTCAGTACAGGCCGCACCATAGGCAAAGTAATAAAAGGGCCTGCCTGTCAAGGTGGTTTTATCGTAATGAATCTTTGGCGTTCTATAAAATCCGTCGCTCCATAACTGAATGCGGTTGGCATACGCCAGTTTAACGATTTCATCAAAGTTGTAGACACTCGCCGGCGAGGTCACCAGGCCCCCCCCAAAGCGAATCGCACCTGCGCCACAACCAGCCAACCCGCCTGCAAATTGCGCCAGGTTATCGCGCACATGGCGTGCAGCAAACTGTGCAGCGCGGCCGTTCAGGTCGGTGCCAGCAGAGGCCGCAGTGGCGGATGCGTTGGGGATTTTACTGGTATCGCTGGCCGTAGCCAGTACGCGTTCAAACGGGATGCCCAGCTCGTCGGCCACAATTTGTGCAATTTTGGTGTTCAAGCCTTGGCCCATTTCAGTGCCACCGTGGTTCACCTGCACACTACCATCCAAATAAACATGAACCAAGGCACCGGCTTGGTTGAAAAGCGTGGCGGTGAAAGAAATTCCAAACTTGACGGGAGTGATGGCGATGCCGCGCTGAACCACGGGGTTGACCGCATTCCATTCGGAGATGTGCTGGCGTCGTTGTCTGTATTGGCTGCTTTGCTCCAAGGTTGAAAGCAGAGGGTTTAATATATTGTCCTCCACCTTCATCTGGTAATGGGTGGTGTTGCGCATTGTCGGCTTTTCTGCCGTGCTATGGCGTGTTGTTTCGTCGCTGTACAAGTTGCGCATGCGGACGTCAAAAGGGTCCAGCCCCAAATGGTGTGCGATGTCGCTCATGATGGTTTCGATCACAATCATCCCCTGTGGCCCGCCAAAGCCACGAAAGGCAGTATGGCTTTGCACGTTGAGTTTGCATCGGTAGGATGAGATGTCTACGTCTTCTAAAAAGTAGGCGTTGTCGGCATGAAAAATAGCCCGATCAGCCACCGGGCCGGACAAGTCCGCGCTGAAACCGCAGTTGGCTGCCATCATCAGCTTAAGTCCATTCAGACGTCCAGTGTCGTCAAAGCCCACCGTGTAGGCATATTCAAACGGGTGGCGTTTGCCTGTCACCATGAAATCATCATCGCGGTCCAGACGAAGCTTGACGGGACATTTGAACTTGTTTGCGGCCAGCGCAGCCCATACCGCCAGATGCCCAGCTTGGGTTTCTTTCCCTCCAAATCCACCACCCATGCGCCTGCATTCGACGCGCACGGCGTTGTTGTCCAGCCCAAGCGCGTGCGACACCCAATGCTGTACCTCGCCCGGATGTTGCGTGCTGGAGTAAACCAGCCATTGGTTTTGTTCTTGCGGCAACACATAGGCCACCTGACCTTCCAGGTAAAAGTGTTCTTGCCCGCCCACTTCAAGCTCGCCATGCAGGATGTTTGTGGTCGTGGAAATGGCTAGCGCCGCATCCCCGCGTTTTACAAACACCGGGGGCAGGACGTAGTTGTTGGTCTGCAACGCGTCTTTGACCGTCAGAATGGCTGGAAGCACGTCAATATCGAGTTTCACAAGCCGTGCTGCGCGCCTGGCCAGCGCGGTGGTCTCTGCGAGCATGATGCCCACGACCTGACCAATATATTGCACCGTGTCTGATGCAAAAACAGGTTCATCACCGGCAAACGAGGCTAATACAGGGTTGCCAGGAATGTCCTGCGCCTGAATCATGCCGCGCACACCAGGCAGCGCCAGTGCCGCGCCCGCGTCTATGTTTCGCAGTCTGCCATGCGCTACGTTGGACATGATGGGGGCCGCGTACAAGGTGCCGCGAACCTCTGGGATGTCGTCTACATAATTGGCCGCACCAGAGACTTGTGCGATGGCACTTTCGTGTGCAATGGATCTACCACTGGCGGGAGCAGGGATGGGTTGTGAAGAGTGGTTCGTCGCGTTCATGCCATTTCTCCTTCCCACGCGAGAGCTTCCAGGTTGGTGTGTTGCATGCCTTGGCTTTCCAGCCAAAACCGTTGCAGCAAGTTACCCAGCACCTGCGAGCGGTAAGCAGCCGAGGCGCGCATGTCTGAGATGGGTGAAAACTCATCGCGCAGCGTCATCATCGCTTGTTGCACCGTGGCCTGGGTCCAGGCTTGCCCTGTCAGCACGGCTTCAGTTTTCAGCGCCCGCACAGATGTGGCTGCCACGCCACCCGCACCGATGGACGCCGATACCACCTTACCCCCTTCCATCTGCAACTTGATAGCCAGGCAAACGGCCGAAATATCGTCGTCAAAGCGCTTGGAGATCTTATAAACTTTGAGCATTTCACCGGCTGTGGGCTTGGGCACCTTGATCCACGCCAACACCTCATTTGCGGTCATCACGTTTTTCCGGTAGCCGGTATAAAGCTTCTCCAGCGGGATGTCGCGGTGGCCATGCTCATGCAGTAAAACCACGTTGGCGCCTAGTGCAATCAGCAGCGGCATGGAGTCGCCAATCGGCGAGCCATTGGCCACGTTGCCCCCCAAGGTGCCCGAGTTGCGCACCGGAAGCCCGGCAAATCGGGCGGCAAAGGTGTGTAGCTGAGGTCGGTCTTTCACCATAGCCGCAAAAGCGTCGGTCAGGGTGACGGCAGCACCGATGGCGATGTGCTGCGGGTAGTCTTCTATCTGGCGCAGCTCTTGCACACGCGTCACATCCAGAATCTGCTCAAACTGCATGTGCATTTTGTTGATCCACAGTCCCACATCGGTGCATCCAGCCACGATCTGGGCTGTCGGGTTCGCCGATCGTGCTACCAGCAGTTCGCGCAGGGATTTTGGCGAAATATATGAAAAATTAGCCTCTAGCCGGTGTTTTAATTGATCAAGTTGCTCTATTTTTTGTAGCAATTTAGCTTCGTCGATGAGGACCGCCGGTAATTGCGCCATCGCTTGTGCAGCATCCAAAATCGGGCGGTAGCCGGTGCAGCGGCATAAATTGCCGGACAGTTCCTCCTGCGCCATTCCACGGGTAATGGGCTCGCCCTTGCTGACATGGTTTTGGTACATACCAAACAAGCTCATCACAAAACCTGGTGTGCAAAACCCACATTGACTGCCGTGGCACTGCACCAGCGCTTGTTGTGCCGGGTGTAACCTGCCGTCGGCTTGGGCCAGGTCTTCCACCGTCCACAATGCCAGGCCATCGACGGAATGTGCCAAACGAATGCAGCTGTTGACGGCGCTGTATTTGACCCGTCCGTCCTGCACTTCGCCCAGCACCACCGTACAGGCACCACAGTCGCCTTCGTTACAGCCTTCTTTGGTACCGGTACAGTGCAGATCCTCCCTCAGCACCTCCAATAAAGTGCGGGTAGGCGGGACCTTGTCCAGCGTGACGACTTCACCGCGCTTGATAAATTGCAAAGGTTTTGTTTCCATGGGCTCATCCTTTTTGCAAATTTTTAGAAAGGGTAAATCATGTGGTTGCCAATAGTCAGATCAATTATCATATTTGTGAGATTTTCTGTGATGAATGCGAAATTAACCGCTTTCAAATGATATTTCATACGGGTTATGGTTATATTGGCATCAACTTTGCATCCGACTTCAGTTGATAAGCACAAACCACGCCAAATAGGCTCAAGCTGGCGTCATATGATCAAGTTCGTTCTTAAAACTTTGAATAAAAAATAAAGCTTGCTGCTGCATGACAACTCCTCGGCTCCATCTTGAAGGCATCACCAAAAGCTACCCAGGGGTAATCGCCAACAGTGGCATTTCGCTCAGTGTGCTGCCGGGTGAAATTCATGCGCTGCTCGGTGAAAACGGCGCTGGCAAATCAACCTTGGTGAAAATCATCTATGGCTCTGTGAAGCCGGACGAGGGTATGGTCAGCTTCAACGGTAGCGCCGTCCATATCCGCAACCCCCAAGAAGCACGGGCCTTGGGCATCAGCATGGTGTTTCAGCATTTCAGTTTGTTTGAGACTTTGAGCGTGGCTGAAAACGTCTGGCTGGGCTTGGATAAGCACCTCACACTCGCCGAGGTGACGCAGCGTATCTCGGCCAAAGCCGGTGAATACGGTTTAGACATCAACCCCAGCCGGCCCGTCCACACTTTGAGCGTGGGCGAGATGCAGCGTGTTGAAATCATCCGTGCGCTGCTCACCAATCCAAAGTTGTTGATTCTGGATGAGCCCACCTCGGTTCTCACGCCGCAATCGGTTGAGAAACTGTTCGTCGTTCTCAAAAAGCTGTCCTCCGAAGGCTGCAGCATTCTTTACATCAGCCACAAACTGCATGAAATTCGGGAGCTGTGTACCGCCTGTACCGTATTACGTTTGGGCAAGGTGACGGGCCATTGCAACCCCCAGAAGGAAAGCAATGCCTCGCTCAGCCGCCTGATGATCGGCGCAGAGCCGCCGGCACTTGAACATCGCGCCGTCGTTGCCGGTGACGTTGTGCTGCAGGTGCAGCGGTTAACCCTGCCCCGTGAAAACCAGTTTGGCGTGAATTTGGAGGCCGTATCGTTGGATGTGCGTGCGGGCGAGGTGGTGGGCATTGCCGGCGTCTCTGGCAATGGGCAGCGTGAGTTGATGTACGCCCTGTCAGGTGAAGACACGCGCGCTGAGGCGGGGATGGTGAGGCTGTTTGACCAAACGGTTGGCCACTCGGTCGGCAAGCTCGGGCCGGTAGAACGCCGCGCCCTGGGGCTGCAGTTTGTTCCTGAAGAGCGCCTGGGCCGAGGTGCTGTGCCCAACTTGAGTCTGGCGCACAACCTGATGCTGACGCGCAGCAATTCGATCGGTAAGGGCGGCTGGATTCGGGTTAACGACTTGGCCAAGCACGCCGAACAGCTGATTTCTCGATTCAAGGTCAAAGCCAGCGGCCCCAACGCGACCGCCAAGTCTTTGTCGGGCGGCAACCTGCAAAAATTCATCATGGGTCGTGAGATTGACGCGAACCCCAAACTGCTGATCGTGTCGCAACCCACCTGGGGTGTCGATGTGGGTGCAGCCGCACAAATTCGCGGTGCGATTTTGACGCTGCGTGATGCCGGTTGCGCCGTGCTGGTGGTGAGCGAGGAGCTGGATGAATTGTTTGAAATCAGCGACCGGCTGCATGTCATGGCCAATGGCCGCCTGTCTCCGTCCTTGGACCGTGCCAACGCCACCGTGTCGCTGGTGGGCGAGTGGATGAGTGGTTTGTGGCCAAAGGTTGAGCAGACGCAAGCGCAAGCGGTGCTGGCATGAAGCTCAAATTAGAAGCCCGCCCTCAAAATTCCACTTTTTGGAGCTACGCCTCACCGATGTTGGCGCTGTTGCTAACGGTGGCGATTGGTGTGCTGCTCTTCATTGCTTTAGGCAAAGACCCAGTACGCGGTTTGCAGATGTTCTTTTGGGAACCTATCCGCTCGGCCTACGCCTGGGGTGAGTTGATGGTCAAAGCCACGCCGCTCTTGCTGATTGCGCTGGGCTTGGCAGTGTGTTTTCGTTCCAATGTGTGGAACATCGGGGCCGAGGGCCAATTCATCATGGGCGCACTGGCTGCGGGCTTTGTTGCGCTGCTGGCTGACAAAGACACCAGCCGCTGGATCGTGCTGTTGATCATGCTGGCTGGCGTGCTGGGCGGCATGGCGTGGGCCAGCTTGACGGCTTTGCTGCGCGATAAATTCAATGCCAACGAGATATTGGTGAGTTTGATGCTGGTCTATGTGGCCGATTTGCTGCTGGGCTACATGGTCTACGGCCCCTTGAAAGACCCGAACGGGTTTAACTTCCCGCAAAGCAAAACCTTTGAAGCCGTGACGCAAATCCCCCGTCTGCTGCAGGGTTCCCGTATGTCGATTGGGCTGTTGATCGCCTTGGCACTGGCTGCCGGGCTGTGGATATTTTTGTTTCGCACACGCGCGGGTTTTGCCCAGCAAGTGGGCGGTTTGGCGCCTGCTGCGGCGCGTTACGCGGGGTTTTCATCACGTAAAGCCTTGTGGCTGGCCATGCTCTGCTCCGGCGGCGCAGCGGGCCTGGCTGGGGCCTTGGAGGTGGCTGGGCCGATTGGGCAACTCACCTTGTATGTGCCTGCTGGCTACGGGTTTGCCGCCATCATTGTGGCTTTTGTGGGACGTCTGCATCCTGTTGGGATGATATTTTCTGCCCTGTTGATGAGCATGTTTTACATTGGCGGCGAGTTGGCGCAATCGCGTCTGGGCTTGCCCAAGTCGATCACGGGCGTGTTTCAGGGGCTGCTGCTGTTTAATCTACTGGCGTGCGACACCTTGCTGACCTATCGTTTGGTATTCAGCCGCTCTGCACGAGCCAGGCAGGTCGCCGCTCCTGATCTGACCCTGCAAGCAGCTGGAGGCGTCAAATAATGGAAGCCTACGCACTCCTCATCGCCGCCACGCTCAACGCCGGTACCGTGCTGGCCATGGCCGCCCTGGGTTTGTTGATCAACGAAAAAGCCGGTGTCGTCAACCTGGGTGCCGAAGGCATGATGCTGTGCGCCGCCATCGCCGGTTTTGCCGCCGTGGTGCATACCGGTAATGTGTGGATTGGTTTTGCAGCGGGCATGGCCGCTGGCGCGCTCTTGGCGGCTCTGTTTGGCGGTTTGGTGATCTGGCTCAACACCAACCAATACGCCACGGGTTTGGCGCTCAGTCTGTTTGGCACGGGTTTTTCCGCCTTTGCGGGTATCAAGTACGTGCAAGAAAAACTGCCTGAGCAGACGCAGTATGCCATCCCGTTCCTGGGCGATATTCCCTTGCTGGGCCAGGCCTTGTTCAGGCAACACCCCATGGTCTACCTGACCATCGCGCTGATGTTCGGTTTGATGTGGTTTTTGTACCGCACCCGTGCCGGTTTGGTGCTGCGATCGGTGGGTGAATCACCCGAATCTGCCCACGCCTTGGGCTATCCGGTGCGACGCATCCGATTGATGGCGGTAATGACCGGCGGCGCTTTGTGCGGTTTGGCGGGGGCTTATTTGTCCACGATCTACACACCGCTGTGGGTCGAGGGCATGGTCGCTGGCAAAGGGTGGATCGCCTTGGCCTTGACCACCTTTGCAACCTGGCGGCCGCCACGGGTGCTGTTGGGTGCCTATCTGTTTGGTGGCGTCACCATGCTGCAATTTCACCTGCAAGCCACGGGTGTTGAAGTTCCCAGCCAATTTTTGAGCATGATGCCGTATATTGCTACTATTGTGGTGTTGGCGCTTATTTCGCGCAATCCGGCGTTTATCCGCATCAACATGCCGGCATCGCTGGGCAAACCCTTTCATTTGTAGACAGTTGTGTAGTTGAGTTTTCGAGTTTCTTCTTGTTTCACTTGGTTTTCTTTAAAGGAATGATTGATATGACAGATGTACAAAAACGCACCATGATCAAAATGGCAGCCCTGACCGCTATTGCAGCCGCTGCCTTGGTAGGCTGCGGCAAAAAAGAAGAAGCCAAGCCAGCGGCTGCTGTAGCTCCGGCTGCCGCGCCTGCACCCGTCAAGCCTGAGCCGCTCAAAATCGCCTTTGCCTACGTCGGCCCGACAGGAGATGGCGGCTGGACTTACGCCCACGACCAAGCCCGCAAAGCGGTTGAAAAAGAATTCGGCGACAAAGTCGTCACCAGCTTTGTGGAAAAAGTGCCTGAGTCTGCCGACGCAGAGCGCGTCTTCCGCGACATGGCCAGCCAGGGCAACAAACTGATTTTCGGCACCACCTTTGGCTACATGGAGCCGATGCTGAAGTTGGCCCCCGAGTTCAAAGACGTCAAATTTGAGCATGCTACCGGTTACAAGCAAGCCGACAACATGCGAACCTATGACAGTCGCACCTACGAAGGCGCGTACATGGCGGGTGTGATTGCCGGCAAAATGACCAAGTCCAACACCCTGGGTGTCGTCGGTTCCATCCCCATCCCTGAAGTCATCCGCAACATCAACAGCTTCACGCTGGGCGCGCAGTCGGTCAATCCGAAAATCAAAACCCGCGTGGTTTGGGTCAACGAATGGTTCAATCCAGGCAAAGAAACCGAAGCGGCGACCGCTTTGATCAACGGCGGCGCTGACGTCCTGATGCAAAACACCGACTCATCCGCCGTGCTGCAAACCGCTGAAAAGCTTGGCAAGCGCGCCTTCGGCTGGGATTCAGACATGACCGCCTACGGCCCGAAAGCGCACTTGGGTTCCGCCATCATCAACTGGGCACCGTATTACATCAAAGCCACCGGCGAAGCCTTGGCCGGCACTTGGAAGGGTGGCGGCGCTTCTTGGTGGGGCGTGAAAGAAGGCGCGATTGACATGGTCTCCATCGCCGCTGACGTGCCAGAAGATACCAAGAAAAAGGTCGATGAAGTTAAAGCCGGCCTGAAAGCAGGCACCTTCGCCATCTGGAAAGGCCCGATCATGAGCAATGAAGGCAAAGAAATGCTGGCCAAAGACGCCGTTGCTGATGACAAGTTCTTGGGTGGCCTGAGCTTCTACGTCAAAGGTGTAGAAGGAAAAATTCCGGGTGCCAAGAAGTAATTTGATGCGCGTATGACAAAAGGCTGCTTTCGGGCAGCCTTTTTTTATTGGAGAATGTGCTTATGAACACCGTCAAACCCATCCCTACCGACCGCCTGCCAGATCTACTGCGCACTATGCCCAAGGCCGAGCTGCACATCCACATCGAAGGCTCGCTGGAGCCCGAGATGATCTTCAGCCTCGCCCAACGCAACGGGCTGACTTTGCCCTACACCAACGTGGACGAGCTGCGCCGTGCCTATGCGTTTACCAACCTGCAGAGCTTTTTGGATATCTACTACGCCGGTGCCAGCGTTTTGCTAAAAGAGCAAGACTTTTACGACCTGGCCGGCGCATATATTGCCAAAGCTGCTATGGATAATGTAGCGCACTGCGAGATATTTTTCGACCCCCAAACCCACACCGCCCGTGGCGTGGGCATGGGCACGGTGATCAACGGCCTGCACCGCGCCTGTGTAGAAGCGCAAGCCAGCCATGGCATCAGCGCCGCGCTCATCCTGTGCTTTTTGCGCCATTTGAGCGAAGAAGAAGCTTTTGAAACGTTGGAAGCCGCCATGCCCTACCGCGACAAATTCATCGGTATCGGTCTTGATTCCGGCGAAGTCGGCAACCCACCCGAGAAGTTTGCCAAGGTGTTTGCGACATGTCGTGAACTCGGTCTGCATCTGGTCGCCCATGCGGGTGAAGAAGGCCCGCCGGCGTATGTGTGGACGGCGCTGGACCTGCTCAAAGTCGAACGCATCGACCATGGCGTGCAGTCCAGCAAAGACGCACTCTTGATGGCGCGGCTCAAAAAAGACCGCATCCCGCTTACCGTTTGCCCGCTGTCCAACTTAAAACTTTGTGTTTTCAAGGACTTACGCGACCATAACCTGCCAAAACTGCTGGACGCCGGCTTGGTCGCCATGGTCAATTCAGACGACCCGAGCTATTTTGGAGGCTACATGAACGACAACTTTGTGCAAACCTTCGCTGCCACCGGCATGACCGCGCAGCACGCCTACCAACTGGCGCACAACAGTTTTGAGGCCAGTTTTCTGGACGAATCTGCCAAGCGCCGCCATATCGACAAGCTGAACGAGACGTTTGAGCTGTTTCAATAACGCGCTAGGCCATGACCATCCAAGCCTACCGCGCCCGCATTCTGCGCTTTGCCACGGACAAAGCGCCTTTAAATTCGGCTATTAACTCGGCTATTAACTCGGCTATTTTTGAAGAAGACGGCCTGCTGGTCGTCGGCCCGAATGCATTGGGCAGACCCGTCGTTCAAGCGGTGGGCGACTACCGCAGCCTGATAGCCAGTTTCACCGCCCAGCACCCCAACGTGGCGGTGCAGCACCTGCCCGATCGCATCATCGCCCCCGGTTTTGTGGACATGCACATCCACTACCCGCAAACCGACGTGATCGGCTCGCCCGCCGACGGGTTGCTGCCGTGGCTGGAAAACTACACTTTTCCAGAAGAAAAATGCTATGCAGCCGGCGAATATGCTGATCAAGCAGCTTCTTTTTTCATAGCGGAGCTGCTGCGCAACGGCGTCACCACCGCGCTGACGTTTGCCACCTCGCACCCTGAATCTGTGCAGGCGCTGTTCAAAGAAGCGCAACAGCAGCAACTCCGGCTCATCACCGGCAAATGCCTGCAAGACCGGCATAGCCCCGATGGCGTAAGAGATCAGACCGAGCAAAGCCTGATCGACACCGAGGCCCTGATCCAGCAATGGCATGGTGTGGACCGCCTCGGCTATGCCATCACCCCACGCTTTGCCCCCAGTTGCAGCGACGCCCAGATGCGTGGCGCAGGTGAGCTGGCGGCCAGATACCCCGAGGTGTGGATCCAGTCCCACGTCGCCGAAAACCTGGACGAAGTGCGTTGGGTGAAGGAGCTGTACCCCCAATCGCGCTCGTATTTGCAGGTGTATGACGATTTTGGCTTGTTGCGTAAAAAAGCCATCTACGCCCATTGCATCCATTTTGATGCGGTTGACCGGGCGTTGATGGCTGGTTCTGGGGCGGCAGCGGCGGTGTCGCCTACCAGTAATCTGTTTTTAGGCAGTGGGTTTTTTGACTTCAAAGCGGCTGACGAGGCAGGGATGCGCTACGGGCTGGCCAGCGACGTGGGCGGTGGCACCAGTTTCAGCCCGTTTCACACCATGCTGGCGGCGTACTACGTGGGTCGGGCGGCAGTGGAGCAGGGCGGTTCCTTGAAAGCCGGTCTGAGCCTGTCGCCGCAAAACCTGTGGTGGCAGCACACGGCTGGGGCGGCCAAGGCGCTGGGGCTGGAAGGCGTGGTGGGCAACCTGGCGGTGGGTTGCGAGGCCGATTTCATCATTTTGAATCCGCAGGCCGCGCCGCTGCTGGCGCGCCGCACAAGGCGGGCGGGGAGTTTGGACGAGTTGCTGTTTGCGATGATCGTGCTCGGAGATGACCGTCTGGTCGAGAAAACGGTTATTTCCCGAATTTAGATGCTCAAATATGCCTCTAGCCGGCTTATTTATTGCCCAGAGTGCTATTTTATTCATAGTATTTTTACTCAAAAATAGCACCCAATGGCAGCCTATGGGCAATTGACAAGAATTCAGAAACTAGCTAAACTGTACATAATAGCCAACTCGGCTAATTTTTAGAGGTACTTCACCATGCTCACCATGACATCCGTAGAAGCGCAAAACCGGTTTGGACAGTTGCTGGACGCGGCGCAACGCGAACCCATCATCATCACGCGGCACGGGCGTACGGCGGCTTTTATTGTGTCGCCGCAGGATATGGATGAGCTGACCCAAGCCCGTCAAAAGCGCAACGCAGAAGCGGCAGTGCCTACGGGCCTTGATTGGATGCTGCAGCAACCCCTGCAGACAGGTGGAGAAGCGGGCAAAGCGAGAGCTGCGGCTTTGCAGGCGCGTATCGCCGGGTTGCGGGCCGATCGGGCCGATTGGTCTGATCGGTGATTGCTTTTTTAGATAGCAGCGCTGTCATCTATTATTTTGAAGGTGATGAAAACGCACAACAAGCGGTACGAGGCGTTTTGGCAAGCTTAAAAAGTCAATATCCCGCCTGTGAACTGGCCGTTTCGCGCCTGGGTGTGATGGAATGCCGCGTTAAACCGCTGCGCGACGGTTCGCATACCTTGCTTGCCAGCTACGACGCTTTCTTTGTGCAAATGCACATCGTAGAACTCAGCGCCGCTGTAGTTGACAGGGCGACCACACTACGCGCGTCGTACGGACTCAAAACGCCGGATGCCTTGCAAGCGGCCAGTGCATTGTCGCTGGGGGAAGATGTTGTTTTTGTTACGGCTGATCTGGGGTTTGGGCGTTTGAGCGGTGTGAAGGCGCTTAAAGTGCTGTTTGTTGCTTAAATGTGCATATAGCCGGCGTATTTATTGACTAATTAGCTATCAAAAACATAGCAAAAAGAGCCCTGCTGCAATACGGCACAATAACTACTTATTCGCCCTTTTTTACTGGAGATTCCCTTGTCCATCCTAGCTGACCACCAAATCCGCGAACTCGCACAGAAGCACGGCATGATTGAGCCGTTTGAGCCGGGGCAGGTG
>JAYVJL010000154.1:0-6424 GCA_043769295.1 Polaromonas sp. | reverse complement strand
TGCGACTTTCTTGCCTTTGAGCTTGTCCAGACCACCCTCTTTTTTACCGATGGCCTGCAAAATGGAGTCAGCCGCCACCCAGTAGGTGCCAGCCAGCGGGAAGTTCCATTTGAAAACCGTGCCATCGGCGCTTTCACTGCGGCCATAGCCCACCGTCACCACCGATATCTTGTCGGTCGCCGCTTTTTCTGTGATGGCGAAAGTCGCACCTGTGGACAAAGGCTGCACCAGCGAAGCGCCGCCGTTCTTGCCTTTCAGGCGCTCATAGCATTCAACACTGCGCGCGGTGTCGTAGCCGGTTTCGCACTCTTCAAACAAGATCTTCACGCCGTTGATGCCGCCGCGCGCATTGACCAATTTAAGGTAATCCACATACCCATTGGCCCAAGGCACACCATTTGGTGCATAGGCACCGGTGCGGTAGGACAGTACCGGGAAAAACTGTTCTTTGGCCTGAGCGAAGGCGGAAGCACCTACGGCCATCAGGGCAGCAGCCAGTGCGAGATTGCGAAGTTTCATGATGACTATCTCCTTTTATGAGCACACAAGTGCCATTAGTTAACGAACGAAAACCCAAATATCCACGCCGCCGCTCAATGCGGGAAAGGCCACAAACGCATTTTTTGCTTACCAACCGACCACAGCTTGGCCAAACCATGCGGCTCGACAATCAAAAACCAGACGATCAAGGCCCCAAAAATCATCAGCTCGGCATGTGAGGCCGCGGCTGTGGACACATCAACGCCAACCAAATGCCCCAAGTACGGTAGAAACTGGCTTAAAAATATCGGCAGCAACACAATGAAAGCCGCGCCGAAGAAACTGCCCATGATGGAACCCATGCCGCCGATGATCACCATGAACAGCAGCTTGAAGGACAAGTCGACAGAGAACGCGGCTGGCTCCCAAGAACCCAGGTAGACAAAACCCCACAAAGCACCCGCCACGCCAATGATGAAGGAGCTGACCGCAAACGCACTGAGTTTGGCGTACATCGGGCGGATACCGATCACCGCTGCCGCCACGTCCATGTCACGGATGGCCATCCACTCACGGCCAATCGCGCTGCGGACCAGGTTTTTTGCCATCAAACCGAGGACCGCCAAAATGGTCAAACAAAACAGGTATTTAGAGATGGGACTTTCAATCTGGATGCCGAACACCTGCAACCCAGACACCGACACCGAACCCGAAGGCGAGTCATTGGTGAACCACTTGATTCGCAAAAACATCCAGTCGCTGAAAAACTGTGCCGCCAGCGTGGCTACCGCCAGGTACAAGCCTTTGACGCGCAGGCTGGGCAAACCAAACAAAATACCAAAGACCGTAGAGCACAGTCCACCCAAGATCAAGGCCGGAATCAGCGGCATGTTGGGCACACGAACGAAGAAGTTGAACGCGGCATACGCGCCCACCGCCATGAATGCGCCCGAGCCGAGTGAGATTTGGCCGCAGTAGCCGACCAGAATATTCACCCCGAGCGCGGCTAAGGCCATGATCAGGAAGGGGATGAAAATCGCCCGAAACATGTAGTCACTGCCCAGCAACGGCACGGCGACGAAGGCAATCGCCAGGATGGCCAGCACAGCCCAACGGTCTTGCGCAATCGGAAAGATCTGCTGGTCGGTGCGGTACGTCGTTTTAAATTGACCGTTTTCTCTGTAAAACATGGTGTTTTGCTTCGCTGATATGTTTAGGTAGTGGGTGCAGTGAATAAGTTCAAAGACTTACACGCGATCGATAATTTTTTCGCCGAACAGGCCTTGCGGACGGAACAGCAAAAAGAGCAGCGCCAAGACGTAGGCAAACCAGATTTCAATGCCGCCACCCACGTAGGGGCCGAGAAACACTTCGGAGAGTTTTTCACCCACACCGATGATCAGGCCGCCGATGATGGCGCCTGGCACCGAGGTCAGGCCACCCAAAATCACAACCGGCAGCGCACGCAAGGCCACTGTCGTCAGCGAAAACTGGACACCGAGTTTGGAGCCCCAGATCATGCCGGCGACCAGCGCCACAACACCAGCCACACACCAGACGATGACCCAAATGCGGTTCAACGGGATGCCAATACTTTGTGCCGCTTGGTGGTCATCCGCCACGGCCCGCAAGGCACGGCCGGTGGCGGTTTTTTGGAAAAACAAGCTCAAGGCTGCGACCAGCACGGCGGCAATCAAGGCCGCATACAGATCTTCCTTGTTGATCAAAATACCGCCGGCAAACATGTTTTCAAACGCCATGATCGGTTCTTTGGGCATACCAATGTCGATTTTGTAGATGTCGCTGCCAAAGATGGTCTGGCCCAGGCCATCCAGAAAGTAGCTGATGCCCAGCGTCGCCATCAATAGCGTGGTGCCCTCCTGATTCACCAGATGACGCAGCGCCAGACGCTCGATCAACCAGGCGACACCAAACATGATGACGCTGGCAATGATGAACGCGGCCACATTGGCCACAATCAGGTTGTCAATACCGGTCCACAGCGGAATCCAGGTCGCAAAACGCGCCATCGCCAGGGCGGCAAACAGCACCATCGCGCCCTGCGCAAAGTTAAACACGCCGGAGGCTTTGTAAATCAGCACAAAGCCCAGCGCCACCAGGGAGTACAACATGCCAGCCATCAGGCCGCCGAACAGTGTTTCTAAAAAGAATGCCATTATTTTTATCCTTAATGTGACGTGCCGAGGTATGCACTGATCACCTCTGGGTTGTTGCGCACTTCATCAGGGGTGCCATCGCCAATTTTTTTGCCGTAATCAAGCACCACCACACGGTCGGAAATGTCCATCACCACGCCCATGTCATGCTCGATCAGCACCACCGTGGTGCCGTACTCGTCGTTGATATCAAGAACAAAACGGCACATGTCCTGTTTTTCTTCCAGGTTCATACCCGCCATCGGCTCATCGAGCAACAGCACTTGCGGCTCCATCGCCAAAGCGCGGCCCAAATCGACCCGTTTTTGCAAACCATAAGGCAATTGGCCGACGGGGGTTTTGCGGTAGGCCTGAATTTCCAGAAAGTCGATGATGTGTTCGACAAATTCCCGATGCCGGATTTCTTCGCGCTCTGCCGGTCCGATGCGCAGGGCCTGCATCAGGATATTGCTTTTCATGCGCAGGTTGCGGCCGGTCATGATATTGTCGATCACGCTCATGCCTTTGAACAGCGCCAGGTTTTGAAAGGTACGCGCAATACCCATGGTCGCCACTTGGTGGCTGTCCATGTGGCTGAAGGCTTGTCCTTTGAAGCTGATGCTGCCGTGCTGCGGGTTGTAGACACCGTTGATGCAGTTCAGCATCGAGCTTTTACCCGCACCGTTGGGGCCGATGATGGCGCGCACTTCATGCTCGCGCACGTCAAAGGAAATGTCGGTCAGCGCTTTCACGCCGCCAAACGCCAGACTGATGTTTTTGACGTCGAGAATGACGTCGCCAATTTTTTTAGTTGCCATGATGTTTCTAAATAGGTGTCTAAGGCATCAAGCTGCGGCCATAACCTGAGCCTTAGCCGGTGCGTAAATCTGCGCGTCGGAGAGCTTCAAGGTCGCGCTGACGCTGCCTGTGCGGCCATCTTCAAACTTCACCACCGTCTCGATAAATTGTTCGGTTTTACCAGCGTACAAACCATCGACCAGCGTCGAATACTTGTCCGCAATGAAGCCGCGACGCACCTTGTTGGTCCGCGTCAACTCACCGTCGTCGGCGTCCAGTTCTTTGTGCAAAATCAGGAAGCGGCTGACCTGGCTGCCGGCCAGCAATTTGTCTTCGCTCAAATCGGCGTTGACTTTTTCGACACATTCCTTGATGAGCTGGTAGACCTCGGGTTTTTGCGCCAGGTCGGTGTAGCCGGCGTAAGGCAGGTTGCGACGCTCCGCCCAGTTACCGACAGCATCCATGTCGATGTTGATCATGACACAGACTTTCTCGCGGCCATCGCCGTAGGCCACGACTTCCTTGATGTGCTGAAAGAACTTGAGCTTGTTTTCAACGTATTTGGGTGCAAACATCGCCCCATCAAACACGCCGCCTTTGACGCGGCCCACGTCTTTGACCCGGTCGATGATCTTCAAATGGCCATGCGCATCCAAAAAGCCGGCATCGCTGGTATGGTACCAACCGCCGTCGGTCAGCACCTCGTCCGTGGCGGCCTGGTTTTTATAGTATTCCTTGAACAAACCGGGTGATTTCACCAAAATCTCGCCGTTGTCGGCCACTTTGATTTCGACCCCGTTGCACGGGACTCCCACGGTGTCGGCGCGGGCTTCGTGGTCGGGTTGCTGGCAGACGAACACGGCCGTCTCGGTCGAGCCGTACAACTGCTTCAGATTGATGCCGATTGAGCGGTAAAAGGTGAACAAATCCGGCCCAATCGCTTCACCGGCGGTGTAGGCCACGCGAACCCGGCTCATGCCCAGGTTGTTGCGCAGCGGGCCGTAAACCATCCAGTTACCCACGGCGTAAAGCAGGCTGTCCGCTGCGCCGACCGATTTGCCATCCATTTTGGCGGGGCCGACGCGCTGCGCCACACCCATGAAGTAACTGAACATCTTGCGTTTGAACGCGCCCGCGTCTTCCATGCGGATCATCACGCTGGTGAGCAGGCCTTCAAACATGCGCGGCGGGCCGAAATAGTAGGTCGGGCCGACTTCTTTCAGGTCGATCGTGACAGTGGCGACGGACTCGGGGCAGTTGACCACATAGCCGCAGGCCAGCCACTGGGCGTAGCTGAAAATGTTTTGCCCGATCCAGGCCGGTGGCAGGTAGGCCAGCACCTCTTCAGAATGTGTCAGCTTGTCAAAATCCGCACCTGATTTGGCGCTGCCCAGCAGGCTGTTGTGCGTATGCACCACGCCTTTGGGGTTGCCGGTGGTGCCCGAGGTGAAGAACATCGCCGCCACATCGTCCGGCTTGGCGACATTGACTTGCGACTTGAAAAATTCGGGGTGCTGGGCCGCATAAGCTTTGCCCGCGTCCAGCAACTGCTCCAGGCTCGCCAAACCCGGCTCATCGTACTTGCGCAAGCCGCGTGGGTCGTCAAAGTAGATGTTGGTGAGTTGTGGGCATTGCTCGCAGATTTCCAGTAACTTGTCGACCTGCTCCTGGTCTTCGGCAAAGGCAAAGCGGACTTCCGCGTTGTTGATCGGGAAAATGCACTCCAGGGCGGCAGCGTCCTGGTACAGAGGAATCGGCACCGCACCCAGCGCCTGCACGGCCAGCATGGTGGCGTACAAACGCGGGCGGTTCGCGCCCACCACCACCATGTGCTCGCCCCGGCGCAGACCGGCCGTATGCAAACCGCAGGCCAGATGCTCGACCATGGTCGCCAAATCGGCCCAGCTCAACGCCTGCCAGATACCGTATTCCTTTTCGCGCATGGCAGGCGCGGTAGGGCGCTCTTTGGCGTGCTTTAACAGTAGTCTGGCAAAAGTGGTCTGCATCTCGGTATGTCCCTGGTTAGCTGATGACTGAACAAATCATGAAGCGATAGTAAATTTATATTTGACGCCATGTTGTCGTTTGGACGACAATTGAACCTTTCATTGGCTAGTACTTTCCCTTACATGAGCCACCCTATGCACACCGATTTGACCCTGCATCAACGCCGTCGCAGCCCCACTCTGGCCGAGCTAAATGGCATTCCCTGGCTATCCTCCTTAGACGCCAAACAGCGCGAGCGTGCCATAGACGAACTCGACGTGACCGACGCCCTGCCCGGCGACTACGTCTGCCGCATGGGCCGCCCGGTGACCAACTGGTTTGGTTTGATTGAAGGCCTGCTGAAAATGAGCAGCGACAACGCCCAAGGCCAAACCATGACCTTCACCGGCGTGCCTCCGGGCGGCTGGTTTGGCGAAGGCACCGTGCTGAAACGCGAACCCTACCGCTACAACATCCAGGCGCTGCGCAAAAGTGTGGTCGCCGGCCTGCCCATCAAAACCTTTGACTGGCTGCTGGACAACTCCATCGGCTTCAACCGCTTTGTGATGTACCAGCTCAACGAGCGCCTGGGCCAGTTCATCGGTGCCCGCGAGATCGACCGCATGAACAACCCCGACATCCGCGTCGCCCGCAGCCTGGCCGCCCTCTTCAACCCCATCCTCTACCCCGGCGTCGGCCAAGTGCTGCGCATCACACAGCAGGAGCTCGCCTACCTGGTCGGCCTGTCCCGCCAGCGCGTCAACGAGGCGCTGACGAACCTGTCGGACCAAGGCACGATCAAGGTCGAATACGGCGGCTTGCGGGTATTGGACATTTACGCGCTGCGGACGCGGAATTTTTGAGGAATTTTTGAGATTTAGTGCTCAAATTGGCATCTAGCCGGCGTATTTATTGCCTATAATGCTATATTATTTATAGCAATTTAAGACTGACGGAGAAGATCACTTCTCGACAAACGCCCGTTCAATCACGTAGTCACCCGC
>JAYVJL010000153.1:0-27462 GCA_043769295.1 Polaromonas sp. | reverse complement strand
CAGCCGCTGGCCGGGCGGCACAAGCGCCTGGGCGATAAAGTCGCCCCAGTTGCCGGCCAGTATTTCTTCCCACACCCGTTTGGTGAGCTTGTCGCCCCGGTACGCGGCCTTGCTGGCGTAGCCGGCCACGGGTTTGAAGAAGAGCTGTTTGCGCTGGGCCCACAGGGCGTCGGCATGTTCACGGGTGACGCGTTGGGTGGCGGGGATGGCGGCTGTCAGGCAGGTGCGGTCTGCACTGGAAACACCCCAGTCAGCGAGTTGTGCGTCGTCCGACAAGGTGATCAAGTGCTGTTTGTTGGCGCGCAGCGCGTGGGCGTGGGGGTGCGGGGTGACGACGGCACCGCCAGCTACATAGGCGTCATGCAGCGCTTGGTGGGTGGGGGCGGACAGGTCAAAGTCGGTCAAGCGGTTGTAGACCAGGTCGATGATTGTGTCGTCGGTCGCGCTGTGGTGCCAGAGCTGACCATCGCGCCACTGCAGCGCTTGCGGGTCGGTGATGATGGCTTTGACGCCGCGCTGCTCAAACATCTGGCGGCAGAGCGCAAACTCTGGGGCGAGGTATTGGGCTTCAGGAGCATCGTCGACGATGGCTACGGTTTTCAAAGGGGTATTGCCCCGTTGCAAGCGCCATTCGTTCATGAACATGTCAAAAAACGTCTGCTCCAAGGCGTCCAGATTCACATAGGTGTTCTTGGTCGCCGCCATGGGCGTGCAGCAGGCGCGGTGGGCGCGTGCCAGCGCGGCGTTGAGCATGGCACCACCGGCGTTGGTGTTGATTTCAATCAACTGCGGGCCTTTGGGTGGCGATTGGCTGGTGTCCACATGGAAGTCGTAACCCATAAACGCCCCCAGCGGACCAAAGGATGTTTGTGCAATGGTGGGTGCGTTTTTGAGCGCCAAGGCTTGGTAGGCGGGTAGTTGCATGACCCGCTCAATCACAGTGATTGCATTTTTGATCGTTTGGTAGGTGCTTTGGGACAAAAACACCACGCTGCTGGAGAACAAATGCGGTTGCGTTGTGGCGATGCCACTGGCCAAGCCCTGCAAACTGGGGTCGCGTTCCAGCTCCAGGCGCAGCTGATCAACATTCAAAGTGCGGCACATACAGCCGTGGTTCAAGGCGTCGGCAATGTTCATCATGGTCATGCTTTTAGCAGGTGGTACATGCCGAGACATCGGGCACGGCGCAAGCTCGCCCCTGGCAGCAATGCTCGGTGAGGTAGGCCAAGAGTGCGCTCATGTGCTCAAAATTGGCGCGGTAGATCAGGTTGCGGCCGCGCGGCTCGCAGCTGGCCAGGCCAGAATGCACCAGTTCTTTGAGGTGAAATGACAGCGCGCTGGCGGCAATATCAAGTTGTTCTGCCATCACGCCGGGGGTCAAACCGTCGGTTCCAGCTACTACCAGGGCTCTGAAAGCGCGCAATCGCTGGGCTTGCGCCAAGGCGGCCAACGATTTGACGGCGTGAGATTCAGATATGAGGTGTGTCGTTAGTATTTCCATACTTCAATTATATTTGAAATATAGAAATGATGTTGAATCCAAAGCACAGTCATCTAATTGCCATAAACAAGTCATACGCCTGTCACAGCTTGCTAGCAAACTCCTTTGAAACCAAGTTATTACAAAGGAGTCCACTATGCGAGAACTGCCAAATCCTACTTTTGACCTGTCGCCGATTTCGCTGCCTCGGGGGTTACTTCACCGACCCAGTCAGCCGTTTCTTGAATCAAGCCAGCAAGTTGCTGCGCCAATTGGACGCTCGGGCATTGAAGTTTCTTGGGCCAAACACCAAGACGAGATCCGCGAAGCGCAGCGCCTGAGGTTTGATGTGTTTGCCACCGAGATGGGTGCACGCCTGCAAACGCCGTTGGTGGGGCATGATGTCGACTTGTTCGACAACTATTGCGAACATTTGCTGGTGCGCGATGTGGATACAAAACGCGTGGTGGGAACCTATCGTGCCTTGACACCCGTACAAGCCAAGCGCGTGGGCAGCACCTACAGCGATACCGAGTTTGATCTGGTCAGGCTGCGTGCGTTGCGTCCACACATGGTCGAATTGGGCCGCAGCTGCGTGCATGTGGACTACCGGCAAGGTGGCGTCATCATGGCGCTGTGGGGCGCTTTGGCAGAATTCATGGTGCGCAACCAGCTCCATACCATGATCGGCTGCGCGAGTATTCCTATGTTGCACAACGGCATCGTGAGCGGTGACGCTGCAGCCAGCATCTGGCGGCAGGTCAAGCAAACCCATCTGGCACCCATTGAGCAGCAGGTTACGCCCAGATTGGCATTGCCTATTGATCGGCTGGACGATTCTTTGTCGATTGAACCACCGGCGCTGATCAAAGGTTACTTGCGTTTAGGGGCCAAGGTTTTGGGTGCACCAGCATGGGACCCGGATTTCAACACCGCTGATTTACCGATGCTGATGCGCATTTCCGATATGCCTGCGCGCTACCGCAAACATTTTCTGGGGGCGTGATGCGCGCGGGTGAAACAACAAAGTGAAAACAGCATTGAATTACGTCACCGATTCTGAGGTGGCGGTAGCGCGTGAAGCCCGCAGCCGTGGCCATGACGGTGTCGTCTGCGGCCATATTCATCGCGCAGAAATGCGGACGATCGACGGGACGCTGTACTGCAATGAGGGCGTTCAGCTGGAGCCACGCTGCCAAACTATTTGAATCGGACTTGGTTCCAGCTGCAAAGAATCCTCTTTGTGCCACCAGTCAAGATACGCATAATAAATTTAAACCTGCTGAAAGTAGATAATATGGACTTGGTCATTTGGCGTCATGCCGAGGCATTGGAGTTACAGGATGATGGTGTTGATCTGGAAAGAGCATTGACTGCGCGCGGCTATAAACAGGCGGCGCGGATGTCGAAGTGGCTAGATCGACAACTCCCCGAGGGTTCGCGCATTCTTTCCAGCCCAGCACGCAGATGTCAAGACACCGTTCGCCGGTTGGACCGAAAATACAAAGTCAGCGATGACCTGCTTATTGACGCCAATCCTCTGCAGCTTTTAGACACCGTGCAGTGGCCTATTGCCAAAGCACCTGTTTTGCTTGTGGGGCACCAACCCATGCTCGGCCAATTGATTGCGCATCTGCTCGAACTGAAATCAGACGAATGCGCCATCAGAAAAGGTGCTGTCTGGTGGTTGAGGAGCCGTGAACGTGCAGGCGAAAGGCAAACCCTCTTGGTGATGGTACAAAGTGCTGATATGCTTTAACCAGCCTTGCTACTTACTTGCTAGGGCGACCAGTCTTGAGCGCAGGCACTGCTTGCAAAGCTGAATGAAATTGAGTTGTCGTCATCGCTGCGAGTGCTTTGATGCCGGCTCGCAACAACTCCCCCTTTTTAACGGGGTGTTTCAACTCTGCAGCGCGTAACTTCAAATCATCCAACACAAGGTACTCAGACTTGGGGATGGTAAAACTGTCTCGGACAAGTTTTATTTTTTTTGGTTTGAGCGCTTTTAATGCCTTACTTTCTGGTGCCGATACGGTGGTCTTCACCGCTGATGCGAGCGCCTTCGCCAGTACTGCAGTGGCAGTTGTCACAGGTTTAGTTGCGATTGATTTGGCCGCCACTTTGACCGCTACAGGAGGTTTCGCCTTGGGTTGTGCAGACTTTACAGGTGGTTTTCTTGGTGCTGTTTTGGATTTAACTGCCCGGGCTTTTGTCGGAGCACTGGATGGTTTAGTGGGAGTGGTCATAGCTTGTCCTAAAAAAACGATATAAATGGCTTATACCATTTAATTTTAAAAACCTAATAAGCCACCAACTAGGTATCACAGCCCTGCAATGCCAACGACCAGTTTGTCTTTTGCCAGGCCAGCGTTTCCTCTCTCAATAGATGCGTGGACTGTGGCAGCAATTGCGCCCAGCCTGGTGGACAAGTCAGTATGAACTGTCGTTTTGAACCAGGAGAAACGGTTAACTGCAGCCCTTTGATGTCAATATCGCGCCTGGCATGGCACAAAATAACTGCGAGGCGTAAAGCAAGGAGCTGGTGCATAAAGCTAGCATTTTCAAGCTCGACATCCAATTTTTTTAGCTTACCGCGATGGCCTAAAACCAGCATGCTCAAACGATGCAACTCGGGTAGGTCAAAACCTGAAGCATCCGCATTGTCCAAAATATAAGCACCATGCTTGTGATATTCGCTGTGCGAAATTTGGCAGCCAATTTCATGCAACTGAGCGGCCCAATCGACTTTTCGCAGCAGGTGGATAGCGTCGCGGCTGGTGGTTTGCATGCTTGCCTGTAGCTGGGAAAATAATGTGCTTGCGACTTTTGCCACGCGTGTTGCTTGCAAAGAGTCAACATCAAAATTGCTGGCGAGGCGTTTTACGGAGGAGGAGCGCAAGTCTGTTTGATCATTTTCGCGATCCAATAAATCGTACAAGACACCGTGTCGCAATGCACCTTGTGCAGGGTACAAGTGGTCAATAGTCAACAAATCGAAGACGGCGCGCAATACACTGACACCTCCACCTATGACGGCCCGTCGGTCTTCTTTGAGTCCCTCCAGACGCACGCGATCACAGTGCTGTGCTTTGATCAATTTATCGACCAACCATTCAAGTCCTTCGCGTGTCACCGTCGCAGCAGGCCATCCTGCTGCAGTGAGCACGTCGGCGACAGCCCCCATCGTTCCTGAAGAGCCGTAAGCGACATCCCAGGCATTCCTGGGGTAGGCATTCAATGCCTCATCGAGAACTGCTTTGGCCGCAATTTCAGCCATGCTGAAGGCTGCCGCGGTCAACTGCCCATTCGGAAAATACTTCATGGACCAAGCAACGCTGCCGACCCGGTAAGATTCCATGACATGCGCGGTGAGGTGTTGGCCTAGAATCAGTTCAGTAGATCTTCCCCCGATGTCCACCACCAAGCGCCGTTCCTCAGATTGCGGCAACATATGCGCTACGCCTTGGTAAATCAACCGTGCTTCTTCGCGCCCTGAGATGACATCAATCTGAAAACCCAATATCTCACACGCACGGGATAAAAAAACATCGCGATTGCGCGCTTCTCTGAGTGTTTGTGTTGCGACTGCGCGCACTTCTGTCGGTTTGAATCCTGACAGTCGTTCGCCAAAGCGAGCCAGGCAATCCCAACCACGTTGCATGGCTGCTTCACTTAAATTTCTATCTGCATCAAGCCCACTGCCTTGGCGAACTGTCTCTTTAAGGTACTCTGTACGATGTATTTGTCCGTGATCAAGCTGCCCAATTTCAAGGCGAAAACTGTTGGATCCCAAGTCTACTGCAGCGAGGCGTGTTCCGTTTTGCATTGATGATTTTGAAAAATAACTTGAGCATAGCATTCACAATCAGGACGGGTTTGTAACTTTCATGAATTATTTTGTGTATCAATACACGTTGGGAACCACAATTTCTTGGGGTACGGGCTGTCGTACATAGTCTTCGTGATGTTCGCGTGGCGGGAGTACGATGGCAGGATGCTCAACCTCTTGATAGGGGATTTGGCCCAAAAGATGGTGGATGCAGTTGAGTCGAGCCTTCTTCTTATCATCCGCCTGCACGACCCACCAAGGTGCCTCTGGTATGTGCGTTCGTTCAAACATGATTTCTTTGGCTTTGGTGTACTCTTCCCAGCGTCTGCGTGATTCAAGATCCATGGGGCTGAGTTTCCACTGTTTGAGTGGATCGTGTATGCGGCCTAAAAAGCGCAAACTTTGTTCCTCATCGGAAATTGAAAACCAATATTTGATCAATTGAATGCCAGAACGGACCAGCATTTTTTCAAATTCAGGCACGGTTCGGAAAAATTCTTCATATTGATCGTCATCACAAAACCCCATGACGCGCTCAACGCCGGCGCGGTTGTACCAGCTTCTGTCAAACAACACGATCTCACCCGCAGCGGGCAGATGTGACACATAACGCTGAAAATACCACTGGGTGCGCTCTCGGTTATTGGGTGCAGGCAGGGCTGCAACGCGGCACACGCGTGGATTGAGTCGTTGTGTGATACGTTTGATCACGCCACCTTTTCCTGCAGCGTCACGGCCTTCAAACAATATCACTACTTTGTGGTTGGTTGCGACGACCCAATCTTGCAATTTAACCAATTCCGCCTGCATACGAAACAACTCTTGGAAATAGAGTCGGCGATTTTCTTTGTATTCTTCTGACTCAGGAGAAAGTAATGCTCCAGTCACTTCATCGATCACCCGATCATCATGTTCAAGCTCGATTTCTTCGTCGTGGCTGTCTCGCAGCTCGTCATGGATACGCCTGATTAAATGTTCCTGCTTGTTTGTCAATTTCTACTCCCTTTGGGCATCAATTATCAATCAATGATAAAGTTTATTTGTGTCAGAAATATGAAAAATGCATTAGGAACATCAACCACGCTAGCTGGATGAATATTAGACAAATTGGTATGATTTGTCACGAATTTGTCACAAATCTTTCGTAAAGTATGACTATTCCTAAACCAACCTAAAGGTTAAAAATGAAAATCAGTTCTAAATTAGCAATTCTTGGCGTTACTGGTCTTGCAAGCATTGCCTACTCGCTCGGTGCTCAAGCGCAAGACGTGACGGGCGCTGGCGCAACTTTCCCAGCGCCTTTGTACTCAAAATGGGCGTCGGATTACAACAAAGCGACAGGTATAAAGATCAACTACCAATCCGTTGGTTCAGGAGCTGGCATCAAACAAATCGAGGCAAAAACGGTCGATTTTGGTGCTTCGGATATGCCTTTAAAAGATGAAGATTTGAAGGCAAAGGGGCTGGTTCAGTTTCCAGTTGTCATTGGTGGCGTGGTCCCGGTTATAAATATTAAAGGTATCAGCGCTGGTCAATTGAAGTTGAACGGTCAAGTCTTAGGCGATATTTTCTTAGGGAAAATCGTTAAATGGGATGACGCCGCTATCAAGGCGCTCAACCCAAGCTTAGCGCTTCCGTCAGATGCGATTTCGCCTGTGCGCCGTGCAGATGGTTCAGGTACCAGTTTTATCTTTACCAATTACCTGAGCAAGGTCAATTCTGAATGGAAATCAAAAGTAGGTGAGGGCACAGCGGTCAATTGGCCTGTAGGTGCTGGTGGCAAAGGAAACGAAGGTGTTGCTGCTTTTGTAAGTCGCTTGCCGAATTCAATTGGTTATGTTGAATATGCCTATGTAAAGCAAAATAAAATGACTTATGCGCTTATGCAAAACTCGGCAGGTGCTTTTGTCTCGCCAAATGATTCTGCATTTAAAGCAGCAGCAGCAAGTGCTGATTGGGCAAAAAGTTTCTACCAAATTTTGACAAATCAAGCAGGCAAAGATTCTTGGCCAATTACGGGAGCTACGTTTATTCTGATGCACAAAGTGCAGGATAAGCCCGTGCAAGCAACAGCATCACTGAAGTTTTTTGACTGGAGCTTTAAAAATGGCGACAAAACGGCTGATGATCTGGATTACGTGCCGATGCCAGTCAGTGTTAAAGCTGCCATCGAGAAATCTTGGAGTGAGATCAAGGATACTTCTGGAAAATCGATTGCAATCAAGTAAATAAGTATTGAATCGTCTTTGTCTGTATTGTTTCGCGGACGATTCAATCGTAGTCTTTTTAAAAATTAAATAGGCATGCCCGTGTCATCTGCACCACCAGCAAACCATGCTCCATTTGAAATGTCTGGCGTGCGTCCCAGCGCAAAGCATAATAGAGCCATGACCACACCTCCTTCTGACAACCCGGTTCGCTGGGGCTCGCTGATTGATCAAATTTTTGGACTGGCTGCTAAAGGTGCGGCCTTTATCACTCTCGCCCTGTTGTTGGGCATACTGGCTTCTCTGGTTATTGGCGCATGGCCAGCACTGCAAAAATTCGGTTTTGGGTTTTTAACCAGCAGCGTATGGGATCCTGTGAAAGAGGATTTTGGTGGTTTGGTGATGATTTATGGCACCTTGGCTACGTCATTGATCGCATTGTTGATTGCCGTTCCTGTCAGCTTTGGAATTGCATTATTCTTGACCGAGCTATCCCCGGCATGGCTTAAACGGCCCTTGGGTACCGCTATTGAACTTTTGGCTGCTGTTCCATCGATTGTTTATGGTATGTGGGGGCTTCTGGTGTTTGGCCCTATTTTGGCAACATATGTCCAGCAGCCGTTGCAGTCATTGCTATCAGGTGTTCCTTTTCTTGGTAGTTTGGTGTCTGGTCCACCCGTTGGTATTGGTATTTTGTCGGCAGGGATTATTTTGGCGATCATGATCATTCCGTTTATTGCATCTGTCATGCGTGATGTGTTTGATGTAACGCCACCTTTGCTTAAAGAATCTGCCTATGGTTTGGGCTCCACGACCTGGGAGGTTATGTCCAAAGTGGTTTTGCCATACACCAAAGCCGGTGTCATTGGCGGCATCATGCTCGGGTTGGGGCGCGCATTGGGTGAAACGATGGCAATTACCTTCATCATTGGAAATACAAATCAATTGAATTCATTGAGTGTCTTTGAGGCTGCGAACAGCATTACTTCTGCACTGGCAAATGAGTTTGCTGAGGCAGGGGCTGGTCTGCATCAAGCGTCGTTGTTTTATTTGGGATTGGTTTTATTCTTTATCACCTTTGTCGTGCTTTCATTATCAAAACTTCTACTGAGACAGCTCAAGAAGAGTGAAGGGGTCAAGTCATGACAACGAGTGAACGGCTGATCGGTGCTCAAGTTGCATCGAGCTCGCGTGAGATTAAATTTAAGCAGCGGAAACGGGTAAACAAAATCGCTCTAACCATGTCTTTGCTGGCAATGGGTTTTGGTTTGTTTTGGCTAATTTGGATTCTTTGGGAGACCATTCGCTTGGGTATTGGTGGTCTGACCTTGGCTACCATGACTGAGATGACGCCTCCTCCCAACGAAGCAGGCGGAATTGCGAATGCAATTTATGGATCGTTTTTAATGGTGTGCTTGGCTACTTTTGTTGGGACACCTATTGGCATCATGGCCGGTATTTATTTGGCTGAATATGAGTCTAAAAGTTGGCTGGCAAATACAACACGCTTTGTCAACGACATCTTGCTTTCGGCGCCTTCGATCGTGATTGGGCTCTTTGTCTATGCGGTCATCGTGACTCGGTTTAAGTCGTTTTCTGGCTGGGCCGGTGTCATTGCATTGGCCATGATCGCTATTCCTGTTGTCATCAGAACGACTGAGAATATGTTGCAGTTGGTGCCAGCCGGGTTGCGCGAAGCTGCGTATGCTTTGGGTGCCCCGAAATGGAAGGTTATTACAAGCATCACTTTGCGTGCTGCACGGGCCGGCGTTGTGACTGGCTTATTGCTCGCTGTTGCTCGTATCTCTGGTGAAACAGCTCCTTTGCTGTTTACTGCGCTGAATAATCAGTTCTGGACATCTAGCTTGACGGAGCCTATGGCTAGCTTGCCAGTAACAATTTTCAAATTCGCCATGAGTCCTTATGAAAATTGGCAAAAGCTCGCTTGGGCAGGTGTATTTCTTATCACTGTTGCCGTTTTGGGATTGAATATTTTGGCTCGCGTATTGACGCGCGATAAAAATTAAATACGCAAATAATCATGACTACTACTACATCATTGAAATCAAAGCTATCCGTAAAAGATTTGAACTTTTATTATGGAAAATTTCATGCGCTTAAAGATATCAATTTAGAAATTCCAGAGAATAAAGTGACGGCTTTTATCGGCCCATCAGGTTGTGGAAAATCTACTCTACTGCGCACTTTTAATCGCATGTTCGAGCTGTATCCGGAGCAGCGTGCTGTGGGTTCTATCGAGCTTGATGGTGAAGATTTATTGAAATCCAAACAGGATGTTGCGCTTATTCGTGCCAAGGTCGGCATGGTTTTTCAAAAACCTACGCCGTTTCCAATGTCAATCTATGACAACGTGGCATTTGGAGTCAAGTTGTTTGAAAATTTGAACGCGAGTGATATGGATGAACGGGTTGAATGGGCTTTGCGCAAAGCGGCACTTTGGGGTGAGGTCAAAGACAAGTTGAACCAAACGGGTTCTGGTCTTTCTGGTGGTCAGCAACAGCGTTTATGCATCGCGCGCGGCATCGCCATCAAGCCGCAAGTATTGTTGCTTGACGAGCCTTGCTCAGCTTTGGATCCTATTTCAACGTCTAAGATTGAAGAGCTTATTACCGAGTTAAAAACAGATTACACGGTGGTCATCGTTACGCACAATATGCAGCAAGCCGCTCGTTGCAGTGACTACACAGCCTATATGTACTTGGGCGATCTGGTTGAATTTGGCGAGACCGAGCAATTGTTTTTTAAACCAAAACGCAAAGAAACTGAAGATTACATCACCGGTCGTTTCGGTTAAGCAATATCCTAGGAGTACAAGATGGCAGATAAACATTTATCAACCCAGTTTGATAGCGAATTAAATGGCGTTTCCTCAAAAGTGATGGAGATGGGGGGCTTGGTCGAGGCGCAAATTAGATTGGCTATTCAAGCATTGTCGCAGTTCAATATTGAAGCAGCGAACCAAGTCGGAGAAAATGAGTCTCGCGTGAATGCAATGGAGGTTGAAATTGATCGCGATTTGTCTTCAATCATTGCGCGCAGGCAGCCTACTGCCAGAGATTTGCGCCTTCTGATTGCGATTTCAAAAACCACGGCAAACTTGGAGCGTGCCGGGGACGAGGCCGATAAAATCGCTCGGATGGTCAAATCGATCCTGCACAGCGGCATTCAGAGCGGTTCAGCAAGAGCTTTGCCTTCAGGCGACTTACGTTTAGCTGCAGATTTGGCTTCGAATCAGCTACGCAAGGCGTTGGACAGCTTTGCCCGACTAGACACGACTTTAGCAGTTGGGATTTTAAAAGAAGATGATTTAATTGACAAAGAGTTTGATGGGTTTGTCCGTAAATTGATTACTTACATGATGGAAGATCCTCGAACCATATCCGCCAGTTTAGATTTGTTGTTTGTTGCCAAGGCGATTGAACGTATCGGTGATCATGCGAAAAATATTGCGGAGGTCGTCATCTACATTGTGAAAGGTGCAGATGTTCGTCACACCACCATGGCAGAAATTGAATCTGCCATCAAATAATGTCATGCGTCTTCTTAAAGCCTTAAATGCATAAACCTGCTCCTCGAATTTTGATAGTTGAAGATGAACCTGCAATTGCTGAATTGATTGCGGTTAATCTGAAGCACAATGGATTTGCACCCATATGGGTGGGTGATGGCATCGCAGCACAGCGAGAATTAGATGCTCAATTGCCTGATGCGATTTTGTTGGATTGGATGTTGCCTGGACAAAGTGGTGTCAGTCTTGCGCGCAAATGGCGTATTGATCCAAATTTCAAACATATCCCCATCATTTTGTTGACTGCAAAGAGTGATGAACCTGACAAAATAGAAGGTTTGGATGCAGGTGCAGATGACTATATTACGAAGCCCTTTTCCACAAAAGAATTACTTGCGAGATTGCGGGCGGTTTTGCGTCGAAGGACATCCGAGCAAGCAACAGATTCGGTAACGATTGGTCAATTGGTTTTGGATGCCGCTACACATCGGGTCTGGTATCAGGGAGAATCAGTCAAAATTGGACCAACTGAATTCAAACTCTTACATTATTTGATGACGCATTCAGAGCGCGTGCATAGCCGAGGTCAATTGCTCGACAAAGTCTGGGGTGATCATGTGTATATTGAAGAACGTACTGTTGATGTGCATGTTAAAAGATTGCGTGAATCATTGGGTCATGCCGGTGGTCATATTGAAACCGTCCGTGGCGCTGGTTATCGACTAACGGCTTTAGTTTCAATATTGAGCCAAGCATAAATAGTTAATGATTCTTCGATTGATTGGTATGTTTGTTTGGCAACTGCTTGGTGCAGCGTTCGTGCTTGCACTGCGAGCTCAATTTAACTTTGATGTTAATACAACGTTACTAGGACTAGCGGGTGCAATTTTTGGTGGTTGGTGTTGGTCAATTTTTAATTTAGCTCGCGCATCGCGTGTCTTGTCTTGGTTGAGAAATGGCGAGATCAATGCAGTACCCCATGTCAGAGGTGTTTGGGGTGAGGTCACTGACCGTGTACGTAGACTATTACGTCAACATGTACAAAATATTGAGTTAAGTGATAAAAGATTACATGACTTTTTGTCAGCCATACAAGCATCTCCAAACGGTGTTTTGCTTCTTGATGACAATGGCCAAATTGAATGGTGCAATCAAACTGCTGCGGAACATTTTGGGTTGGACGTAAAAGCGGATGTCTCGCAGCATGTTGGCAATTTGGTACGCGACCCACTATTTGCCGCTTATTTCTCCTCTGGCGATTACAGTCATGAGATCACTATTGCCGGGAATACAGGTAATTTTGCGCGTCCATGTCGCATAGCTATTCAAATTCATCCATATGGCATGGGGCGCAAGTTGATGTTGTCGCATGACGTCACGTCCATCGAGTTGTCGGATTTGATGCGACGCGATTTCGTGGCAAATGTATCGCATGAGATTCGTACACCTTTAACAGTGTTGAGTGGATTTATAGAAACCCTACAAACACTGCCTTTGAATGCAGAAGAGCAAATACGCTATCTTGATCTCATGGCGCAGCAAGCTTTTCGCATGCAAACATTGGTAAGCGACTTACTTATCCTTTCAAAACTAGAAGGAAGCCCAAGTCCATCTGGTGATATTTGGCTCAACGCGAGTAGTTTGATGAAAATCTGTGAACAGGAAGCAAGATCGTTATCAGCTGTTTTAAGTTTGTCTGACGATTCATCTGGACGCAATCAGATGTTTGTGTTCTCTGTACCGCCGAATTTGGAGTTGGCCGGATCTCAGACGGAGCTACTCAGCGGAATGTCTAACCTTATCAATAATGCGGTTCGGTATACACCTTTAGACGGGTCAATTCATGTTGCTTGGAAAATCTGTGAAGCTGGTAAAGCTGAGTTTGCCGTTCAAGATACGGGTGCCGGAGTCGCGCCAGAACATTTGTCGCGTTTAACAGAGCGGTTTTACAGGGTTGATACCAGCCGTTCCAGAGAGTCTGGCGGAACGGGCTTGGGCTTGGCAATTGTCAAGCACGTCGTGCAACGCCATGGTGGAGAGTTGAGAATTGAGAGTACGTTGGGCAAAGGCTCTAATTTTGCTTTTTCAATGCCCGCACATAGAGTTCGCCTACGCAAATGAGTAGTGCGAGCGTTAGGTAACAACTAAAATTTGTCACTTGAGCCATTTACTGGCACAATACAGTCTGTTACCAAGGCCCTTCCTGCCACAGTCGCATCCGCTAATCGGTTAAGCCGTGTCGCGGAAGGTTATTAAAACTAAACTAAGTTTCCTAAAGGGAAACGGAGGTCAGCGGAAAATGAGTCAAATCCCAACGACACAACCTACAGGTTCTGTCTATCAAGCCTACTCTGGCAATACATTCCTTTTCGGCGGCAATGCGCCTTATGTCGAAGAGATGTATGAGAATTATTTAGCCAATCCAGGTAGCGTGCCCGATAGCTGGCGCGATTATTTTGATGCACTTCAATACGTACCAGCAGTAGATGGCAGTAACGCCAAAGACGTTCCCCATCTGCCGGTTATCAATGCTTTTGCTGATCGTGCGAAACAAGGTGGCACCAAAGTTGTCATGGGCAGCGCAGATGCCGAAATGGGCCGTAAACGAACAGCTGTGCAACAGTTGATTGCCGCTTACCGCAACGTGGGCGTTCGCTGGGCAGACTTAGATCCATTAAAACGCACTGAACGCTCAATCATTCCTGAGTTGGAGTCCTCTTCTTACGGTTTTAGTGATGCAGACCAAGAGGCGGTGTTTGACACAAGCAATACCTTCTTTGGCAAAAACCGGATGAGTTTGCGCGAATTGATGAACGCTTTGCGTGAAACGTATTGCGGCACCATTGGTACTGAATACATGTACATCACCGACCAGGTTAAAAAACGCTGGTGGCAACAAAAGCTGGAAAGTGTGCGCAGCAAGCCGATTTTTACGGCGGAGAAGAAACTGCACATTTTGGACAGGCTGACTGCGGCTGAAGGCCTTGAGCGGTTTTTACATACCAAATATGTGGGTCAAAAACGCTTCTCGCTCGAAGGGGGTGAGAGTTTTATTGTCAGCATGGATGAGCTGATTCAGCGCGGCGGCAGCATGGGTTTGCAAGAAATCGTGATTGGCATGGCGCATCGCGGTCGTCTGAATGTGCTTGTGAACTCATTGGGCAAAGTGCCTGCAGATTTGTTTGCAGAGTTTGACCATACGGCACCCGAAGACTTGCCAAGTGGCGACGTCAAGTACCACCAAGGCTTCAGCTCCGATGTCACGACCCCTGGCGGTCCTGTGCATTTGACATTGGCATTCAACCCTTCGCACTTGGAGATTGTTAACCCCGTGGTTGAAGGTTCCGTGCGTGCGCGTATGGACCGTCGTGCTGACCCCAAGGGTTTGCAAGTGCTGCCTGTGCTTGTGCACGGCGACGCTGCTTTTGCAGGCCAAGGTGTGGTCATGGAAACGCTTGCATTGGCTGAAACCCGTGGCTACAGCACCGGCGGTACGGTGCATATCGTGATCAACAACCAGATTGGTTTCACGACCAGCGATCCGCGCGACAGCCGTTCCACGCTGTACTGCTCAGATGTCGTCAAGATGATTGAAGCGCCGGTGTTGCACGTCAACGGCGACGATCCTGAAGCCGTGGTGTTGGCAACCCAATGGGCGCTGGAATACCGTATGGAATTTCAGAAAGATGTTGTCGTTGACATTATTTGTTTCCGTAAATTGGGTCACAACGAACAAGATACACCAGCGTTGACTCAGCCGCTGATGTACAAAAAAATCGCCGCACATCCTGGTACACGCCGGCTTTACGCAGACAAGCTGACAACTCAAGGCATGGGTGATACATTGGGCGACGATATGGTCAAGGCCATGCGCAGCGCTTTGGATGCGGGTAAAAGCACATTCAATCCGGTTATTTCCAACTTTAAAAATAAATTTGCGGTCGATTGGCTGCCTTATTTGAGCAAGAAGTGGACAGATGCGGGTGATACAGCCATTCCTATGGCTGAATGGAAACGTTTAGCCGAAAAAATTACTACCATTCCAGACAGCGTTTCGCCACATCAGCTGGTGAAAAAAGTCTATGCAGACCGTGCTGCTATGGGGCGAGGCGAGATTCCAGTGGATTGGGGCATGGGCGAACATATGGCTTTTGCTTCTTTGGTGGCCAGTGGTTACCCTGTGCGCTTGTCCGGTGAAGACTGCGGACGCGGCACCTTTACCCATCGCCATGCTGTGATTCACGATCAAAACCGTGAGAAGTTTGACGAAGGTACCTACACACCGCTACAAAACGTAGCCCCGAATCAAGCGCCATTTGTGGTGATTGACTCCATTTTGTCAGAAGAAGCTGTTTTGGCGTTTGAGTACGGCTATGCGTCCAACGACCCCAATACATTTGTGATTTGGGAAGCCCAGTTTGGCGATTTCGCGAATGGCGCACAGGTGGTGATTGACCAATTTATCGCCAGCGGTGAAGTCAAATGGGGTCGTGTAAATGGCATCACTTTGATGTTGCCGCACGGTTATGAAGGTCAAGGCCCGGAGCACAGCTCGGCACGTCTTGAGCGCTTTATGCAGTTGAGTGCGGACACCAACATGCAAGTGGTACAGCCAACAACAGCGAGTCAAATCTTCCACATTTTGCGTCGCCAAATGGTGCGCAATTTGCGCAAGCCTTTGATCATCATGACACCCAAGTCTTTGTTGCGTGCCAAAGACGCGGCATCACCATTGTCTGAGTTCACCAAAGGCATGTTCCAAACGGTCATTCCTGAGAACAAAGCGCTGAAGACCGACAAAGTGAAACGCGTGGTTGCCTGTTCCGGCAAGGTGTACTATGACTTGGTGAAACGCCGCGAAGAAAATGGCCATGAGGATACGGCCATCATTCGTGTAGAGCAGTTGTATCCCTTCCCTCACAAGGCTTTTGCAACAGAGCTAAAAAAATACCCGAATCTTGCTGATGTGGTTTGGTGTCAAGACGAGCCACAAAACCAGGGCGCTTGGTTCTTTGTGCAGCACTACATTCATGAAAACATGGGTGAAGGTCAAAAGTTGGGTTATGCCGGTCGCGCTGCGTCGGCATCACCAGCAGTGGGTTATTCGCACCTGCATCAAGAGCAACAAAAGGCACTCGTCGATGCGGCATTTAGCAAACTCAAAGGCTTTGTGCTGATCAAGTAAAGGCCATTGGCTGGTAGCACAAGATTGACAAAAACCTAGATATACAAGACAAACTGAAAGAATAAAATGGCAATCGTAGAAGTAAAAGTCCCCCAATTGTCCGAATCGGTGGCAGAGGCCACCATGTTGACTTGGAAAAAGAAAGCTGGTGATTTCGTCGCCATTGATGAAATTTTGATCGAAATTGAGACCGATAAAGTCGTGCTGGAAGTGCCAGCACCTAGTGCAGGTGTTTTGGCTGAAATTATTGTTGGTGACGGTTCTACTGTGGTTGCAGAGCAACTAATCGCCCGTATCGACACAGACGGTAAAGCAAGTGCCGCTGCACCAATGGCAGCTTCAGCAGCGGTAACTGCGGCGGCTCCGGCGGCGGCGGCACCAGCAGGCGATTCAATGGCAGGTGTTGCCATGCCCGCTGCAGCCAAACTAATGGCTGACAACCAGCTTGCCGCTGGCTCGGTATCCGGAACAGGTAAAGATGGCCGTGTTACCAAGGGTGATGTATTGGGTGCCGTGGCTTCAGGTTCGGCAGTTGCTGCAAATATAGTAGTACCTCAGGCAATGATTGCGCAGGCTGCAGTCAAATTATTGCCTCAGGTCGCCACTGCCGCACCTTCTTTGGGTGAGCGCCCTGAACAACGCGTGCCAATGAGCCGCTTGCGTGCACGTGTGGCCGAGCGTTTGTTGCAATCACAGTCCACCAATGCCATTTTGACAACTTTTAACGAAATCAACATGGCGCCTGTGATGGACATGCGTAAACGCATGCAGGAACGGTTTGAGAAGGAGCATGGCGTCAAGTTGGGCTTTATGAGCTTTTTCGTCAAAGCGGCTGTGCATGCGCTGAAAAAGTTCCCTGTGCTTAACGCCAGTGTCGATGGCAACGATATTGTTTACCATGGTTATTTTGACATAGGCATCGCCGTCGGTTCGCCACGTGGTTTGGTTGTGCCTATTTTGCGCAATGCAGATCAAATGAGTTTTGCTGATATTGAGAAGAAGATTGCTGAATTCGGCGTCAAAGCGCGTGATGGCAAGCTGGGTATGGACGACATGACTGGTGGAACTTTCTCCATCAGCAATGGTGGCACTTTTGGTTCCATGCTTTCTACACCCATCATCAACCCACCGCAAAGTGCGATCTTGGGCATCCATGCCACCAAAGATCGCGCCGTAGTTGAAAACGGCCAAATCGTGATTCGCCCGATGAATTACTTTGCCATGAGTTATGACCACCGCATCATTGATGGCCGCGAAGCCGTGCTTGGCTTGGTTGCGATGAAAGAGGCGATGGAAGATCCAGCGCGTCTGTTGTTTGATATCTAAGGAAACCGAACATGTCTAAACAATTTGATGTCGTCGTCATCGGTGGCGGTCCTGGTGGCTATATTGCTGCGATTCGTGCGGCTCAGCTCGGTTTCAATGTGGCCTGTATCGACGAATGGAAAAATGCCAAAGGAGGTTCTGCTCTCGGTGGTACCTGTACCAATGTTGGCTGTATTCCATCTAAAGCACTATTGCAATCTTCTGAGCATTTTGATCATGCTAGCCACCACTTTGCCGATCATGGCATTGAGGTGAAGGGCATTAGCTTGGACGTTGCCAAGATGCTCGCGCGCAAAGATACCGTGGTTAAACAAAATAACGATGGAATTTTGTACTTGTTCAAAAAGAATAAAGTCACATTTTTCCATGGTCGCGGTTCATTTATCGCTGCTAAAGACGATGGCTATGAGATTAAAGCAGGGGAAGAAATTCTCCAAACCAAACACGTCATTCTGGCTACAGGTTCAAACGCGCGCGCCTTGCCAGGTACACCATTTGACGAAGAAACCATTTTGTCCAACGATGGTGCGTTACGCATAGGAGCCGTCCCAAAAAAATTGGCTTTGATTGGCTCGGGTGTGATTGGGTTGGAAATGGGTTCAGTCTGGCGTCGTTTGGGTGCTGATGTAACGATATTGGAAGGTCTACCGACTTTCTTGGGTGCGATTGATGACCAAATTGCCAAAGAAGCGCACAAAGCCTTTGTCAAGCAAGGATTGAAGATTGAGCTTGGCGTTAAAGTTGGTGAAATCATCAATGGCAAAAAAGGCGTCAGCATTAATTACATCAATGCCAAGGGCGAAGCTCAGAAACTTGATGCAGACAAGCTCATCATCTCGATTGGCCGCGTTGCCAATACGATTGGTTTGAATGCTGAGGTTGTTGGTTTGGCATTGGATGAGCGCGATGCGATCATGGTCGATGGTGACTGCAAAACTAACTTAACCAATGTCTGGGCCGTTGGCGATGTGGTGCGCGGCCCGATGTTGGCACACAAAGCTGAAGAAGAGGGCGTTGCTGTTGCTGAACGTATTGCTGGACAGCATGGACATGTTAACTTAAATACCATCCCTTGGGTTATTTACACCAATCCAGAAATTGCCTGGGTTGGTCAGACCGAGCAGCAACTCAAGGCGGCTGGGCGCGCTTACAAAGCGGGTACTTTCCCCTTCATGGCTAATGGACGTGCACGTGCTTTGGGTGATACGACGGGCATGGTGAAGATGCTCGCTGATGCTGCAACCGACGAAATATTGGGTGTCCATATTGTTGGCCCAATGGCCAGTGAGCTGATTGCTGAATGTGTTGTGGCGATGGAGTTCCGTGCAAGTGCTGAAGATATTGCACGCATTTGTCATGCACATCCTTCTTTGAGCGAAGCGACAAAAGAGGCTGCTCTGGCGGTGGACAAACGCACACTGAACTTTTAAATCGGTGCTTTCACAACTGATGAGCATGTCAGTCCTCGCAGCCTACCAGGCTGAACTCGTTGCGCGAGGTTACGTGAGTGACCCCGCCCAGCTTCGCGCCGTTGCAGCCTTGGAACGATGTGCCTCTGAATGGATTGACTATAAGAGCCAGCGCTCAAACGCGTTAAAGAAGTTAGTGAACCGTGCACCCGTGCCGCGTGGTGTGTATTTGTATGGTGGTGTAGGGCGGGGCAAGAGCTTTTTGATGGACTGCTTTTACAATGCAGTTCCGCTGAAGCGCAAAACGCGGCTTCATTTTCATGAGTTCATGCGCGAGGTGCATCGTGAACTTCGTGATTTGCAGGGCATCGTCAATCCGTTAGATGAGCTTGCCAAACGCATGGCCAAGCGTTATCGCTTGATTTGCTTTGATGAATTTCATGTGGCAGACATCACCGATGCGATGATTTTGTACCGACTATTGGCTGCTTTATTTGAGCAAGGTGTTGGTTTTGTAACAACATCTAATTTCAAACCCGATGATTTATATCCAGGAGGCATGCATCGCGACAGGATATTGCCCGCAATAGCATTGCTGAATGCCAATTTAGACGTGGTCAATGTAGACAATGGGACGGATTATCGACGTCGTACTTTGGAAAAAATTGAGCTTTATCACTGCCCTTGGGGTGAGGATGCTGATCTCGCGATGACGCAGTCATTCAAGCAATTGGCCGAGTCTCAGGACGAAGATCCAGTGTTGCATATTGAAGCCAGGGAAATTCGAGCTAGACGAAAAGCGGGTGGTGTGGTCTGGTTTGATTTTAAAACGCTATGCGGTGGTCCACGTTCGCAAAACGATTATCTTGAAATTGCGACGCAATTTCACACTGTTTTGCTCAGTGATGTGCCTTATATGCCACCACGCATGTCGAGCGAAGCTAGGCGTTTCACGTGGCTTATTGATGTTTTGTACGATCGCCGAGTCAAGTTTATCGTGTCAGCTGAGGTTCCACCTGAGGCGTTATATACCGAGGGACCGCTTTCTCATGAATTTCCCAGAACTATTTCGCGACTAAGTGAAATGCAGTCGGTCGAATATCTGAATTTGGAGCGACGCTTGGTAAATACAGATTTGATATGAAATACGTAACATTCTTTTGTTTCTTGGTATGCTTTACTTGTAATAGTTTGATGGCTCAATCAAAAAATAATGCATTACCAAGCGAGATCACCGAACGAGAACAACTCAAGCAAGAGCAAAAAAGTATCGAATCGAGCTATGCTGCCAAAGAAGCGGATTGTTATAAAAAATTCTCGGTTAACCCATGCATTGACAAGGCCAAGATTCAGCGGAATGCTGCATTGGCTGAAAATAAGCGTCGTGAACTCCTGCTGAATGATCTGAAGCGCAAAGAGAAAAAGCAGAATTTTCAGAAAACACCGAAAGCTATTTCACCAAATTCAAAACAAAGCGATGATGCTGATCCTAAGCTTTTATCTAAAGAAATGTCTGATCAAAATAAGCGTATCGGTGCGGCAAAGGCACGCATTGAAACCGCAGATCAGAAAAAACGAGAAGCACAAGCTAAAGCGAATCAACGGTCAAAGAAAAATATGCTTTCTGTTGACGCAGCTGCAAAATATCAGGAAAAGCTCGATGCAGCTGAAGCACACAAAGCGGCAGTTGAACAAAAAAATACAGGTAGTACAAGACCTAAGGTTTCGTCACTGCCTATACCTGAGATATGAAAAATTAAGCAATTAAAAGCGTTCAATCGCAAAGTCAAATAGTGTTTAGTTGTATTTGACAATTGCAATAGATAAATTATCCCCACGATTTCGGCTTCTAGTACGAGCTGTCGAGATGAGGAATTCTGTAGCCTCTCTCGGACTCAGTCTATCGAGTGTTGCTCCTAATTCATTACCCGGGAAATATGGCCAGACCCCATCACTGCACGCCATGATGACATCTCCGGCGCGCAGATTTGCAATACTGTGGTGATCCACAACAGGAAGAGATTTACTACCCAAGCTTCGAGTCAAGATGTTCGATTTGGGATGTTTGAGAGCTTCCTCGGCAGTAATTTCATTGTTGTCGACCAATGTTTGCACGTACGAATGATCGCTTGATCTTTTGATTAATTGAGATTTATTAAAATGATAAAGACGAGAATCGCCGACATGCGCCCAATGACAGGCACCTGCAGTGGTGATTAAAAATGCAGCAAATGTGCTGTGCGGTAGCTGTGTTGAAGCCATGGCCGTAAGGCCAATAACAAGATGCGCATCCTGCGCAATTTGTTCAAGCAGTCGACGCGGATCGTCCGTTTTAGAATTAAACTGCTTGAATAATTGATCGGCCGTGAACATCACTTGGTCAGCCGCTTTTCGTCCACCACTTAAACCTCCCATGCCATCTGAAACAATCGCCAAGACACAGTTAGCTTCACGTGAGTTTTTAAAGAGGCAGACACGATCTTGCTGGGTTTCTCTGTCGCCCTGATGTATACCTGTAGATGCACTGAATGTCATGTCTTTGGTCATATACTGGCTGGCGAAATGGCAGTAAATTAGAAATAAAAGTTGATTGATACATTATCCAGTCTCGGCGGAATATTTCCTTCATGCCATGCCAATTATTTTTTAAAAATCGACATAGCCAGATGGTAGTTGAACATTCGTCAAGTTTTTCCTCCCGTGTTGCGGACGTGTTTTCTGAACACGGAATATTGTCCGATAGCGATGTTCATTTCAGACCACGTCAAGGACAAACGCAGATGGCATTGGCTGTCGCGCATTGTATTGAGCGTCCAGGTACTTTGGTTGTTGAAGCTGGAACAGGTGTAGGCAAGACTTACGCATATCTTGTGCCCGCATTATTAAGCGGCGAACGGGTTGTTTTGTCGACTGCAACCAAAGCGCTACAAGATCAATTGTTTAGCCGCGACTTACCCGGTTTGGCAACAATCTTGGGGTTGCCCGTACGAATGGCGTTGCTCAAAGGGCGGTCAAGCTATTTATGCTTGCATCGACTGGAAATTGCAAGACAAGATATGGGGGATTCAGATCGACTCATGTTGAGTACGCTTGCTAAGGTTGAAAAATGGTCGCATGTCACCCGTCAAGGCGATTTAGCTGAATTGGTTGGTTTGGATGAGCGTTCTCCTGTTATCCCCTTGATCACTTCAAATCGTGAAAATTGTCTGGGCGCTCAATGTCCAAAATTTCGTTCATGCCATGTTAATTTGGCACGACGCGAGGCTTTGGCTGCAGATGTTGTCGTTATAAACCACCATTTATTCTTTGCGGATTTGGCTGTGCGCGATTCTGGCATAGCAGAGTTGTTGCCTACTGTCAAAGTTGTCATTTTCGATGAGGCTCATCAGCTGAACGAAACTGGCGTACAGTTTTTGGGTACACAGTTGACAACAGGGCAGTTGTTGGACTTGGCTCGTGATACGTTGGCAGCCGGTCTTCAATTTGCGCGTGGACTGAATGATTGGAGTAGTTTAGTTACTTTTCTTGATCGTGCTGCACGTGATTTGCGCTTAAGCGCAGGCAAAAACTGGGCTGGAAGTAAATTGCGATGGGTGGGCGTGGCTCCTGAAGGACTTGAAGAAGATTCGTGGTTATCAGCAATACAAACTGTTTGTAATGCCTGCGAATCGTTGCTTGTGGCATTGAAAGTTGTTATTGAAATTGCACCTGATTTTGTACGTTTGCATGAACGCGTTTCAGACCTTCGAGAGCGGGCTATTCTGTTTTTACAACCGAATCCCATCGATTCGGTTCGTTGGCTGGAGGTCGGTCCGCAACTTCGCCTAGTCGAATCACCGCTTGATATCGCTGAATCAGTCCAGAAAAAAATGCTTAAGCTTCAAGAACCGGAGGCTGCATCTCAAAAGTCATGGATATTTACTTCAGCTACTTTGGGGCATGATGCGCGGTTGAAATGGTTTACAGAACCCTGCGGACTTTCGCACGCTGATGTGTTGAGAGTGGAAAGTCCATTTGATTATTTGTGTCAAGCCGCAATTTATATACCCACAACCTTGCCTAAACCCAATGATCCTGCGCACAGTGCACACGTAGCCAGTTTAGTTGTGGATGCGATGAGCGTATTGAAAGGTCGAACATTGGTGCTAACGACCACATTGCGTGCCCTGCGTACGATTGGTGAGATATTGCAGCAAAAATTTCAAGATCATGCTGACATAGAAATACTTATACAAGGCCATTTGCCAAAACGAGAATTACTTGCGCGATTTAGAGAGGGATCATCTCAAGGTCGCGCACCTTGCGTATTGGTTGCATCGGCATCATTTTGGGAAGGTATTGACGTTCCTGGTGATGAATTGGCACTCGTTGTTATTGATAAATTACCATTCCCCCCACCCAATGACCCATTGGTTGAGGCTCGTTCAAAACGTCTTGAAACTCAAGGGCGAAGTCCGTTTAATGAATATTTTGTTCCTGAAGCAACGGTCTCACTTAAGCAGGGTGCTGGCCGCCTTATTCGTCGTGAAACAGATTTGGGTGTTTTGGTAATATGCGACTCAAGGCTCAGTCAAATGAGTTACGGCCGTAGGATATTAGCAGCACTGCCGCCCATGCGGCTGCTAAAAACACAAGTCGAATTTACAAACACGCTTGAAAAGCTTACCAAAGCTTAAACCAACTCTTTGATCCGGGTTTGATGCCTGTCAGTAAAAATTCGCTTTTGGGAAATGATTTTTCCAAGACGCGTTTTGCATCGTCTCTTAGTTCAGTAATACCCAAGGCATCATAAGACTGATAGACGATGTACATTGCTTCTTCCAAAGCTGGAACATCACGATAGTCAGTTATGGCCAACTGTGCACGATTGATCGCAGCTACATAGGCACCACGTGCAAAATAATAGCGTGCAACATGTATTTCATATAACGCCAGAGAGTTGACGATGTATGTCATCCGTTGACGCGCATCGGTGGTGTACTTTGATTCTGGAAATTTTGAAGCTAATTCTTTGTAGGCTTCAAAAGATTCTTTGGCCGCTTTCTGATCACGTTCAGACAGGTCTTGCCGTGTAAAGGATCCGAAAAACCCTAAATTGTCAGCAAAATTAACAGTTCCTTTTAAATACAAAGCGTAATCTAATGCTGGACTGGCAGGGTGTAATTTGATAAATCTATCGATGGTCGCAATAGCTTTCGCCTGTTCGCCAGTCTTGAACTGGGCATATGCTTTGTCTAGTTGTGCTTGCTGCGCCAGCGGCGTTCCAGCTGCACGGCCTTCCAGTTTTTCATAAAGTGGAATAGCTTTGTCGTAGGAGCCATCATTTGCTTCGGCTTTCGCTTCGGCATAAATTTTGTTAGGACTCCAGTTTGCCGCTTTATCCTCGCTAACTGTGGAGCACGCTGAAAGGATCAAACACAAGGTTGTGGACAAAACGGTGCGATCGCTTATCAGCGAAGCGGAAGAAATTTTAAATTTTCGCAATTGCGTCGATAATTTGACGTTAAACATCTGAGGCCACCTTCTTGAAACATATCGATTCCATTATATCGACCGATCTTTTCAAAAGTGAAGCAGATTCGGATTTTGCAGTTGATTTAGATGATCACGAGATAAGACTCTTTGATTGTGGCTCTCATGTCCATGGCTTGCGATTGGACAATGCGCTGGTTCAATTGGCGACTGAATTCTCAAGAAGTTACTTGCAGCAGTTGATTGAACGCGGTGCTGTCTCCATCAATGGCCAAGTCATATTTAAAGCCTCATTGAAAGTCAAAGCGGGAGACGCTTTATCCATACATCTTTATGCCACGCCACAAAGTCAAGCATTTAAACCACAAGTTGTCGAGTTCCAAGTGGTGTATGAGGATGAGCATCTGCTTGTTATCAATAAGCCTGCCGGTTTGGTTGTTCATCCCGCACCGGGAAACTGGACCGGAACCCTGTTAAATGGCTTGTTGCATCGTGATCCTGTTGCTAAATTATTGCCAAGAGCCGGGATTGTTCATCGATTGGATAAGGATACCAGTGGTTTGATGGTTGTTGCGCGTACGCGTCAAACCATGGATGCCCTTGTCAAAAAAATTGCAGATCGGAGCGTGCATCGACAATATTTGGCGATTGCACACAAACCGTGGATGGGGTCGAGGCAGTGTGATGTTGATAAGTCGATTGGTCGTGATCCTAGAAATCGCTTAAAAATGGCCGTAGTTGATTTGGACAAAAGTGCTGGGAAAATGGCCAAAACTTCTTTTTTATTGCTGCAAAATTGTGAGCAAGGATGTCTTATTCAATGCCGACTTCATACTGGTAGAACGCATCAAATTCGAGTGCATCTGGCTTTTTTAGGGCACCCCTTGGTTTCTGATGCTGTGTATGGCGGTGCAGTTGCAGCAGGCATGTTGCGTCAAGGTCTGCATGCCGAACGACTTGAATTTGAACATCCGATGACAGGTGAGTCCATGAAGTTTTTGGCTTCGTTACCACCTGATTTTGTGCAGGCACTTTCTTCATGGGGGCTGAGATACAATGAGGTTACTGCAAAATAATTGCAAATAGTCTGCGAGATTGATTTCATTTAAGCTTTGAATGAAAAATTACCAGTTGGGGCATCTTGGTCAACTTATCTCTCAAGTATTTTGAGTCTACTGCGTTCAAGCAGTTTTTGTTCCCGGAAATCAATCAACATGAATACGTCGGACGCTAAGCGTGTCCTCGAAACAGCCTTGATTTGCGCACAACAACCGTTGATGGTACGGGATATGCGTATTCTGTTCAATGAGGAAACGGGTGCTGATACAGTTAAGACTTTGCTGCTTGAGTTGCAGCAAGATTGGGCTTGCAAAGGTGTTGAGTTAGTCAGCATTGCATCTGGCTGGCGATTTCAAAGCCGTCCAGAGATGCGCGGGTACTTAGATCGTTTAACTCCGGAGAAGCCTCCCAAATATACCCGTGCGGTTCTGGAGACCTTGGCGATTATTGCTTATCGCCAACCCACGACTCGGGGTGATATGGAGGACATTAGAGGGGTCGCCATCAATACCTTGATACTCAAACAACTTGAAGAGCGAGGGTGGATAGAAGTGATTGGGCATCGTGAAAGTGTCGGTCGTCCCGCTTTGTTTGCAACGACTAGGCAATTTTTAGATGATTTGGGTCTTATGTCCTTAAATCAATTGCCCGAAATTGGGCCACTTCAAGAGCAGTTATTGGCAAGTCTGACAGGGCAGATTTCATCAAGCGAAGGGTCTGCAGATATGCAGGTAGAACTGCCAATGACGGAGACATTGTCTGCCAACGGGCAAGAAGTTTGAATTTTGGCGTTCTAGTGAATGCCCCAGTGGTCCGGTAAAGATATACCCCAGAATTTGAGAGACATAGCATGACAGAAATAAGTACAGATACGAATTCGGTAAATCAAGACGCTAATCTTGAAAAATTGACTGCACCATCGATGGTTGAGCAAGTTGCCTCAACCTTAGAAAAACCAAATACAGTGACCGGCATCATCGAATTTGAAGATATTGTTTCGGGTCGATTCGATGTTGAGGATGCTGATGCTTCTGTCGTTCCTGCTCGTCGAGTGCTGCAGCCGCAGCCTGAGCAGCCCAAGTTGCATAAAGTATTGGCGCAGGCCGGCATGGGTTCGCGACTTGAGATGGAGCAGCTCATTATGGAGGGGCGTATTTCCGTCAACAATGAACCAGCACACATTGGTCAACGCATTCAATTTAGTGACCATGTGAAAGTTAACGGCAAGCCAATACGCTTTCGTATTGAGCCGCCACCTACGCGCGTCATCGCGTATCACAAGCCGGCAGGCGAAGTGGTCACGCATGACGATCCTCAGAATCGGCCGACCGTGTTTCGTAAATTACCAAAACTTTATCAAGGTAAATGGCAATCAGTTGGACGGCTGGACCTGAACACTGAAGGTTTGTTGCTTTTCAGCAGTTCAGGTGAACTTGCCAATAATTTGATGCATCCGCGTTTTGGGTTGGAGCGTGAGTATGCGGTGCGAGTTTTGGGCAAACTAAACAAAGAAGAGAAGCAACGATTGCTAGACGGCGTACAGCTTGATGACGGCTTGGCTCAGTTTGGGTCGATTGAAGACGGTGGAGGGGAGGGAGTTAACTGCTGGTACAGAGTCACGATTTCTGAGGGTCGCAACCGCGAAGTCAGGCGTATGCTCGAAGCGGTGGGACATGCCGTAAGCCGTTTGATTCGAATTCGATATGGGGCCATGATGCTTCCTAGAGGACTCAAGCGTGGTGCATGGATGGAGTTGGGTGAAACAGATATTCGTGCTCTGATGAGTGCCATCGGAGCGAATACGAGGGAGCACCATGCCTCGGCTCAAGAAAGACGTGCGAAACCTGCTTCGGGCAACGGCAATCGCTCTTTAAAAGTGCCTGTACGTGGTCGCAATCAGCAAGGGCGCGACCGGACGAATCAGCCTGCTCAAAGGCAAGCGGCAATACCAAATATCCAGGCTAGA
>JAYVJL010000152.1:0-7410 GCA_043769295.1 Polaromonas sp. | reverse complement strand
GATCAAGAAAAACACGACCATCCCGACCAAGTTTGCACAAACCTTCTCGACCGCTGAAGACAACCAGCCTGCGGTGACCATCAAGGTCTTCCAGGGTGAACGCGAGATCGCCGCCGGCAACAAAGGCCTGGGCGAGTTCAACCTCGAAGGCATTCCACCATCAACACGTGGTACACCACAGATTGAAGTGTCATTTGACATCGACGCCAACGGCATTTTGCACGTGGGCGCGAAGGACAAGGGCACTGGTAAAGAAAACAAGATCACCATCAAAGCGAACTCTGGTTTGACTGAAGCGGAAATCCAGCAAATGGTCAAAGATGCCGAGTTGAACGCGGAAGACGACAAGAAGAAGCTCGCGCTGGTACAAGCGCGTAACCAGGGCGAAGCCACGGTGCACAGCGTGAAAAAATCACTCGGCGAGTATGGCGACAAACTGGAAGCGGGCGAGAAAGAGAAAATTGAAGCGGCTATCAAAGAACTGGAAGAAGCCGTCAAGACCGACGACACCGCTGCGATTGAAGCCAAAAACACCAGCTTGATGGAAGTCAGCCAAAAGCTTGGCGAAAAAATGTATGCCGACATGCAAGCACAGGAAGCCGCGAATGCAGCTGGGGGTGCAGCGGGTGCCGACCAAGCTGGCGCGAATGCCAAGCCAGCAGCAGACGACAATGTGGTCGATGCTGAAGTGAAAGAAGTCAAAAAAGACAAATAAAGCGAGCGATCAGTGTGAAAGCTGATACATCAACAAGCGCAACCCGAGGCAACTTGGTTGCGCTTGTGTGCATTTAAATCGCACCCGCTGCGTTCAAGAACAAACAAGCTACTATGTCTACCAAACGCGACTATTACGAAACCCTGGGCGTGCCTAAAAACGCGTCTGATGAAGAAATCAAAAAAGCCTACCGCAAGCTGGCCATGAAGCACCATCCTGACCGCAATCAGGACGACCACGCCAAGGCCGCTGAAGCAAAATTCAAAGAGGCCAAAGAAGCCTACGAGATGCTGTCTGACAGCCAGAAGCGCGCCGCCTACGACCAGCATGGCTTTGCCGGAGTCGACCCCAATATGCGTGGGGGTGCGGGCGGTGAAGGTTTTGGCGGTTTTGCCGAGGCTTTTGGGGATATTTTTGGCGACGTATTTGGCGGCGCAGGCGGCCGTGGCGCTCGCGGCCAGGGTGGCCGGCAGGTTTACCGGGGCGGCGATTTAAGCTACGCTATGGAAGTGACGCTGGAAGAAGCGGCATTGGGCAAAGACGCACAGATCCGCATCCCCAGCTGGGACGATTGCAACACCTGCCACGGTAGCGGTGCCAAGCCAGGCACCAAAGTTGTCACCTGCACCATCTGCCATGGCCATGGCCAGGTGCAGATGCGCCAGGGCTTTTTCAGCGTGCAACAAACCTGCCCGACCTGCAAAGGCACAGGCAAGCTCATCCCCGAGCCGTGCTCTGCCTGCATGGGCGTGGGTAAAACAAAAACGAATAAAACACTCGAAGTCAAAATCCCGGCGGGTATTGACGACAACATGCGCATCCGCTCCACCGGCAACGGCGAGCCGGGCACCAACGGCGGCCCACCGGGCGATTTGTACATCGAAATCCGCCTGAAAAAGCACGATATTTTTGAACGTGATGGCGACGACCTGCACTGCTCGGTGCCGATCAGCTTCACCACTGCCGCGCTGGGTGGTGAAATCGACGTGCCCACCCTGGCTGGCAAAGCGGCGATTGACATCCCCGACGGCACGCAAGCGGGCAAGCAATTCCGCCTGCGCGGCAAAGGCATCAAGGGCGTGCGCAGCAGCTACCCGGGCGATTTGTACTGCCACATCACCGTGGAAACCCCGGTCAAGCTGACAGAGCATCAACGCAAGCTGTTGAAGGAGTTCGACGAATCGCTCAAAAAAGGTGGTGCCAAGCACTCGCCCAACAGCGACAGCTGGGCGGACAAGCTGAAAGGCTTTTTCAAGGGCTAAAAGAGGGCGCATTTGACTGTTTTTAGCCAGGATACGCTATAAACAAGCCAAATATGCCTGTAGCCGGCGTATTTATTGCCTAAATTGCTATTGAATTAATAGCAATTTGACGGTGTATAGATGCCTGCTCAACCCGTTCTTTACCAAGTTGTGAGGAGACGTATTCCAATGGCGCGCCTCAATCAGAGACAATAGCGCCATGTTTTTTAATAGCGCCCTGTTTTGAAATTATTCGGCACCAAAAAAATCTCTTCTCCAATCTCTTCTCGCTATGCGTTTGCCGCGTCCAACCGCGAGTTTGAAAGCGATGGCGAGCACGGCATCCACCCGAGTTGGTTGATTGTTCTGGCCAGCGTCTGGTTGGCCACCCTGGGCAACTGGGCGCTGTGGCAAGAGCTGGTCCGACTGCCCGAGATGAATGACCTTCGGGCGCTGTGGTTTGGCGGGTCTTTTGCCCTGCTGATTACCGCCTTGACCGGTATGCTGATGAGCATCCTGTGCTGGCGCTGGACGCTCAAACCGGTGATTTCCATCTTCTTGATCAGCGCTGCTGTGGGCGGCTATTTCATGCTCAGCTACGGTGTGGTTATCGACAGCACCATGATGGTCAACGTGATGCAAACCGACCTGCGCGAATCACGCGACTTGACCAGCTGGAAAATGCTGCTCACCGTGCTGGGCTTCGCCGTTCTGCCCATGGTCTGGCTGTGGCGGGTGCAGGTCAAACGCGTCTCCCTGCTGCGGCAAATCGCCCACAATGCTTTTCTTTTTGTAGCGGGTATTGCTTTATCCGTGCTGGCGGTGCTGCCTATTTATCAAGATTTTGCCTCCACCATGCGAAACAACATCCAGTTGCGGTTTTTGATCAACCCCTTGAATTCGTTCTACGCTGCGGGTGATGTGCTCTTTAAACCCTTTCAATCGAACGCCAGCACCACCATCGTGCCGCTGGGGATTGACGCCAAACTTGGCACCAGTTATGCCAACCAGCCGCAATCGCCGATACTGATTTTGGTGGTGGGCGAGACCGCCCGCAGCGGCAACTTTGGCATCAATGGCTACGACCGGGACACCACGCCCGCCCTGGACCAATTGCAGAAGAACAGCGACAAACGGGGTGAACTGACCAGCTTCCAAAACGTATGGTCCTGCGGCACCAGCACGGCGACGGCCCTGCCTTGCATGTTCTCCCACCTGGGGAAGTCCGCTTTTGAGGACAACCCGCAAAATTATGAAAACTTGATTGACGTGCTGAAGCGTGCAGGACTGGCGGTGATCTGGCTTGAAAATCAATCAGGCTGCAAAGGGGTGTGCGACCGTATCCTGAGTGTTTCCACGGGCAGACAAGATGACCCCAAATTTTGCAACACAGGCGAATGCTTTGATGAAATGATGCTGCAACAGCTGAGCGAGCGCCTAGCCGTGCTGCCGATTGACCGTCTGGACAAAGGTGTCGTCGTCGTCATGCACCAAATGGGCAGCCACGGCCCCGCCTATTACAAGCGGGCGCCCGAGGCTTTCAAGAAATTCCAGCCCGCATGCACCACCAACATCCTGCAAGACTGCACCCGTGCCGAGGTCACCAACGCCTATGACAACACGCTGCTTTACACAGATCACTTCCTCAACTCCGTCATCACCTATCTCAAAAACATCCACCCCAACGCACAAACCGCCATGATGTACGTGGCCGACCATGGCGAGTCTCTGGGCGAAAACAACATCTACCTGCACGGCCTTCCCTATGCTATTGCACCCGATGTTCAAAAGCGTGTGCCCTGGATCAGCTGGCTGTCCAACGATTTTTTACAGCGCTTTGGCATCAATGCGGCCTGCCTCAACCAGCAAAAAAACAAGCGCCTCTCGCACGACAACTACTTTCACTCTGTGTTGGGTTTGCTGGATATCCAGACCAGTGTCTACAAACCGGAACTGGATGTTTACGCTGGCTGTAAATCAAAATAGACAAAATAAATTCAAAAGCTAGGGTTTCACCTGCGTTATTTTTAAATTTGGGCATGTTTTTTTGCGTAAGAATTAACGCTTCACACCACTTCTAGGCATTCGATGACAAAACGTACGCTTCTCAAATCCAGTGTTCTGGCATTGGCACTTTTAACCACTGGGTCGTTGACCACGCTGGGGACAGCTCAGGCCCAAAGCCTGACACCCATCAAATTTCAGCTCGACTGGCGTTTTGAAGGCCCAGCCGCCTTGTTTTTGGTGCCCGCCGCCAAAGGTTATTTCAAAGACGCCAAGTTGGACGTGACCATTGACGCCGGTAACGGCTCGGGTGGTGCGGTCACACGCGTCGCCTCTGGCACCTACGACATGGGTTTTGCCGATTTGGCCGCGCTGATGGAGTTCCATGCCAACAACCCGGATGCGCCCAATAAACCCGTCGCCGTGATGATGGTCTACAACAACACGCCGGCATCGGTCATGGCGCTGAAAAAATCAGGCATCAAAACCCCTGCCGATCTGAACGGTAAAAAACTCGGCGCACCGGTGTTTGACGCCGGCCGCCGCGCCTTCCCGATTTTTGCCAAAGCCAACAACGTGACCGGCGTGCAATGGACCGCGATGGACCCCTCACTGCGTGAAACCATGCTGGCCCGTGGTGATGTGGATGCCATCACCGGCTTCACCTTCACCTCGCTGCTCAATCTGGAAGCGCGTGGCGTCAAAGCCGAAGACGTGGTGGTTTTGCCCTACGCTGACTTTGGCGTCAAGCTCTACGGCAACGTCATCATCGCCACCCCCAAAATCCTGAAGGAAAACCCGGCCGCCGTACGCGCTTTCCTGAGCGCTTTCGCCAAGGGCATGAAAGACGTGATGGCCAAGCCGGAAGCGGCGATTGAAACCGTCAAAGCGCGTGACGGCATCATCAACTCCGCCTTGGAAACACGCCGTTTGAAGCTCGCCATCGACACCGTCATCAACAGCGCTGATGCGCGTGCTGAAGGTTTTGGTCAGGTCAAAGGCCCGCGTTTGTCACTCATGGCATCGCAGGTGTCTGACGCGTTCAACACCAAGAGCCGTGTCAACGCGGATGCCGTGTGGAACGGCTCGTTTCTGCCCAGTGCAGCCGAGTTGAACGTCTTGACTGCCAAAAAATAAACCTCGAACTCGAATGCACATGATGGGTGAACTTGGCTCGCCCACGGCTGTGGCGTCTCTGGCATGTGCTGCAGACGCCACCTTTGTAGATTTCCAAAACGTCTGGCTCGCCTACAACGACGAGCTGCTGGCGCAAGGCAATTTTGCGGTGGAAGACATCAACCTGCAGGTCAAACAGGGCGAGTTCATCGCCATTGTGGGGCCATCAGGTTGTGGCAAGTCCACCTTCATGAAGCTGACCACCGGGCTCAAGATGCCCAGCAAAGGCCGGATTTTGATCGACGGCCAGCCGGTGACCGGGCCTTTGAAAATCTCGGGCATGGCCTTCCAGGCACCTTCGCTGCTGCCATGGCGCACCACCATGAACAACGTGCTGCTGCCGTTGGAGATTGTGGAACCCTTTCGCAGCAACTTCAAAGCCAAGCGGGCTGAATACGAAGCCCGCGCCCGCAAGCTCCTGCAAACCGTGGGTTTAGCGGGCTATGAAGACAAGTTTCCATGGCAACTTTCCGGTGGGATGCAGCAGCGCGTCAGCATTTGCCGTGCGCTGATCCATGAACCCAAAATGCTGCTGCTGGACGAGCCCTTCGGCGCGCTGGACGCCTTCACCCGTGAGGAACTCTGGTGCATTTTGCGCGACCTGTGGACCGAGCAGCAGTTCAACGTGATTTTGGTGACGCATGACCTGCGCGAATCCGTCTTTTTAGCCGACACGGTGTATGTGATGAGCAAAAGCCCGGGCCGCTTTATGGTGAAAAGAGAGATCGACTTGCCGCGCCCGCGCGACCTGGAAGTGACCTACACCCCCGAGTTTGGCGAGATCGTGTACGAACTGCGTGGCCACATTGGCTCCATCCGAAAAACCGGAGCGGTGGCCTAGGCCGACTGCCAACTTCCGACGACACAACATGAATAAAAAACAACTGGAACGCTGGTCACCCTGGGTCTTGCTGGTCGCCATCATTGGGCTATGGCAGGCGATTTGCACTATTTTCGATGTCTCCGAGTTCATCTTTCCCAGTCCGTATCGGATCTGGACGCAGTTTGTGGAATACAAAGAGCTGATCGCGGGCCACGCCTGGCGCACCTATTGGGTCACCATGGCGGGTTTTGGCATCGCCATCATTGTGGGCGTCTTGCTGGGTTTTGTGATTGGCAGCTCCCGCTTGGCCTATGCCGCTGTCTACCCGCTGATGACCGCCTTCAACGCCCTGCCCAAGGCCGCTTTTGTACCGATTTTGGTGGTGTGGTTTGGCATCGGCGTCGGGCCGGCGATTTTGACGGCTTTCCTGATCTCCTTCTTTCCCATCATGGTCAACATCGCCACCGGATTGGCGACGTTGGAGCCTGAGCTGGAAGATGTGCTGCGCGTACTGGGTGCCAAACGCTGGGACGTGCTGACCAAAGTTGGGCTGCCCCGCTCCATGCCCTACTTTTACGGCTCGCTCAAAGTCGCCATCACGCTGGCTTTTGTGGGCACCACCGTCTCAGAAATGACAGCGGCCAATGAAGGCATCGGCTATCTGCTCATCTCGGCGGGTTCGGCCATGCAAATGGGTCTGGCTTTTGCGGGCTTGGTTGTGGTGGGTGCGATGGCGATGGTGATGTACGAGCTGTTCAGCTACATCGAGGACCACACCACCGCCTGGGCGCACCGTGGGTCGCAGAACGATTAAAAGAATAAACCGTGTTCAGATAATCGCCCGTCGCAGCTCGGCGGCACGCAGGGCGATCTCTTTGGCATCGACGGCATCGGCTGCGTTGGCCAGGTAGACATCAAAATCTCGCACCGCAGGCGTTGCCTTGCCCAGTTCGGCAAAAGCCAGACCTCGGTCGCGGTACTCGCTCCAGGCTTCAGTATCCAGAGCGAGCAGGCGGTCTTGCACGGGGATCATGCGCTGCCAGTCTTCTTGGGTGCGGTAGATTTCTTTCAGGTTGTGCAACATGCGGGCGATGATATCGCGTGGCGGAGCGGACTGCAAGTACAGGCCCAGCGGAATGTCTGAATCAGGCATTGCCAATCCCGCTTCATCTTCTTCCAGACTTTTTTGTCCACGTTGATACGGCAGCAGCCGTTCACTCAAGTCCTCGCGGCTGAGGGATTGGCCGGTGAACGGGTCAATCACCACCTGCCCTTTGGGCAAGGTCACCTTGACCATGAAATGCCCTGGAAACGCCACGCCGCGCGCCTCCAGCCCCAAGCCCTGCGCCAACTCCAGCCACAGCACCGCCAAAGAGATGGGGATGCCGCGACGGGTGCGCAGCACCGCGCTGATGAAGCTGTTGTCAGGGTCGTAGAAATTGTTGACGTTG
>JAYVJL010000151.1:0-5124 GCA_043769295.1 Polaromonas sp. | reverse complement strand
CTTTAATAGTCGGGCTGCCAGTCAACGATGATGCGTTTGGCTTCTAGGCTGACATCATCCACAAAATGTGCGACAAAGGGAATCATGCGCTCCAGCACTTTGCTGACACCGTTGTCATCCTCAGTGTATTCAATCACCAGCACGGTCTGCGGGCCGGTAGAGAGCAGGTCTTTGACTTGACCCAGCGCCACGCCTTCGCGGTTCACCACGCTCAAACCCATCAAATCGACCCAGTAATACGAATCTATCGGCGCGGTAGGAAAGCTTGAACGCGGAACAAAAATGCGCGAACCTTTGAGGGCCTGTGCCATGTCGCGATCTTCCAGCTCATGCGCAACTGCCACGATGGTGTCGGAATGCACCTTGGCCTCACGAACACGCATCAGCTTCGCACCTGTAAACGCGGGTTTGCCCCGCTCGGTGGGCAGCAAATACCAGCGTTTGGAGGAAAAAAGCGCCTCTGGGTCGCTGCTGTGCGGCAAAACCTTGAACCATCCTTTGAGCCCCCACGCGTCGGCAATACGACCCACTTCAATCGCATCAGCGGGCAATTCAATGGTTTCAAGACCAGGCAACAACGGGTGAGTGGGAGAGATGGCGTTCAAGATAACTAACTTGGCAACTTGGATGGGGTGGACGAATGTGCCGCTGGCATGAAAAAAGGGCTTGGCCTAAACGAGGACAAGCCCAATATCAACAACAGACGCAGTGATTAAACTGCTGCTGCGGCTGTTTTTTTCGCGTGTTGTGCGATCAAACGCTCAACTGTCGGAGATGCTTGTGCACCAACGCTTTTCCAGTAGGTCAAACGGTCTTGAGCAATGCGGATGCTCTCTTCGTTGGCTGTGGCGATAGGGTTGTAAAAACCAACGCGCTCGATGAAGCGGCCATCACGACGGGTGCGCTTGTCGGCAACGACGATGTTGAAAAAAGGACGCGCTTTAGCGCCGCCGCGAGAAAGTCGAATGACGACCATAATGATTCCTTCGTACCCTTAGGCACACGATGATACCCTGGGGCACCGATGTCAACGGGCAGTTTTTGGATAATTTCTAACCCAATATGCACCCGCCAATTATTTTCATGTAATCTCAGCGTTGAGACACGTAACATAGCCACCCGGCCAGTAACACGCTGAAGAGCCTTTGATTATAGCTTTTTAGCCGACCTTTGGCTGAATTTTTTATCACCATCTACTTTTGACGCTGCCACATGTTCATTATCCGACCCAGCATCGACGCTGATCTGCCTGCTATCACAGCCATTTATGGCCACCATGTGCTTCACGGAACGGGGACTTTTGAGATCGATCCGCCCAGTTTGGCCGATATGACCGCCCGCCGTGCCGATGTGGTGGGTAAGGGTTTGCCGTGGTTGGTGGCAACGCTGGCTACGACTTCTGGTGGCGAGGCTAGCGTGGTCGGTTATGCCTATTGCAACTGGTTTAAGCCGCGTCCCGCTTATCGGTTTTCAGCTGAAGATTCGATTTATTTGAGTCCGGAGGTGAGTGGCAAAGGCTATGGTGCCTTGCTGTTGGCCGAGTTGATGACGCAGGCCCAGCGGGCTGGGATTCGCAAATTGATCGCGGTGATTGGTGATTCTGCCAACGCAGGCTCGATTGGTGTGCACCGTGCGGCAGGCTTTCAACCTGTGGGTGTGCTTAAATCATGTGGTTGGAAGTTCAACCAGTGGTTGGATGTGGTGTTGATGGACAAAGCCATCGGCGAGTCGGACACCACGCCGCCAGCAACGCTATCTACTCCATAAAAATTTTCCATGAAAAACAAAACACTTGCCGCGTGGCTCACATTTTTAGGCGGTCCGCTCGGTTTGCATCGCTTTTACCTGTTTGGCTGGCGTGATTGGCTGGGTTGGTTGATGCCATTGCCCACTTTGCTCGGTTTGTATGGTTTGCAGCGGATACGTCAATATGGCGTAGATGATCAACTTAGCTGGGTTTTGCTGCCCATATTGGGATTTTGTCTGGCCGGCTGCGCGTTGACGGCCATTGTCTACGGCTTGATGACACCAGAGAAGTGGAATTCCAAATTCAACCCGAAAGCGGCGCCTGATGCCCAGGCTGGTCAAACGAACTGGCTGACCATTGGCGCGGTCGCTTTGTCGCTGTTGATCGGCTGTACCGCTCTACTTTCAGGTTTTGCGCTGAGTTTTCAGCACTATTTTGAATACCAAATTGAAGAAGGCCGAAAAATCTCGCAATAAACCGGGCGCAAAGCACTTTGCAGGCTGTAAATACCAAATTGAAGGCTGTATTTGGTTCTAGCCGTTGCATTTGTTGTCTATGTTGCTATGAAATATATGGCATTATGGTTACTTTTTAGATTTTTAGATTTCTGGATGCTGTAGCCAGAGCAGAATATCGGTCTAGAACAGTTGCAAACTCAACCAATACCCTAGGCCTGTGACAAATGTGCTGGCTGGGATGGTGAAGATCCAGGCCCAACCGATATTGCCGGCAACGCGACAGCTGTTTCTGCACAAAAGCCACCCACAGGTTTGCGTTTGGTAATTTTCTGCCCCAAGGTTTTCACGATGCGCCAGTCGCAAAACATGGTGCCTGCGGCAATCGCTATGTAGCAGTACAGTATGGTCCAAGTGGGTGGGGATTTGTCACCCGCAGACACAATGGCGCCTGAAAATGCGCCAAATACCACGTGCTCATCCACCGCGCCAGACATGGCAATGCCTTTATCCACGGTGGCGGCCACGCTTAGAATGTCTCGTGCAACATTTTGTTGACGTCGTGCGTAACACGGTCGGCTTCAACAAAGCGGTCAGCATGCAGGTTGAACATTTCAAAAAAATTGCCTTTGGGGGCCGCAACTTACCAAACAATAGGGGAGTTTTCCTTAGAAATTGTCAGAGATAAATTCTATGCAGATGTCAAAAAGATGACACTTTTATGACTTCGAAGTGTCTTACTGCGGAGGAGAGATTTAAAAATCAAAAGATTTAAAAAGAAACCGATGGGTGAACAAATTTATGAAAAAAAACCGCACAGCAAATAACTGTGCGGTTTTCAAGATGGTGCGGAGGCCGGAATCGAACCGGCACGGGTCTTACCCCGCGGGATTTTGAGTCCCGTTTAATATACATTCTGAGATGCTAAGAAACGATGCATTTTTGTAGTTTCTCCTCTGAAAAAAGCTATATATCATCTTTTAACGTATCATGGCGTTTCACAGCATTTCGTCAAAAACTGTGTAAAAACTGTGTAAATTATTCATGATCAAAATCACCATTGGAAAGCAACTCTCCGCGCTGAAATCAGGGTCTAGGCTGACAATAAGCAAGGTTTCGCCATGCGGCTCGCTCTTTGTTCGTAAGAGTGCCGCTGGGGCGGTCATGTTTTTTTGGCGATATTCGCACGGTGAGTACAACCAACTTATACAAATTGGTGTCTATGACGCTTCGGCGCATCTCAAAAGTACGTCTAAAACAGAAGCTGGCTATTCAGTAATTGCGGCTGTTTTTGAAGCTGAAAAGCTTGCAAGGCAACATTTTGATAATAAGGTTTCCGGCGGCTATCCGCAGATTCATAAGCGCAAAGCAGCAGAAAAAATGGAGGTTGAAAGCGCAATGCTGCTGGCAAAGGATGCAACTCTTCACAATTTGCTTGAGGCGTATTGCGATTACCTGAAAAGGTTGAGAAGAGACTCGCACACGGATATCAGGAGCAGTTTTAAGAAAAATGTTTACGAAGCTTGGCCCAAATTAGCTAATTCGCCAGCTTCAGAGATCACTGCAGAACAGATCGCAGACATATTGCGTGCTGTTCACGAGCGCGGCCATGCTCGAACGTCAAATAAACTCAGAAGCTACATCTGTGCGGCATACCAAGTTGCCAAATCAGCTAAAACTAAAGCCAGCATTCCTGCAAATTTTAAAAAATTCAAAATTACTGCTAATCCAGTAAGTGACACTGAGCCTGACACAACAGCAAACCGAGCTGATAAAAATCCTCTGTCGGCTGATGAGATGTTGACATATTGGGAATGTATCAAGGATGCGCCAGGCATTCAAGGCGCCGCTTTAAGACTTCACCTGCTCACAGGAGGCTTGCGGATCATTCAATTTGTCAGACTTTTAAGCAAAGACGTCACTTCCGACACCATTAAGCTTTACGACATCAAAGGTCGCCCTGGTGGTGGGCCCAGGCCATATACGACTCCTTTAACGTCTTTGGCGAAAGTAGCCGCTATTGAATGCCTCTCAAAAGGTGAGTTTGCGATTTCCACAAACGACGGTAAAACGCACTTAACAGCTGACACACTTAGTAAATGGGCGTGCGCAGCAGTCGGAGATGAAATCCAAGATTTTCAAGCTAAACGCATACGTAGCGGCGTCGAAACTGTTTTAGCGAAACTCAAATTTAGCAAAGATCTGCGTGGCCGTTTGCAGTCGCACGGTATTTCAGGTGTCCAGGACAGGCATTATGACGGGCATGATTACCTTGATGAAAAGTTAGAAATGCTCACCCAGCTTGAGGGATTTTTGATTGGCATGCCTGATAAAAATAACTAAACGGTACGCAATCATGCCTGGCTCTCAAACCTCACCAACTAGACGATTTCACCGATAACTCTTTGCCGCAATGCCGGCCACACTCCAGAAAACGGGGCATCTAGGAACGTCGCTAAAGCAACCAGCACCTCTTCCTGAGCCGGCGGGGTTGGTTCTAGCGTGATCTGATTGTCCAAGCCATCTTGGCAAATCTCTGTCAGGCAGGATGCTGTAGCACCATAAACTGCTTCCTTTTGCAACTCCAAAGCCAATTCCATCGATTGAAAATAATTGACTTGCCAGCGCTTTTGCAGCAATTGCACCTGCTTCAAGCAGGCATCAAACAACATTTCTGGGTGGATAACGCCTTCGACGCAATACGAATCAACAGCCAAACCCATCGCCGCCGCGTATGCGCGTAGCTGTTTCAAGACTTCATCGATATTTGTTTTGACACCTTGACCTAGCAGTATGTGATACGTCCTCAAGTTAGAAAACAAGGGTAATCCCCCCATTATTAACAACGGCACAAAGTAGAGGGTTGATGATTGTTGTCTAGATAGGCTTGCAAGCATTGAATGGGCGTACGCCCATTCAATG
>JAYVJL010000150.1:0-40302 GCA_043769295.1 Polaromonas sp. | reverse complement strand
GTCGCCCGAACCCGAGACTGGTTGCGCTACGAGGTGCCAGACAGGTTCATACGACGCGATGCGCGTGGCTTTTACAAAGGCCAAAAGCAAATTTGGTATTTGTTGCAACTGGTCGGTCACGACTGGGATTTAAACCTGCGCGCCACCGACCACCCCGAGTTCGACGCCTGGCGCTGGAACCAGTTTTGGGTGCCACTGGATGTGGTGGTGGAGTTCAAACGCGGTGTCTATGAAATGGCGCTGACGGAATTGTCGCGCTACCTACCCAGAAGCGAGCATCGTGGCGAGCCGACGCGCCAACGTCATTTACGGGGTGCCGTTCATCACTATGACCAAGACGGTCATAACAACCATGGCGATGGCCACGAAGGTCGCTCTGCCATGCACGGCGCCGGTTTTGAACTGCCACCAGGCGGCAGCTATGAGCCTGATCCGCAAAGTGGCTACGACGCCGTCATGCAAGAATCCGACCTGCCCGAGCCTTCACCACTGGACCCGACACTGACGAACTCAAACACGGAACGCTACGGGCGTTGACCTTGAAAATGATGAATGTATGGAGTGGGACTTTGCGACTGGCTGTCCTTTTGTTGTCACTTTTTGCAGCTTTGACTGCCAGCCATGCGCAATTGACCAGTACAGATCCTGACTGGAAGGAAGCGGATGTACCCCCTGCGCCCGTCTATGATGCCGCGACCCTGACGCGCTTGGTGCCATTTGAGGTGTCCATCGACAGCGACTTGCGCTGGGGTATCGACCCGAGCTCAATCCACATCAGCAACGATGGCTTGGTACGCTATGTGGTGGTCGCCCGCAGCCAAAGCGGGGTGATCAACGCCTTCTATGAAACCATCAACTGCAACAAGGCTGAATTCAAAATACATGCACGCCACAGCGGTAAAGGCGCATGGGCGATTGTCGAGCGGCCAGACTGGCGCTCCATGTACGACAAAGCAGCGTCATCCAAGCACGCGCTGGTGCTGGCCAAACAAGGGGCTTGCATGGGGAACGCAACGGCTCAAAACGCCACCATCATGATGCACGCCATCAAAAACACGGGGCCAGCAGCCGTGTACGACCGCTGATGTGATCACTTAAACAGGGCTAGATGCGGCTGAGAACCAGGTTATCCCGATGGATCATTTCGGGTTCAGCGGCGTAACCCAATACTTTTTCAAACTCGCTGGACGCTTTTCTGCAAATCAAGCGGGCCTCGGCGCTGGCGTAATTGGCCAGGCCACGGGCGACTTCCTGGCCGCTGAGATCGCGAATCGCAATCACGTCACCCCGTGAAAAATCACCCTCCACCGCCGTCATGCCAATCGGCAGCAGGCTGGTGCCGACCGTTTGGAGCTTGCTGACAGCACCGTCGTCAACCGTCACCGAGCCGCGCAGCTGCAGATGATCCATCATCCACTGCTTGCGGGCCTGGTTCTTTTGGGTTTGGGCAACCAGCAAGGTGCCAATCGCCTCACCTTTGGACAGGCGCACCAAAACATCGAGTTCGCCTCCCCAGGCGATCACGGTGGAAGCGCCAGAACCTGCAGCACGCTTGGCAGCCAGGATTTTGGTGATCATGCCGCCGCGGCCCAGACTGGAGCCGGCACCACCGGCCATGGTTTCCAAAGCGGGATCACCGGCTTGGCCCACATGAACAAATTCAGCAGCGGGGTTGTGGCGTGGATCGGCGTTGTACAGCCCTTTTTGATCGGTCAAGATGATCAAGATATCCGCTTCGACCAGGTTGGCCACCAACGCGCCAAGGGTGTCGTTGTCGCCGAATTTGATTTCCTCGTTGACCACGGTGTCGTTTTCATTGATGACGGGAATGACACCATGTTTGAGCAGAGTCAGCAGGGTGGAACGGGCATTGAGGTAGCGTTCACGGTCTGCCAAATCAGCATGAGTCAGCAGCACTTGCGCCGAACCTAGGCCGTTTTCACGCAGTTTGGTCTCATACATCTGCGCGAGCCCCATTTGCCCCACAGCGGCGGCCGCTTGCAGTTCGTGGATCGCATGCGGCCGCGTCGCCCAGCCGAGGCGCTTCATGCCTTCAGCAATTGCGCCACTGGAGACCATGATGACCTCGCGCCCATCTTTGCGCAATTGTGCAAGCTGGCTGCACCAGTGGGCAATGGCGGCTTCATCTAAACCACGACCTTCATTGGTGACCAAACTGGAGCCTACTTTGACGACAATACGTTTGGCGTTCAACAAGAGTGAAGGTTTCATTTTAAAAGGTAAATTAACTTCTAGCCGGCGTATTTATTGCCTAAGTAGCTATTAATTTATAGTAACCAGAGAGAAAAATTATTCAGGGATTTCTACAAATCGCGGGTCGACATACTCCGGCGTTTGCTCGGAAACCTGCTCTGCTTTGATGTGTTTGTAGATGGCCTTGACCAGCGGCTCACAGCCTTCGCGGGTCAGGGCTGAAATCTCAAACACAGGACCTTTGAATTTGTAACGTTTCACAAAATCAGCCACCACTTCGGCACGCTTGTCGCCATCAATCATGTCCAGCTTGTTCAACACCAGCCAGCGCGGCTTTTTGAACAAGCCAGCGTCGTATTTCTTCAGCTCTTTGGCAATCGCCTTGGCTTGTGCAACGGGGTCAACATTGTCGTCAAACGGCGCCAGGTCGATGATATGCAATAACAATCTGGTACGTTGCAGGTGGCGCAAAAACAAATGACCCAAGCCCGCGCCATCGGAGGCACCTTCAATCAAGCCCGGCAAGTCTGCTACGACAAAACTTTGTTCTGGTCCCACACGGACTACGCCCAAATTGGGGTGCAAAGTGGTGAAAGGATAGTCCGCAATCCGGGGGCGCGCGTTGGAAATCGCGGTAATGAAAGTTGATTTACCTGCATTGGGCATGCCCAGCAAACCCACATCAGCCAGTACCTTGAGTTCTAATTTGAGGCTTTTGCGTTCACCTGGCCAACCTGGGGTTTTTTGACGCGGGGCGCGGTTGATCGCGCTTTTGAAGCGCAAATTACCAAAACCACCGTCGCCACCCTTGGCAATGGTGATGATTTCGCCATCTTCCAACAATTCAAACAACACCTCACCCGTTTCAGAGTCGGTGATGATGGTGCCCACGGGCATTTTGAGTGTGATGTCATCGCCTGCGGCACCGAACATGTCGGAACCCATGCCATGCTGACCACGCTTGGCGTCATGGCGGCGCGAGAACCGGAAATCGACAAGGGTGTTCAAGTTTTCGTCAGCAACTGCGAACACATGGCCGCCACGACCACCGTCGCCACCGTTGGGGCCGCCAAACTCTTTGTATTTCTCATGCCGAAACGAGACGCAGCCTGCCCCGCCATCTCCTGCAGAAATGTCAATATAGGCTTCGTCTACGAATTTCATGATGTGATTTTAGTATTTATATAAAAGAGCGCGAGTCAAAACGCGAAGAGAGCTTAAAAAGCAAAAAACCCGCGCTAAGCGGGCTTTTTGCGATCCACCACCGAAGTGATGGCTTTAGACCAGCTGAGAGCCAGACTCAATCACTCAAGCTTGCACTGGGGTGATGTTAACCGTGTGCTTGTTCAAAGCACCTTTGATCGCAAACGACACGTGGCCGTCTTTGAGTGCAAACAAAGTATGGTCAACGCCGATGCCGACGTTGTTGCCCGGGTGGAATTTGGTTCCACGTTGGCGAACAATGATTGCGCCCGCAGAGATCAATTCACCGCCGAATGCTTTCACACCCAGCATTTTTGGCTTGGAATCCCGGCCGTTTCGCGTCGAGCCGCCGCCTTTTTTTTGTGCCATGACAGTTTGTCCTCTTTTTCGTCAATAAACTTGTCAATTAAGCGGCAATCGCACCAATTTGCAGTTCAGTGTACTGCTGGCGATGACCTTGACGTTTTTGATAATGTTTGCGACGGCGCATTTTGAAAATGTGCACCTTATCAAACAATCCATGTGACAAAACTGTCACGGTAACAGTGGCGCCGGATACCAAGGGTGTGCCAACTTTGAGTTCGCTGCCGTTACCGACTGCCAACACTTGATCGAACACAATCTCTTGGCCTACATCCGCAGCAATCTGTTCTACTTTAATTTTTTCGCCGACAGCAACACGAAACTGTTTGCCACCGGTTTTTATGACCGCGTACATAATGACCTTTTTTACTCTTATATCCCTTGCGGAATAAATATGAGATAAATAATAGGAGATAAATCCATCCTTTTTGAATGACCGTAAAGCCATGTCGCAAAGGAAGTCCCACGGAAGGATTTCCGTAGAGCCTTGGATTATAGCATGGTTTGCGCCCACTAACATAGCTTTAACATTGCGCGAAACCAAGCAATACAGCGCAAGAAGACACTCGTTTAGCCTTCCTATAATAGCGAAACTTTACGGTATTTACATTTTGGCTGCTAACTCAAGTTCCAGTAACACGGCTCTCGCTCTCGTCGCGCCAGATATGGCCAGCGTGGATCAAGTCATTGCACAACGCCTCAGTTCCGACGTTCCCTTGGTTGGAGAGGTGTCTCGCTATATTATTTCCGCTGGCGGGAAACGTCTGCGCCCGGCTTTGTTGTTGTTGATTTGTGGCGCCTTGGGCTACACAGGTGCGCAAAGATTCAATCTGGCTGCGGTGGTGGAATTCATTCATACAGCCACGTTGTTGCATGACGACGTGGTCGACGACTCTCAATTGCGTCGCGGATTGGCAACAGCCAACGAATCATTTGGCAACCCGGCAAGCGTGCTGGTGGGGGATTTTTTGTACTCACGCGCTTTCCAAATGATGGTGGACGCTGGCGACATGCGGATCATGCAGATTTTGTCAGATGCAACCAACATCATTGCTGAGGGTGAGGTGATGCAGCTGATGAATATGCATGACGCCAGTCTTGATGAGGCGGGCTATCTGCGTGTTATTCGCTCCAAAACGGCCAAACTTTTCGAAGCCAGCGCTCGACTTGGCGCAGTTTTAGCAAAATCACCCCAAGAGCTTGAACAAGCTTGCGCCCAATATGGACAAGCCTTGGGTACAGCATTTCAGGTCATCGATGACGTACTTGACTATGATGGCGACCCCGCTGTCATGGGAAAAAATTTGGGCGATGACTTGCGTGAGGGAAAAGCAACATTGCCGCTGATTATCGCCATGCAACGAGGCAACGCCGCACAAAGCGGCATGATACAAGAAGCCATAGAGACCGGAAATCTGGCTGGTTTGGAGGCAATTTTGTCGGTTGTGCGCGAAACTGGCGCATTAGAAGCCTCCAGAGAAGCCGCAGCGGCTGAGGCGCAACGTGCAATTGATGCTTTAAACAACATCGCGCCTAGTCAATACAAGGATGCTTTACTACAATTAGCATCTCAATTATTGATAAGACGCTCATAATAACAAGTGACGTCGGCTTAAAAATCCAAATCCTAGGAACTTATGGCAACCATTGCAAGTAACAGCGCCACAAAAGGCGTGAAAGAATTTGTTTTCGAATGGGAAGGCAAAGACCGCAAAGGTAAGCAGGTTCGAGGCGAGATTCGTGCTGCTGGCGAAAACCTGGTGCAGGCGTCATTACGACGACAAGGTGTCTTACCCACCAAAATCAAGAAGCGAACCATGCGTTCTGGCAAAGCAATCAAGCCCAAAGATATTGCTATTTTCACCCGACAATTTGCAACAATGATGAAGGCAGGTGTACCTTTGCTACAAACCTTCGACATCGTTGGCCGTGGCAACCCCAACCCCAGCGTGACCAAGCTCTTGGGAGATATCCGGGCTGAAGTAGAAACCGGAACATCGCTAAGCGCATCCTTCAGGAAGTATCCAAAATACTTCAATGCCTTGTATTGCAATCTGATTGAAGCGGGTGAAACCGCCGGTATTTTAGAAGCGCTCCTTGACCGTTTGGCCACGTATATGGAGAAGACCGAGGCCATCAAGTCAAAAATCAAATCCGCTTTGATGTATCCGATTGCAGTGGTCGTGGTGGCTTTCGTGGTCGTAACAATCATCATGATTTTCGTGATCCCCGCCTTTAAAAGTGTTTTCAGTTCTTTTGGTGCTGATTTACCGGCACCCACTTTGTTTGTGATGGCTATCAGTGAGTATTTCGTCAAGTATTGGTGGCTTATTTTTGGTGTGATTGGCGGTGGCATTTATTTCTTTATGCAGGCTTGGCAACGCAATGAAAGAATGCAGATGGTGATGGATCGGATCTTGTTGAAAGTCCCTGTTTTTGGTGTGTTGGTAGAAAAATCTTGTGTCGCTCGTTGGACGCGAACACTCTCAACCATGTTTGCCGCTGGTGTTCCTTTGGTTGAAGCACTTGATTCAGTGGGCGGTGCCTCTGGTAACTCAGTCTATTTAGAAGCGACGACCAAAATTCAACGCGAGGTGTCAACGGGTACCAGTTTGACCAACGCAATGACCAATGCAGCCGTCTTCCCATCCATGGTGTTGCAAATGTGTGCGATTGGTGAAGAGTCTGGAACCATTGACCATATGCTGGGTAAAGCAGCTGACTTTTACGAGTCGGAAGTCGATGACATGGTCGCGGGTCTGTCAAGTTTGTTGGAGCCTATCATCATCGTATTTTTGGGCACCCTCATTGGTGGTATTGTGGTTTCAATGTACTTGCCAATTTTCAAACTGGGACAAGTGGTCTAAAGATGTCGATTGAAGTTTTGCAGTCTGGTTTAGCAGGTATCTTTGGCTTGCTTTTTGGCAGTTTTCTGAATGTCGTTATTTATCGTTTGCCAAAAATGCTTGAGCAGCAATGGGCGGCAGAGTACGCTGAATTTGCTGGTGAGCCAGCGAAGGCCGGAACAGTTTTCAACCTGATGCTGCCCGGGTCGCATTGCCAGCAATGTGGTCACCAAATTCGCTGGTATGAAAATATACCCCTTCTGAGCTACCTCTTTTTGCGTGCCAAGTGTTCAAGCTGTCATGCCCATATCAGTGCGCGATACCCATTGGTCGAGTTGTCGGTTGGCGTTTTGTTTGCGTTCTGTGTGTGGAAATGGGGTTTTACACCGACTGGGTTTGCATGGTGTGGCTTCAGTGCTGCGTTGATCACACTGTCTTTGATTGATTGGGACACCACTTTATTGCCAGACAACATCACACTACCCTTGCTGTGGACAGGGCTCATTTTGTCTGCAATGAAAGTCATCCCTGTTTCTTTAAGCGCCTCGCTCTGGGGGGCCGTTGCGGGGTACTTATCTCTGTGGGTAATTTATTGGGTGTTCAAACTCATCACCGGTAAAGAAGGCATGGGTTACGGTGACTTCAAATTATTTGCGGCATTGGGCGCCTGGTTTGGCTGGACGGCTTTGATACCCATTATTTTGATGGCATCTGTCGTGGGCGCAGTGATTGGAATGATGCTGAAATTTGCCAGTCAACTCCGTGAAGGTGGCTATGTTCCTTTCGGGCCGTTTTTAGGCGCCGCAGGTCTTTGCGCCATGATATTTGGATCTGATGCCATCTTGAAAATTACGGGGCTTGCCCATTAGCCCATGTCCAACATGATTCCTCGTATTGGTCTGACAGGTGGGATTGGCAGTGGTAAAAGTACGGTAGCAACCATGCTTGCAGACTTGGGTGCTTGTGTCATCGATGCCGATAAGATTTCACGCAGTGTTACGGCTACGGATGGGCCAGCCATTGAGCCCATTAAAAAACATTTTGGTGCCGTATTCATTCAAGCTGATGGCAGTTTAAATCGCGATCATATGCGCCAGTTGGTTTTCAATGATACGTTGGCTCGTGACGCTCTCGAAGACATCATTCATCCGCTGATTCAACAAGAAATGCAGCATCAACTGCAAAATGCAGCTTTGATAAATACTCGGCTTGTTGTGTACGATATACCCTTGCTGGTTGAATCTAGCCACTGGCGTCAAGAGTTGGATAGCGTGTTAGTGGTCGACTGCAGTCATGAAACTCAGATTGATCGGGTTATGGCGCGTAACGCTTTCACGAGAGAGACCATAGAAAAAATCATTGCCAATCAAGCAAGTCGAGCAGAGCGCTTAAAAGTGGCTGATTTGATTATTTTTAATGAAAACATCACGTTAGCCCAATTACACAGCGAAGTATGTCAAGTTGCTGAAGTCTACGGGCTATGATCCGATGAATGGAAAATACTGTGATCCTTTACGAATATCCCTTTAATGAAAGAATTCGAACTTATCTACGACTGGAGCATTTATTCAGTCGCTTGAGCGAATTGATGTCTCGCGAGTCTGCGCTGGACCATCACTATGCCTTGACTACTATTTTTGAAGTCATGGATGTAGGGGCACGTGCAGATTTGAAGTCAGATGTTCTCAAAGACCTGGAAAAACAAAAACAGCTCTTTAACAGCTATCGGGGTAACCCTTCCATTGCCGAAGATGCACTGGATGAAGTACTAGGACAACTTGAGAGTTGTTTTGTAGCACTGAATAATTTGCCGGGCAAAGCTGGTCAATCTTTAACTGAGAACGATTGGTTGATGAGCGTGCGAAGCCGCATGGGCATCCCTGGGGGTACTTGTGAGTTTGATCTACCAGCTTATTTTGCTTGGCAAAATGCGGTCCATACCAGGCGTCAACAAGATCTTCGTCGATGGACTGAGACACTCACCCCGCTTGCAAATGCCATATATTTACTGCTGAAAATTCTGCGTGAATCTGGCATTGCACAAAAGGTAGTTGCCCACCAAGGACAATTTCAACAAAATTTACCCCAAGGCAAACCTTTTCAATTATTGCGGTTGCGTATTCAAGCTAATTTAGATTTAATTCCTGAAATAAGTGGCAATCGCCTGATCGTGTTGATTCGTTTGATGCGCCAAGAAGCTGGCGACCGTTTGCATGCGTGCACAGGTGATGCTACTTTTGAGTTGACTTTGTGCTCTTGAGTTTTCATCTTGCACGCCAAGAAAAGTGACAAGTACATGCCGATCTCTTCAAAACAGCCAGCATTCAAAATCGTGCGCTGTCCTAACTGCGCAGGTGATAGTCTTTTTTCAAGCGACAATGTCTATCGGCCATTCTGCAGTGAGCGTTGCAAAAATATTGACTTTGGTGCATGGGCAAGTGAAAGCTTTCGCATGCCTGCAGATGCACCACCAGATGATCAAATTTTTGGCGATGCAAAATTACAATGAAACAAGCTGTACCCAGCATAAAAAAATCCTGATGTGCTATTCATAATATAGCATCTATCGAAATACTCTCATCGATTAACCATTGTAAAACAGGCAAAGTACCGGCCAAGACTGGTTGAACTTGTACGGGTAATTTTTGCCAGGAAAAATGCTGCATTTCTCGCATCTGTAATTCTCCCGCCCAATCAAAAACTTTACAAAAGTGCAGACGGACAAGCGCATGAGGGTAATCAATCAGCCCAATACGCCAGCGTTGGACCTCTCCAATCGTAATGCCCAGCTCTTCGTTCAATTCTCGCCGTAAAGCTTGATCCACCGATTCATTTGCTTCAATTTTTCCGCCCGGAAACTCCCAATAGCCAGCGTACACCTTTCCAGATGGGCGCGAAGTCATCAAGAAATCACCATTCGATTGAAACAGCACACCCACCGCCACTTCAGTAACGCTGCGTGTTGCACCGTTGACGCGTGGCAACTCCGGATCAGCAACAGACAAGACGATTTCGTCCAAACCTTCAAATTGCATGATCAATTGCGTCCTGCAAAATCTTTAGCAAATTGATAAGCGACACGTCCGCTGCGAGAGCCGCGCTCAAGCGCCCAAATCAGAGACTGTCCCTTGGACATAGGATGTGCATGCATATCGAAACCGAAAAATTGCAACCACTGGTGAACAATGGCAAGATACTCATCCTGGGTAAATGGATAAAAACTGATCCACAGTCCAAAGCGCTCGGATAAAGAAATTTTTTCTTCAACACCTTCGCCGGGATGCACTTCGCCATCCTCAGTGTGTTGGTAAGTCAGATTTTCTTTCATGAACTCAGGTATCAGATGGCGGCGGTTACTCGTCGCATAAATCAAGACATTGGAAGAAGCGGCAGAAATAGACCCATCCAGGATGGATTTCAATGCTTTGTAGCCTGGTTCACCTTCTTCAAAACTCAAATCATCGCAATAAACAATAAATTTTTCTTGCCGCTCAGACACGACATCCACAATGTCCGGCAAGTCCACCAGATCCGCTTTATCAACTTCAATCAAACGCAAACCAAAAACCGAATATTCATTCAAACAAGCTTTGATCAGCGAGGACTTTCCAGTACCACGCGCACCTGTCAAAAGTACGTTATTTGCTGACTTTCCATCTACAAACTGCTTGGTATTGCGGTTGATCTTTTCTTTTTGAACGCCAATTTCTTTCAAGTCATCAAACCGTATGACGCCAATATGACGAACGGGTTCCAAAACACCGTGGTTCGAACTCCGTTTTCGGTATCTGAAAGCAATAGCCGCATCCCAATCTGGTGCAGACAAAGCTTGCGGTAAGGTCGCCTCAACCCGTGCAACAAGCGATTCAGCTCGTAATAGAAGTCGCTCAAGATTTTCGTTCATATACAAATTCTGGATGATTTCGATTTAAATTTCATGATCTGTAATCAGCATTGATCTTCACATACTCTTCTGAAAGATCACAAGTCCAGACAGTATCACTAGCCGTGCCTCGTCCCAACTCAACGCGCACTGTGATCTCACTTTGTTTCATCACACGCTGTCCATCGGCCTCTTTATACCCAGGGTTGCGCCCTCCACGCGTCGCCACGTTGACATTGTCCAAAAAGAGTTCGATTTTGGTTTGATCAAGATCATCAATGCCTGCATACCCAACTGCCGCCAAAATTCGGCCTAAATTCGGATCGCTTGCGAAAAAGGCCGTCTTGACTAAGGGTGAGTGCGCAATGGCATAAGCCACTTTTCGACACTCTTCACTTGATTTACCGCCGTCAACTTTGATTGTGATGAATTTCGTAGCGCCCTCACCATCACGTACGATAGCTTGCGCCAAGTCACGCGCAACGTCCAGCATAGCCGCCTGCAATGCACATCCATCCGGGCTACTCAAAGAGGTGATGGGTGGATGCACCACTTTATTGGTAGCAATAACGACAAAGGAATCATTGGTGGATGTATCACCATCCACTGTGATGCGGTTAAATGAACCTTGAGCCAACTCAGTCGCCAATGTATGCATCAATGCGGGCTCAACACAAGCATCTGTGGCCATGAAGCCAAGCATTGTCGCCATATTGGGGCGGATCATGCCAGCGCCTTTGCTGATACCTGTGATACTTACTGTTTTCCCTGCAATTAGGAGCTGTTTACTGAATGCTTTGGGCACTGTATCCGTGGTCATGATGGCCTGCGCAGCGCCAAGCCAGTTATTTTCGGCGGCATTGGCAATTGCGGCGTCGAAACCAGCGATGATTTTTTCATACGGCAGTGACTCCATGATGACGCCCGTGGAGAATGGCAACACCTGATCCGCCGAAATATTCAATGCGTGGGCCAAAGATTCACAAGTAGCTCGGGCCCGCATCAAACCATCTTCGCCCGTCCCCGCATTTGCATTGCCGGTATTGATCACCATCGCCCTGATACCTGGTGTCGGACATTGACCTGCATCAGACTGCGCGAGATGTTCGCGGCAAATTTGTACGGGCGCTGCGCAAAACCTATTTTGAGTAAATACCCCCGCTACGGAAGCACCTTGGTCGATAAGAACCACGGTCAAGTCTTTACGGTTGGCTTTTCGGATGCCGGCTTCAACAATGCCAATACGCACACCATTGATAGAAAATAACTTGTCAGCATCAGGAGGAATTAAATTAACAGGCATGGCATTCTTTCAATAAGAAGAGCTTAATTATCCAAAAAAAACGGGCCAAAGCCCGTTTTTTTATAAGTCAAATACAAACATCAGGCCAATTTGCCATGACATTGTTTGTATTTTTTCCCACTACCGCACGGACATGGGTCATTCCTTCCAACACGCGGCATACCACCAGTGCCGCTTGAAGCCACAGGTAAGGTCGATTCATCCAATATAACTTGTGCTTCACCTGTTTCAGTTGGTGCGGTATAAGTCACATTGGCAATTTTTTCAGCACGACTTTCTATATCCTCAGCAACACGTTCAATCTCCTCACCGGACTGAACTTTGACGGTCATCAAAATTTTAGTGACTTCATTTTTTACGGCATCAAGCAATTGTCCAAAAAGTTCGAACGCTTCTCTTTTGTACTCTTGTTTGGGTTGCTTTTGTGCATAACCTCGCAAATGAATACCCTGACGCAAATAATCCAATGCACTCAAATGATCACGCCAGTGGCTGTCGATACTTTGCAACAGCACCATGCGTTCGAAATGGGTAAAGTTCTCTTCACCAATTTGATCTACTTTAGCGTTGAAAGCGGCATCCGCAGCCTCCATGACTTTTCCTAAAATATCTTCTTCACCAATTGCAGTTGCGTCTTGCACATAGTGCGTTAATGAGAGCTGAATTTGCCAATCTTGCGCAAGTGTCTTTTCCAAACTTAGGAGGTCCCATTGCTCTTCAATGGAGTCTTCGGGCACATACACACGAACTAAATCAGTAAAACAGCCTTCTCGCAAAGATTTGATTTGAGCACTCAAACTCTCAGCATCCAAAATATCATTGCGCTGCTGATAAATAACCTTGCGCTGATCATTGGATACATCATCGTATTCAAGCAATTGCTTACGAATGTCGAAATTTCGGGCTTCTACTTTGCGCTGCGCACTTTCAATACTGCGTGTGACAATACCGGCTTCAATGGCTTCCCCATCAGGCATTTTGAGACGATCCATGATAGATTTGACGCGATCACCGGCAAAAATACGCATCAAAGAATCGTCGAGACTCAAAAAGAATCGCGAGGATCCGTTATCGCCCTGCCGGCCTGATCGACCACGCAGCTGGTTATCGATGCGCCTGGACTCATGTCGCTCGGTGGCAATAATGCGCAAGCCACCAACAGACTTTACAAATGCATGATCTTTTGCCCATTGAGAACGCAGTTCTTCAATTTTGTTCTGCTTGGTCACCGCATCAAGTGCATCATCGCCCTCCACAGCATCGATGGCCATTTGCAAATTGCCGCCGAGCACGATATCTGTACCTCGACCCGCCATATTTGTAGCAATGGTGATCATTTTAGGGCGACCCGCCTGGGCAACAATTTCAGCTTCCCGCGCATGCTGCTTAGCATTCAGCACTTGGTGAGGCAGGTTTTCTTTGTCTAGCAATTGATCGATGATTTCAGAATTTTCAATGGAGGTCGTCCCCACCAGAACGGGTTGTCCGCGTTCGTAGCATTCACGAATATCTTTGACCGCCGCCTCGTATTTTTCACGCGTCGTTTTGTAAACACGATCAAGTTGGTCTTCACGCTGGCTTGGTCGATTGGGTGGCATAACCAGTGTTTCAAGACCATAAATCTCTTGAAACTCGTAGGCCTCAGTATCTGCCGTACCAGTCATACCGGCCAATTTACTGTACAAACGGAAGTAATTTTGAAAGGTGATCGAGGCAAGCGTTTGATTTTCTGCTTGAACAGAAACGCCTTCTTTTGCTTCAACGGCTTGATGCAAACCTTCACTCCAACGCCGGCCAGACATTAACCTGCCCGTAAATTCGTCAACAATAACAACTTCACCGTCTTGCACCACGTAATGTTGATCACGGTGATACAGGTTATTTGCACGAAGAGCCGCATACAAATGGTGCACCAATGAGATATTTGCAGGATCATAAAGCGTAGATCCTTCAGGTATCAAACCCAGATTAGACAAAATCCGCTCGGCATTTTCGTGACCCATTTCAGTCAAGAAAACTTGTTGCGTTTTTTCATCTAAAGTAAAGTCACCTGGTTTTGTTACACCTTCGCCGGTGCGCGGGTCCGCTTCACCCTCCTGCCTGATGAGTGTCGGGGCAACCTTATTTATGGCCAGATACGTCTCAGTATGATCTTCAGCCTGACCACTGATGATCAATGGTGTTCTGGCTTCATCAATCAGAATCGAATCGACCTCATCAACAATCGCATAATTCAGTCCGCGTTGGACACGATCGTTGACCTCATAAACCATGTTGTCGCGCAAATAGTCGAACCCATACTCATTGTTGGTACCGTATGTAATATCTGCACGATAGGCTTCCTGCTTCTCTTCGCGAGGCATATTGGGCAGATTGATGCCCACAGAAAGACCCAAAAAGTTATATAAGCGTCCCATCCAGCGGGCATCCCGATTGGCCAAGTAGTCGTTCACGGTGACAACGTGAACACCCTTACCGCTTAAAGCATTTAAGTAGACTGGCAAGGTGGCTGTTAGAGTCTTACCCTCTCCTGTACCCATTTCTGAAATTTTTCCGAAATGAAGAGACATGCCACCCAACATCTGGACATCGAAATGTCTCATTTTCATGATCCGCTTGGACCCTTCACGCACGACTGCAAAGGCCTCTGGCAGGATGGCATCTAAGAACTCCCCTTGGGAGACTCGATCCTTGAACTCTTGCGTTTTATTCTTTAATTGCGCGTCAGTGAGAAGCTCCAACGCCGGTTCAAGTGCGTTGATGCGTGCAATAGTCTTTCGATATTGCTTGAGTTGACGATCATTTCGACTGCCAAAAATCTGAGTAAGGAAATTACTTGCCATAGATACTGCGCCGATGAATGCCCCACTGTGAGAAGCACTGATTGACTACACTGGTTAATTGTTATGAAGTTATTTGGGGTTATCAAAGCCAAATGCAATGTTACCCAACCGGTAGATTTTACCTGCCAAGCACCGTGGCTTGTGAAGCCAGCAATTTTACCGCCGGCGCACTGCTGTTTAGCGCAGCCTGACTTGGTTTAACAGACTGGCCAGCATTCAAGAATTTTTGCGGGTCCTGCGGCACACCTTGTACAAGTACTTCAAAATGCAAATGTGGTCCTGTAGATCGCCCCGTTGTTCCAACCTCTGCAATTTTTTGTCCACGTTTGATCAAATCACCTTTTTTCACCAGAACGCGTGATGCATGAGCGTAACGCGTGATCAAGTCATTCCCATGATCGACTTCCAGCAGATTGCCATAGGCACTATGATATTCCTGAGTAACGACAACGCCTCCAGCCGCCGCAACAATGGGAGTACCTGTCGAAGCTTGAAAATCCAATCCTGTATGCAGCGCAGAGCCACCGTTGATGGGATCAATTCGCCAACCGAAATTTGACCCTAAATTACCGTCAACCACAGGATGCTGGGTTGGAATCATCATTTTATGAATTTTCAGATCAAACAAGCGAGACTCTACAACCGTCAACAAATCCACTCGCTGCCCAGTATTTTTTTCAAGATCGGCAAGTACGGCCTGCAACTCATCCATACTGAGTGAATGCGCGGAAATTAGTGCACCACCTCGTCCTGTGCCGCTCAATTCAGCTGGTGATATTCCAGCCAGCCCAGAGACTCTTTCACCCAAAGACTCAAGTTGCAGCATTTTTGCCTGCATTTCACCGACTTTTTTTGCCATTGCATCTAAATTTTCACGCATAAAGCGATCACGATGCTCAAACTCATCTTTCACGACAAACTTGACCAATGATCCTACGATGGGCCACCCCTCGCGCGCTCCCTTTAAAAATACCCAATGGTAAAGTCCTGCAGCAACCAGCATCAATGACAGAGATGCAGTCAATCCAGCCACCAGCAACTTTGTGCCGCTCAAATGTACCGCCCGACTTTTGGCCAACCAGGCATCCGTGATAATCAAATGCATTTCAATGCGTCCTTAAAATATGACTTATGAACCGCCGCAATACGCCATTTACCCTAGAAGAAGCTACAAAAGAGTCACCTACCCTGGTGAAACTCCTCAATTTATCGCGTCAATCTGGCGATAGGTTAAAAGCCATTCAGTTTTTAATACCCAACAATCTGCGCAAAACAATTACGGCAGGCCCCATAGACGATACAACGTGGTGTTTGATCATCGAAGGAAATGCAGCCGCCGCAAAATTGAGACAACTGCTACCCAGTCTGCAAGCACATCTGTTATTGAGCGGAGAAAATATCACATCTATCCGATTGAAGGTTAAATCACCTTCTAAATAAGCTATCAGATGATCTCGTGCATCGCATGTTTGACTTGATCGCGATTAACAGCGCAAAGCTATCGAAGACTTGGGCACCGAACAAACAAAGATGGGATTTTACCTTTTTTGCATCGTATGAACCCCAAAACAATCCACTCCGATTCTTTTAACGTCTTCGATGAATGCCGCAATCATGTTCTACTGACCGGCCCTCAGCCTTCAGCTCTCAGAAAAGTATGTTGCACGCTTGACAGGATTTGTCCGCATATAAACCCGAGTTCTGTACGCCTGAGCGACTAACAGACAAAAAAACCCGCAATGCCATCTGGCATGCGGGTCTTAGGGCGTCTTCTGCACTGTGTAAACAGTAGAAAGACCGATTGGTGCCGATTATCGGAGTCGAACTGATGACCTACCGCTTACAAGGCGGGTGCTCTACCAACTGAGCTAAATCGGCGTATCTTGTATTTTAGCTGAAAATTTGTTGCTATTTCAGCATATCCACTGAAATGCTCTCAGCTATTTAAAATTACTTCACCCTTTTTAAATTTGGACGTGATCCAGCACTAGGCGAGCTTGGTTTGGGACGATTATCGCCCGGCCCATGATCAACTTCAGAGGCTGGTGCCACAACTTCGACAGAGACCAGCTTATTCACCTTGCGAGTCGTTTCAGAGACACGATCGCTGTCTACAGAGGCAAGGGGCGTGTGTGCATCAGCTGCAAACACTTCCGACTCCGCCGTAGGATGGGCCGTGTTCGGAAAAGCCATGCCTTGGCTATTTTCACGTGCAAATATGGCGATAACCCGGTTGACGGGAACAATGATGTCACGTGCAACCCCTGAAAACCGGCCTTTGAATTCTATGTACTCATTACCCAGCTTCAGGCCACTTGTGGCATCAAAACTCACATTTAAAACAATCTCCTTGTTTTTAACATGCTCTTTGGGAACTTGTGTGCTTTCATCTACCTGGACAGTGATGTAGGGCGTTAAACCATTGTCGGTACACCATTCGTGCAAGGCACGAATGAGGTACGGACGGGTGGATGTCGATGAAGAGTTGCTGATCATGACACGAATTCAATCAAACACGCATACTGAGAACAGGTGCGCCAATTTACTTGCGCATCACTTTTTCTGAAGGCGTCAATGCTTCAATATAGGCAGGACGAGAGAAAATGCGCTCTGCATATTTCAGCAAAGGTGCAGCATTCTTGCTAAGGTCAATGCCATAAAAATCGAGACGCCACAGCAAAGGTGCAATGGCCACATCCAGCATGGAGAAATTATCACCCAGCATGAATTTGTTTTTCAAAAAGACGGGCGCAAGTTGTGTCAAACGGTCCCGAATATGTGAGCGTGCTTTTTCAAGCAGCTTTTCATTGCCTTTTGAGGCGCGTGACTCCAAAGTGCTGACGTGTACAAACAGTTCTTTCTCAAAATTCAGCAAAAACAAGCGGACCCGAGCACGGTCTACCGGGTCGCCGGGCATCAGTTGCGGATGGGGGAAACGCTCGTCTATGTATTCATTGATGATGTTTGACTCATACAAAATCAAGTCACGTTCCACCAGAATAGGCACCTGACCATAGGGGTTCATCAAACTGATATCTTCTGATTTGTTGTACAGGTCAACATCGCGAATTTCGAAGTCCATGCCTTTTTCAAACAAAACGAAACGGCTGCGGTGGGAAAAGGGACACGTCGTTCCCGAATAAAGCACCATCATGGTGAAGACTCCTAAATCAAAAAGAGCAGGAAGCACGTTTAAGCACCCCTACTCCAAACAACCTACGCCAAGCTGTTATCAAATAACAGCAAGCGACAGATCAAAACTGCTGACGCAAAATTACTTGACGTCTTTCCAATATGAGGCGTTCAAACGCCATGCAAATACAGAGAACACCAACAAGAATATCAGCACCCAAACGCCGACACGAATGCGGCTGGCTTGTGATGGCTCGCCCATCCATTGCATGTAATTGACCAGATCACCAACCGCCTGGTCATACCTCAACGGCGTCATGGAACCAGGCGTGACCTGATCCCAACGACCTGTGAATGTTTTGACGACATGGCCATGCTCTTCTTTTTCTTCAAAAACAGGCTTGCGTTCACCTTGCAATTCCCACAGCACGTGCGGCATGGCGACCGTTGGGAATGCCAGGTTGTTCCAGCCCGTTGCAGTGGTTTCGTCGCGGTAGTAAGTACGCAGATAGGTGTACAAATAATCTGCGCCTGTCCCGCCAGCACCAGCGCGCGATCTTGCAATGACGGTCAAATCAGGCGGGTTACCACCAAACCAGTCTTTGGCTTGCTTCGGATCAATCGACGCCTTCATGGTTTCGCCGACTTTTTCAGTGGCAAACAACAGGTTTTCTTTGATCTGCGATTCGGTCAAACCAATATCCTTCAGGCGGTTGTAGCGCATGTAGGCGGCAGAATGGCAGTTCAGGCAATAGTTGACAAACAATTTAGCACCGTTTTGCAGCGATGCCATGTCGTTGATATTGTTGGGGGCTTTATCCAAGGCCAGAGCGCCAGTATTGGCTTGCGCACCTGACATCAGAGCAGCGATCAACATCAAGCTGAGGAGAAGTTTTTTCATATTATTAATCTCCTAAGTTCAATGAGCCGTGAAATTGATACGGTCGGGCGGGATCTTGGTAGCACCCATCTTGCTCCACCATGGCATCAGCAAAAAGAAGCCAAAGTAGAACAAGGTACCCACTTGAGAGACACGCTCACCGATGGCTGACGGTGGTTGAACACCCAAGTAGCCCAGAATCAAGAAGAAAATCACAAAGATACCGTACAAATATTTGTGCCAATCAGGACGGTAGCGAATCGACCTGACCGCGCAGTTGTCCAGCCATGGTAAAAAGAACAAAATGATGACCGCACCACCCATCACCACAACACCCCAGAATTTGGCATCAATCGCCAGCATCATGGCCGTCACGGCAAGAGCAGCAACCACAGCTGCGCCTTTAAAGATAACCGGCAGCTTTGATCTAAGCGCAGCAAACGCAGCAGCACCCAAAACGCAAGCAATTAATGCGTACATCATTTCGGATGTAATGGCGCGCAGCATGGAGTAATACGGCGTGAAATACCAAACAGGTGCAATGTGCAACGGTGTCTTCAGCGGATCTGCAGGGATGAAGTTGTTGTACTCCAAGAAGTAGCCACCAAACTCGGGTGCAAAGAAGATAATCGCTGTGAACACCATCAAGAACATGCTGACCGCAAAAATGTCGTGCACCGTGTAGTAAGGATGGAAAGGGATGCCATCGAGCGGATGGCCTGCGGCGTCTTTAGGCGCATTAGGACCCTTGATTTCAACACCATCCGGGTTGTTGGAGCCCACTTCATGCAAAGCGATGATGTGTGCCGCCACCAAACCGAGCAAGACCAAAGGCACAGCAATGACGTGGAAGCTGAAGAAACGGTTCAAAGTCGCGTCGCCCACCACATAATCACCACGGATCAGCAAAGCCAGATCGGGGCCAATGAATGGAATCGCAGCAAACAAGTTAACAATCACCTGGGCGCCCCAGTAGCTCATTTGGCCCCAAGGCAGCAGGTAGCCCATGAAAGCCTCTGCCATCAGGCACAGGAAAATAGCGCAGCCAAAGATCCAGACCAGCTCACGCGGCTTGCGGTAACTGCCGTAGAGCAAACCACGGAACATGTGCAAATACACCACGACAAAGAACGCAGACGCACCCGTGGAGTGCATGTAGCGGACCAACCAGCCCCATGGCACATCGCGCATGATGTACTCCACCGAGGCGAAGGCCAAAGCAGCGTCCGGTTTGTAATGCATCACCAAAAAGATGCCGGTGACGATCTGAATCACCAAGACCAACAAAGCCAGGGAACCAAATATGTACCAAAAATTGAAGTTTTTAGGGGCGTAGTACTCGCTCAGATGTTCTTTATAGAGCTTGCTGGCAGGAAAACGGTTGTCAACCCAGTTCAGGGCTTTTTCGCCAATGGAGGCGTTGGGGGAGATCTCGTGGAATGTAGCCATGTTCGTCTACCCTTAAGCTTTCGTATCTTCGCCAATGATCAATCGGGTGTCCGAGAGATACATGTGCGGTGGGATTTCTAAATTGTCGGGAGCGGGTTTGTTTTTGAACACGCGACCTGCCATGTCGAAAGTAGAGCCGTGGCAAGGGCACAAGAAGCCGCCGGCCCAGTCGTCAGGCAGGGACGTTTGCGCGCCTGTCGTGAATTTGTCTGAGGGTGAGCAGCCCAGATGGGTACAGATACCCACAGCAACAAAAATCTCAGGTTTGCGCGAGCGCGCCTCGTTGCGGGCGTATTCTGGCGTCAATTCGCTGGGTTTGCGCTCGGATTTAGGATCGGCCAATTGAGGATCCAGAGCTTTGAGCGTCGCCAATTGCTCGGGTGTGCGTTTAACGATCCAAACGGGTTTACCGCGCCATTCAACCGTCATTTTTTCACCTGCTTTGAGGGCAGAAATATCCACCTCAACGGCAGCTCCGGCCGCTTTGGCGCGCTCAGAGGGCGAAAAACTGCTGACAAAAGGGACGACAACGAAGCCAGCGCCCACTGCGCCAGCACAGCTGGAGGCAATCAGCCAGGTTCTTTTGCTGGTATCAACGCTTGCGCTCGATGGTGCCAAATGTGTATTAGCAAGTGTGCTACTCATGTGTTTCCTCAATGAAATCGCTCAAGAATAAGGGTCCGAACCAAGGCCGAACCAGGGTCTAATCAGGGTTAACTTCACATTGTAGCCGACCGCCGAAGCCAAAATCAACCTCTTTGAGCCAACTTACAGCGAGTTGACAGCCAAATCGGGCACGTGATAATCGCGCTTTTATAACTATAAGGAACTCGCATGCGCATGATGTCGGAATTTAAAGAATTTGCGCTGAAAGGCAACGTGATGGACTTGGCCGTTGGTGTAATTATTGGCGGTGCTTTCGGCAAAATTGTCGACTCTGTGGTAGGCGATCTGATCATGCCCATCGTGGGTGCGATTTTCGGCAATCTGGACTTTGCCAACAAATTTGCGGTCTTGGGCAGCATCCCCGCAGGCACTGCCATGAACCTTGCCGACTTGAAAAAAGCTGGCGTTCCCGTGCTTGCCTATGGTAATTTCATCACCATTGCGGTCAATTTCGTGATTTTGGCCCTCATCATCTTTTTGATGGTCAAAGTCATGAACAACATGAAAAAGAAGGAAGTGGCCGCCGCCGGCCCAGCGCCCACGCCAGAAGACGTGGTCTTGTTGCGTGAAATTCGCGACAGCCTGAAGAAATAAGGCTTTCGCGCGTCCTGCGGCGCTTTATGCTCACATTCACCGCTTGCAGGGTGACTTGCCGGCGGTTTTTAATGCTGCAAATTAAATAGCACCTTAGGCAACAAATACGCCGGCTAAGGACCAATTCGTCACCAAAATAAGGAGAATACACACCCAAACGGCAAAAAGCTACGCCACCAGCTTTTTTGCCATCCTTTTGGCCATCCGAATAGCAGCGACCAGGCTGGCGGCATCCGCCAGGCCGGTGCCGGCAATGTCAAACGCCGTGCCATGGTCAGGACTGGTGCGTACCAGCGGCAGCCCCAGCGTCACATTGACACCTTTATCAACGCCCAGATATTTGACGGGAATCAGTCCCTGGTCGTGGTACATCGCCACCACCGCGTCAAATTCACCCGCTTGGCCGTCTTGGCTGCGGGCCCGCATGAAGACCGTATCGGGTGCCAACGGCCCCACCACATCGATGCCTTCTGCACGCGCCGTTGCGATGGCGGGGGCGATGATGTCGATCTCCTCACGGCCAAACAAACCGCCCTCGCCCGCATGCGGGTTCAGTCCTGCCACAGCGATGCACCGGCGCTTTTGTGGTGATTCACCTACAAAACTGCGCAAAAATGCACACGTGATGCGAATTGTTTGCAGCACCGATTCGGCTGTCACGGCCTCTATCGCATCGCGTAAAGACAGGTGGATGCTGACCAACACCGTGCGTAGCTCGTCGTTGGCCAACATCATCCGAACCGGCACATCTGCGATGGTTTTGCCTAAAAAAGCAGCAGACTCAGCCTGTAACAACTCGGTATGTCCCGGAAACTTCAACCCTGCCAACGCCAGCGCCTCTTTGTGCAAAGGCGCGGTGACGATGGCGGCAATCTCCCCTCGCAAGGCCGCCCGCGCCGCCCAAACCACGCAATCCGCTGCCGCCTGACCCGCCGTTTGGCTGATTTTGCCGATCTCAACGGGCGTGGAAGCACAGACTTGCAGCACTGCAATGCAGCGTGGCGGCATATTTAGAGCATCTAGCGGCGACTCAATTTCTGCCACTGGCAGCATCCCGCCAATAAAAGCGACCGCGCGGCGCATAGCCCCCACGTCCCCCGCCACAAAGCAGCCCGCTGTGACCTCAGGCGCGTCGCGGAAGGCTTTGGCTATGATTTCTGGGCCGATACCTGCGGGGTCGCCCAAGGTGATGGCAATTGGTAATTTCAAGCAATTTCCCGACGGGTCGCCCTTAGGGAAATTAGCCCCTAATTCTGGTGAAAGGGGCAGCGTAGCGCCGTAGGCTCGCGAAGTGACAAGCATGGAGGTCATATTTATGCAGGGTTGTCGATTTCAATGAATTCGTGCTCGATGCCGAATTGCGCTGCCACATGCGCTGCCACCGCCGGCGCACCGTAGCGTTCGGTCGCATGGTGGCCGCAGGCAAAGTAGGCGACGCTGCATTCCCGTGCCAGGTGTGCTTGCGGCTCGGATATTTCACCGGTGATGAAGGCGTCCGCGCCTGCGGCTATCGCCGCTTCAAAATAGCTCTGCGCACCACCAGTACACCACGCTACGTTTTTAATAGCGCTATAGTTAACATTTACGCCGGTTACAGGTCTATTTAGGTATATTTCTAGGTGTTTTTGCAAGTTTTGACCATTTTCAAGCTCTCGCCGACCCGAATCCGCGAGGTTGACCATGAAACCCAGAGATTGCTCGCCAAAGTGCTTGATTTCAGGCCCATCGGCTGTTTTACCCGATAAATTACCCGGTAAAAAACCCAGTTTCACACCCAATTGCGCGTTGTTACCCAGTTCGGGGTGCGCGTCCAGCGGCAAATGGTAGGCCAGCAGGTTGATGTCGTGCGCCAATAACAATGCCAGCCGCTGCTTCATCCAACCCGTCACCGTGCCGCTTTGGCCGCGCCAAAACAAGCCGTGGTGGACGAAGATGGCGTCGGCTTTCGCCGCAATCGCCGCTTCAATCAGTGCGCGGCTGGCCGTGACGCCAGAGACGATCTTGCGAATCTGCGTTTTGCCCTCCACCTGCAAGCCATTCGGGCCATAGTCGGTAAAGCGTTCGGGCGTGAGCAAGGCGTTGAAAGCTGCCAGCAAGCTGGCTCTGTCAATGTAGGGCGGTGTGATGGAAAGGCTGGGCATGGCGTTATTCATCTATCTAACAAAGGCAAGCAAGAAACAAATAAAAACAAACAGGCCAAAATTGGCTGGAATTTCCATGATTGTGCCCCCAGATACATCAACTCTTTACATTTTCAGTGGACAATAAACACATGAAACGATTTTGGCTTTTTTTCTCACAGGCTGTAACCGTCTTTTTGGCGGCCTACTTTGTCGTGGCCACGCTTAAACCTGAGCTGCTGGCGGGGACGCGCGGTGGCAAGGTTGCGGGCATCTCCGTCATGGAAGCACCGGCTGCAGCCTCTGGCGTAGCGCCCGTTGGCAGCTTCAGGGCGGCAGCGCAGCGTGCGTCTGCGGCGGTGGTCAGCATCAATGTGAGCAAGGCGGCGGTTAAAAATCCGCAAAGTGAAGACCCCTGGTTCAAGTTCTTCTTTGGCGACCGCGGCCTGAACGGACAAGGCGGCGAACCCCAGGCCGGTCTGGGCAGTGGCGTGATTGTCAGCGCTGAAGGCTATATTTTGACCAACAACCATGTGGTTGAAGGCGCTGATGAGATTGAAGTCATCCTGAACGACAGCCGCCGCGCCAAAGCCAAGGTGATCGGCACCGACCCGGACTCTGACCTCGCGATTCTGAAAATTGCGCTGGATCGGCTGCCCGCCATCGTGCTGGGCAGCTCGGACACCCTGCAGGTCGGCGACCATGTGTTGGCGATTGGCAATCCGTTCGGCGTAGGCCAAACCGTCACCAGCGGCATTGTCAGCGCTTTGGGCCGCAACCAGCTGGGCATCAACACCTTTGAAAACTTCATTCAGACCGATGCGGCCATCAACCCCGGCAACTCGGGCGGCGCACTGGTGGATGTGAACGGCAATCTGCAGGGCATCAACACCGCCATTTATTCCCGCTCGGGTGGCAGCATGGGCATTGGTTTTGCCATTCCTGTGTCGACAGCCAAGCTGGTCATGGAAGGCATTGTCAAAGACGGCCAGGTCACACGGGGCTGGATTGGCGTCGAGCCGCAAGATTTGTCGCCCGAACTGGCAGAAACCTTTGGTATCAAACCGCCCAAGCAATCGGGTGATGTGATACAGGGCGTCATCATCACCGGCGTGCTGCAAGGCGCGCCAGCAGCCAAAGCAGGTATTTTGCCGGGCGACATCATTGTGAGCATTGCCGACAAACCGATTCGCAACGTGTCCGAGTTGCTGACCAGTGTGTCCTTGATAAAACCCGGGAACAGCGAAAAATTTGGCATTATCCGCAAAGAGGTGAAACAAGAGTTACTTGTTTCTGCAGGAACGCGTCCACGGCCCAAGGCTCCCGCACGTTAAGTGTTGAGTATGGGGTAAAGGTTTACCTCAACATCAGGAGTTTGGTTATGAAAAAACGTGTTCTCGCTCAGTGGGTGGCCGCCACCATGCTGGCAACGGTTGGTTTTGCAGCGCAAGCGGCAGGCCCCGATTGGAGTTTGATTATCTCGGGGCCGCAAATTGTTCTGCCGCCCGCCCCCGCGCAAGTCGCACCGGTCCGTGTGGTGCCTGTGCAACCGATGCCCGTTCAAGTACCGTCACGCTACGACAACGGCCAATGGGAACGTGAACGCGCCGACTACGACCGCCGATTCCAGGACCGCGAAAACTATTATCTGGAACGCGAACGCGCCTTCCAAGCCCGAGAGCGTGCGTTTTTGGAGCGGGAAAAACAGCGTTTGATGGTGGTTGAAAACAACCAGCGCGCATCGCAAGCCATCAACGACCGTCAAGACGAACAGCTGGATCGCATCGTTGAAGGCGTGGACCGGGACCGCATCAGCAAAGACGAATTCGTTGGCCTGATGGCACAGCAAAAGGAAATTCGCAACCAGGAGCGCACTTATTTGGCAGATGGGTTCTTGTCGCAAGACGAATACCAGCAATTGAATGCGGCACTCGACCAGGCAGATCAAGCGATTCGTTTCAACCGCCGCGGCCGTCCACTGCCACGCGAGCGTCAGTTTTATCCACAAGCGCGCTGATATATCCACTTCGAGGTGTAGGCCGACAAACCCGACAAAGCCGCACCGTGTGCGGCTTTGTCGTTATAATCGGGTCAATCCGAGGAGCGATGCAGTTCAAATATGTTGAACGAGGCTCGGACAGCATGCCTAGCACTGCACCAACCGCGCTCACCCACTGTTCTGTGAGGTGAGTCTCCCCCAGAGTTCTCCCCCTTCCTGAGCAGTGGTTTATTCAAACTTATTTAACCTTAAATATTTGGAGTGAGCCATGAAAGCCGAAGCTAAATCATCAAAATCAAACACTGCTAAAAAGCATGCAGCCAAACCCAACGCCAAGCCAAACGCAAAAGCCATTGCTACATCCGTGGTTCAGGCAGTCGTCGCAGCTGCCAAACAAGACTACGCCATTGCCGACCTGAGCCTCGCCGCATTTGGTCGCAAAGAACTGAACATCGCCGAGACAGAAATGCCCGGTTTGATGGCCATCCGCGAAGAGTTTGCCAAAGCACAGCCGCTCAATGGCGCGCGCATCACTGGCTCACTGCACATGACGATTCAAACCGCTGTGCTGGTCGAGACATTACAAGCACTGGGCGCTGAAGTGCGCTGGGCTTCTTGCAATATTTTCTCCACGCAAGACCACGCCGCTGCCGCTTTGGTTGCCGCTGGTACACCCGTGTTCGCGTACAAAGGTATGGACTTGGATGTGTACTGGGATTACACGCACCGTATTTTTGAATTCGCCGGTAAAAAAGGCACGGCAGCCGAAGGCCCGAACATGATTTTGGACGACGGTGGCGATGCAACTTTGCTGATGCATTTGGGTACACAAGCTGAGAAAGACCTCAAAGTCATCTCCAAACCCGGCAGCGAAGAAGAGATTTGCCTGTTCAACGCCATCAAAGCGAAGCTCAAGCTCGACCCGACCTGGTACAGCCGCCGCCTGAAAAACATTCTGGGCGTGACGGAAGAAACCACCACGGGCGTGCTGCGTTTGAACGAAATGTCGGCCAAAGGCACCTTGAAGTTGCGCGCTATCAACGTGAACGACTCAGTGACCAAGTCAAAATTCGACAACCTGTACGGCTGCCGCGAGTCTTTGGTTGACGCGATCAAACGCGCCACTGACGTGATGATTGCAGGCAAAGTGGCTTTGGTGGCGGGCTACGGTGATGTGGGCAAGGGTTCTGCCCAAGCTTTGCGCGCTTTGAGCGCCCAAGTCTGGGTGACTGAAGTGGACCCGATCAACGCGCTGCAAGCCGCGATGGAAGGCTACAAAGTCGTGACCATGGAATACGCTGCCGACAAGTGCGACATTTTTGTCTCAGCTACCGGCAACAAAAACGTCATCACCTACAAGCACATGAACGCGATGAAAAACAACGCGATCGTCTGCAACATCGGTCACTTTGACAATGAAATCGACGTTGCTTCTTTAGAGAAGTGCAAGTGGGAAGAGATCAAGCCACAAGTGGACCACGTGATTTTCCCGAAATCTGGCAAAACACCTGAAAAACGCATCATCTTGTTGGCCAAAGGCCGCTTGGTGAACCTGGGTTGCGGTACCGGCCACCCCAGCTTTGTGATGTCTTCCAGCTTTGCGAACCAGACGATTGCACAAATCGAATTGTTCACCAAGCCAAAAGAATACAAAGTCGGCAAAGTGTATGTCCTGCCCAAGCACCTGGACGAAAAAGTGGCCCGTTTGCACCTGAAAAAGGTGGGCGCAGAGCTGTCTGTACTGTCAGATGAGCAAGCGGCATACATCGGCGTGAGCAAATCAGGTCCGTACAAAGCGGACACCTACCGCTATTAATTGGCGATAGCAAGCATCAATTTAAACCAAGCTGGTTTAAATTGATGACGCTATTAAATACATAGCGCTACTGGCAAAAAAAACGCCGGCTAGTGCTATTTTTTATTCAAAAACAACAACTTCATGCGTGCAGATCAACTTCTCGTCCATCGTGGCCTAGCCAGCACGCGCGCGCAAGCGCAGCGGCTGATTGCCAGCGGTGTGCAGTGGCTCAAACTGGGCCACCACCATACCGCCCAGGGAGCGATGAGTGGTGCCGAAATCGGCGCTGCAAGCAGCTCTGGTTCAACACTGTATTGGCAACGCATCGTCAAAAATGGCGACATCTTGCCCGATGACGCTCAAATCGAGCTGCTCAACGATGCCGAGGCACGCTACGTCTCACGCGGCGGCTTGAAGCTCGAAGGCGCATTGCAAACCCTGGGTTTATCGGTCAAAGGCAGCACGTGCCTGGACGTTGGCCAATCCACGGGTGGTTTTACTGATTGCTTGTTGCAGCAAGGCGCGGCGCGCGTGGTGGGTGTGGACGTGGGTTTTGGCCAATTGCACGACAAACTGCGCTCAGACGAACGGGTCTTGTGCTTTGAACGCGTCAATGCCCGCGAGCCGGGGGTGATTGCCGCTGAGATTGCCAAACTGCTGTCGGGTGAAGAAGACCTGGATGCAGATTTGGACGGAGATTCAGAGTTTGATGAGGATGCTTACGAGAATGCTGAATTTACGCCTAAATCAATAGCAGTTCAGGCAATAAATACGCCGGTTAGCACCTTATTTGAACCTGATTTTGTCGCGGAATTCGACTTTATTGTCGGCGACCTGTCGTTCATCTCTCAAACCTTGGTGCTACCCGCCATTGCACCCTTGCTCAAGCCGGATGGCTGCCTGGTCATGCTGGTGAAGCCACAGTTTGAGTTGAACTTTGGGCAAGTCGGCAAAGGCGGCATCGTGCGCGAAGCGGCTTTGTACGCACAGGTTGAAAAGCGCGTCCGTGAAGCCTATGCCGAACAGGGCCTGACCGTTCACGCCTGGCTGGAGTCACCAATCCAGGGTGGCGACGGCAACCGCGAGTTTTTTATCCATGCGTCCAAAACTGAACAAGTTTGACGATCAATTTTGTAGTTTTGTAGATATTGAAAGTGCAACATGACGACATCTTTGCATTCATCCCCACTATCCTTGTTACCGCTCAGCCTAGAATTTTTCCCACCTAAAACGCCTGAAGGTGCCGAAAAACTGCGCGTGGTGCGGCAGGCCTTGTATCCTTTGAAGCCGCAGTTTTGCTCCGTCACCTTCGGCGCGGGCGGTTCTACCCAAGTGGGCACCTTTAGCACGGTCAATGAGATTTTGACGGAAGGCGTGGACGCGGCCTCGCACTTTTCATGCGTAGGCGCAACCAAAGCCACCGTGCGCGCGCAGTTGGCAGAGCTGCGTGCCAACGGTGTAAAACGCCTGGTGGCACTGCGCGGCGACCTGCCTAGTGGCTATGGCGCAGGCGGCGAGTTTCATTACGCCAGCGACTTGGTCGAATTCATCCGGGCTGAAACGGGCGATGCTTTTCACCTTGAAGTCGCCAGCTACCCCGAGGTGCATCCGCAGGCCAAATCGCCCGAAGCGGACATGCGAGCCTTTATCACCAAGGTCAACGCGGGGGCGGATTCGTCCATCACCCAGTATTTTTACAATGCAGCGGCGTACTTTCACTTCATGGAAGAATGCGCCAAGCACAACATCACCATTCCGGTGATTCCGGGCATCATGCCCATCACCAGCTCAACCCAGCTGATGCGCTTTTCAGACGCCTGCGGTGCCGAGATTCCACGCTGGATTCGTCTGCGTTTGAACGCTTTTGGTGACGACACCGCCTCCATCAAAGCCTTTGGTCTGGATGTGGTGACCAGTTTATGTGAAGAGTTGATCAAAGGTGGCGTGCCAGCCATCCACTTTTACACCATGAACCAAAGCGTATCGACATTGGCGATTTGCAAGAATTTGGGGCTTCTGCCAGCGTAAGCCTATCTGCGATCAGGCAGTCCATTAAACTGGCGCCATGGCTACAAATCTAAACGGGCAACTGGTCGTTGCCATTTCATCACGCGCGTTGTTTGATCTTGAAGAGGAAAACAAGGTTTTTGAACAATCAGACGATCGCGCCTACATGCAGCTGCAGCTGGACCGGCTCGACCAGCCCGCCAAACTGGGGGTTGCCTTCGCACTGGTCAAAAAGCTGCTGGCCTTCAACACGGCAGATGCCAAACGCGTTGAGGTGGTGATTTTGTCAAGGAATGACCCGGTTTCCGGTCTGCGCGTCTTCCGCTCGGTGCAAACGCATGAACTTAGCGTCGCCCGAGGCGTGTTCACACGGGGGCGCGAACCCTACCGCTACTTGTCGCCTCTGCAAGCCAACCTGTTTTTATCGGCCAACCCCAACGACGTCAAAGCAGCGTTGAATCTGGGCTTCCCCGCTGCTACCGTCGCCACCCATTCGGTCCGCGCCAAAGACAACTACCCCGCTGAAGTGCGTATCGCCTTTGACGGTGATGCCGTGCTGTTTTCAGACGAGGCCGAGCAAGTCTTTCAGAGCCAGGGCTTGCCCGCTTTTCAACAATATGAGAGCGACAAAGCCTTGCTGCCGCTGCCAGATGGCCCCTTCAAACCCCTGCTCATGGCACTGCACCAGCTGCAAAAAGCCGGTACACCGCACATGCGCATCCGCACCGCGCTGGTCACAGCACGTAGCGCGCCTGCGCATGAGCGCGCCATCCGCACGCTGATGAAATGGGGTATTGAGGTTGACGAAGCCATGTTCTTGGGCGGTCTCGCCAAAGGTGCGTTTTTAAGGGAGTTTGAGCCCGACTTCTTCTTTGACGACCAAACAGGTCATGTCAACTCAGCGGCAGAACACGTACCGGCAGGCCATGTGGCCAGCGGTGTCTCGAATTCTTGAATCGCTCAACCAACAAATAACCCAGCAAACAAACCGACAGAGGCCATAAACCATGCAACTGCTTGCAAAACTAAGGTCTTTTGGCCAATTCGTCAAGCGCGTCACCAGGCTGTCGTTGCCTTATTTTCAGTCTGAAGAAAAATGGGTAGCTCGGGGCTTTCTGCTGGCGATTGTGCTGCTCAACCTCGCTGTGGTTTATATGGCGGTGCAGTTCAACGACTGGAACGGTGTGTTTTATGACGCACTGCAAAACAAAAATGAAAAGGTGTTTTGGGAGCAAATGGTGCGCTTCAGCTACCTGGCGTTTGGCAGCATCATCATCGCGGTCTACAAGTTCTACCTGACGCAGTTGCTGGAAATCCGTTGGCGCAAATGGATGACCACACACTACCTGACACGCTGGCTGACGAACCAAACCTTTTACAAGCTGGAGCTGCTGCGCTTTTCAAACGCGACGAATCAAGCCGGTAGTGGTAACAACCCGGACAACCCGGATCAACGTATCTCGGAAGATGTCAACCAGTTCACCACATCGACCATTTCCTTGTCCATGGGGCTGCTGAATGCAGTGGTCACGCTGGTCAGTTTTGTGGGTATTTTGTGGGGGCTGTCGGGCGCGTTGTCTTTCCCGCTGGGTGGCAGCAGCTTCACCATCCCCGGTTATATGGTCTGGGTGGCGATCGCGTATTGCCTGGTGGGTAGTGTGCTGACGCACTACATTGGCCGGTCGCAGATCAAACTCAACTTTTTTCAGCAAAAGTACGAGGCAGATTTCCGCCATCATATGGTGCGGGTCCGCGAATACAGCGAATCCATCGCGCTGGACAAAGGCGAACCGGTTGAACGCAGCCACCTGGGAACACGTTTCTCCATCGTGCTGAGCAACTACATCGCGTTGATCAAGGCGCAAAAGAACCTGATCTGGTTCACCAGCTTCTTTGGCCAGGCAGCCATCATTTTTCCCTTCGTCGTGGCGGCTCCCCGGTTTTTCAGCGGGGCGATTGCTTTGGGCCAATTGATGCAAATAGCCAGTGCGTTTGGCCAAGTGCAAGGTTCGCTCAGCTGGTTTGTGGACAGCTACAGCGGTTTGGCCAGCTGGCGCGCCACCACCGACCGGTTGACGAGCTTTGACGAAAGCATGACGGCGAGTGAAGCCTTGACACCCCCATCCAGCAACACCGAGATCGACAGCACAGGAAACGCTACCGCAGGTTCCTCCCCGTTGAGCACGAACGAATTGACACTGTCACTCCCCAACGGCCAGGTTTTGCTTGAACGTGCCAATTTGACCGCCCAAGCTGGCGATGCGATTTTGCTCAGCGGTCCATCGGGCAGCGGCAAATCAACCCTGTTTAGGGCTTTTGCAGGCATTTGGCCGTTCAGCAAAGGGCAGGTTCACTTGCCACCCAACGCCATGTTCATCCCACAGCGCCCCTACTTCCCCAATGGCTCTTTGCGCGATGCCTTGGCCTACCCTGAACCTGCCGCCAGCTACACCGACGCCATGCTGCAAGATGCCCTCACCGAGGCTTTGCTGCCGCAGTTGGTAAACAAGCTGGATGATGAAGCCGCTTGGGGGCAAACCCTCTCTGGCGGTGAGCAGCAGCGCTTGGCCATCGCCCGTGTGATGCTTAAAAAACCGCAATGGATTTTTGCCGACGAGGCAACCAGCGCTCTCGATATTGATGCCGAAAATACGCTCTATAAACGACTTCTAGCCGGCGTAAATACTGCCAAAGGCGCTATTATTTCAATAGCGCACAGACCCAGTGTGGCGACATTTCACAACAAAGTCTGGCAGCTTGAGAAGTCAGCATCCAAACCGACAGATTCGTCTACGACCGCGCATAGGGACGCGCCAGCGGCTTACACCGTGTCTGAATCAGGATTGGCCACCCAACGCTCGTAGCCCTTGGCCCGCAACTCGCAAGCGGGGCATTGGCCACAGCCGTAGCCCCACGCGTGGCGATGCTCGCGGTCACCCAGGTAGCAGGTGTGGGTGTGTTCGATGATCAAGTCGACCAGCGCTTGTCCGCCGAGCGAGGCCGCCAAGGCCCAGGTGTCGGCCTTGTCTATCCACATCAGCGGGGTTTCTATCAAAAACCGCTTGTCCATGCCCAAGGACAGCGCCAATTGCATGGCTTTCATGGTGTCGTCACGGCAGTCGGGGTAGCCTGAAAAGTCGGTTTCGCAGACGCCCGTCACCATCACCTGCAAGTCCCGTCTGTAGGCCAAAGCAGCGGCCAGCGTTAAAAACAACAAGTTGCGACCAGGCACAAAGGTATTGGGGAGACCCGAACTTTCTATCTTGAAAGCCACGTCGCGGGTGAGTGAGGTCTCACTCACCTGCCCAAGCACCGCCAGATCGAGCAGATGATCCTCACCCAGTTTGTGCGCCCATTGCGGGAACTGCGCTTTGATTTGCTCCAGAACGCGCAGCCGGGCCTGCAATTCGACACTATGGCGCTGGCGGTAATCAAAGGCGATGGTTTCCACGCGCTCGTACTTGCTGAGCGCGAGAGCCAGACACGTGGTGGAGTCTTGTCCACCTGAAAATAAAACGAGGGCGCTGGTATGCATGACGATGGCTGAAATTAATAACGAATAATAGTGAACGAAAACCTTGTAGGGTGCGAAGGAGACTGTGAGCGTCCCCCCTGGGTGCTAGGATGGCACTATGTTTTCTGCACAACCCCATTGCCTCTATTTTAGACACCCATGAACCCTGATGCCCCACTCATCTGGCGCGGCCCGCGCTGGGCTTTGGCCGTTTTACTCGCGGTATTGGGCATGTTGGGACCGTTTTCGATAGACACCTACCTCCCCGCCTTTGCAAATATTGCACGATCTTTGGGTGCAACTCCGGTCGAAATGCAGCAAACGCTGTCGGCCTATTTGTTTGGTTTTGCCTTCATGAACCTGCTGCACGGTCCCATGTCAGACAGTTTTGGCCGCCGACCTGTCATTTTGTGGGGTTTGGTTGCCTTTACTTTGGCGTCGGCTGGCTGTGCTTTGTCACAGAACATTGGGCAACTGGTATTTTTCAGGGCCATGCAGGGCTTGTCCACTGGCGCAGGCATTGTGGTGTCGCGGGCGGTGATACGTGACCTGTTTCCACCGGCCAAAGCGCAAAAAATGATGAGCCAGGTCACCATTTACTTCGGTGTGGCACCCGCGATTGCACCGATTGTGGGTGGCTGGCTGTCGTACCACTTTGGGTGGCACAGTATTTTTTGGTTTTTAACCGCTGTGGGTATCGTGCTATGGACGACCAATTTCAAGCTCCTGCCCGAAACCCTGCACGTGACCCAGCGTCAACCCTTTGAGGTAAGGCATTTGATGCGGGGCTATTGGCAACTGGGTGGCAGTTTGCGTTTTTTGCTGTTGGCGCTGGCCAGCGGTGTGCCTTTTAACGGCATGTTTTTGTACGTACTGTCCGCTCCCGCTTTTTTAGGCGATGTGCTGCGATTGGAGCCGACACAGTTTTTCTGGTTTTTTATCCTCACCATCTCAGGCATCATGGCGGGCGCATGGATCAGCGGTCGCATGGCGGGCAAGGTGGCTCCTAAAACGCAAATTCGCTACGGTTTTGTGGTCATGTTGACTATAGCCATCATCAACCTGCTGGCCAACTATTTTTTCAAAGCGCATGCCTCATGGGCACTGCTGCCTATCGCCATCTTTGCATTTGGCTGGGCGCTGATGGTCCCTGTGGTGACGCTTTTGGTGCTTGACCTGCACCCCGAGCGGCGCGGTATGGCATCGTCACTTCAGGCATTCATTGGTTCCAGCGCCAACGGCTTGGTCGCCGGTTTGATTGCGCCCCTGGTCATGCACTCAGCCTTGGCGTTGGCCGTTGCATCACTGCTGATGTTGTGCGTCGGCTTGCTGGCGTGGGTATATTTGCACAAGCGCTGGCCGGAGATTGGCCGGCGGATTGAGCATTGATCACCCGCGATCAACTCACTCCACTGTCACACTTTTTGCCAGGTTACGAGGCTTATCAACATCCGTGCCGCGCACCAAGGCCGTGTGATACGCCAGCAATTGCAGCGGCACGACGTGCAATAACGGGCTCAAAGCGCCATAGTTGGCGGGCATGCGGATGACGTGGATGCCTTCTTCGCTTTCGATTTTGCTGTCTGCATCCGCCAGCACGTACAGCACACCACCACGCGCGCGGACCTCGTGCATATTGCTTTTGAGTTTGTCGATGAGGGCGTCATTGGGTGCAACGGTCACCACTGGCATGGCGCTGGTGACCAAAGCCAAGGGGCCGTGCTTCAGCTCACCGGCGGGGTAGGCCTCGGCGTGGATGTAGCTGATTTCTTTGAGTTTGAGTGCGCCTTCCAGCGCGATCGGGTAATGCATGCCACGGCCCAAAAAGAGCGCATTGTCATGTTTGGCAAAGTCTTCAGCCCAGCTGATGATTTGCGGCTCCAGCGCCAGCACCGCTTGTAGCGCGGCGGGCAAACGGCGCATGGCTTGCAGGTGTTCGGCTTCTTGAGATTCTGTCAAACGCCCCTTGCTTTGCGCCAAGGCCAGGGTGAGCAAAAATAAGCCGGCCAATTGGGTGGTGAAGGCTTTGGTGGATGCAACGCCAATTTCCACCCCCGCGCGGGTGATGTAGGCGAGCGCGCATTCGCGCACCATGGCGCTGGTGGCGACGTTGCAGATGGTCAATGTGTGCAGCATGCCCAGAGACTGAGCGTGGCGCAGGGCCGCCAGGGTGTCCGCCGTCTCGCCCGACTGGGTGATGGTGACGACCAGGGTGTTGGCGTCGGGCACGGAGTCGCGGTAGCGGTATTCACTGGCCACTTCCACCTGCGTGGGCACTTTGGCGATGCTCTCCAACCAGTACTTGGCGGTGCAGCCACTGTAGTAGCTGGTGCCGCAGGCCAAGATCAAAACTTTGTCGATTTTTTTAAACACGGCATGGGCGTTGCCACCGGGCGGGTGGTTCATCAAGTCATCAAACAGCTCGGGGACGATGGCGTTGACGCCTTCCAGGGTGTCGGCAATGGCGCGCGGCTGCTCAAAAATCTCTTTTTGCATGTAGTGGCGGTACGGGCCCAGCTCGGCCGCGCCGCTGTGCGCCAGCACGGTTTTAACGGGGCGCTGCGTGGGACTCAGGGCCTTGGTCCACTGGCTGGCTTTGTCCAAAATCCAGTATTTGCCCAGCTGCATGTCAACCACGTCGCCTTCTTCCAGGTAGACGATTTGGTCGGTCACGCCGGCCAGAGCCATGGCGTCGCTGGCCAGGAAGTTTTCGCTGTGCTCTTTGCCGACGCCCAAAATCAGCGGCGACCCAGCGCGCGCACCTATCACGCGGTGCGGTTCGTCTTTGCAGAACACGGCAATGGCATAGGCACCGTGCAACTGCGGCAACGCGGCCGAAACCGCTTCCAGCAAATCGCCGGTGTAGAGGCTGTCGACGAGGTGGGCAATCACCTCCGTGTCGGTTTGGCTGACAAACACGTAGCCTTTGGCGCGCAGCGCGGCACGTAAAGCGTCGTGGTTTTCAATGATGCCGTTGTGGACCAGGGCGATTTGGCCCGATTTTGACGCCACATCTCCCGTGCCAAAGCTGAAATGCGGGTGCGCGTTGTGCTCCGCCGGCGCGCCGTGGGTCGCCCAGCGGGTGTGGGCGATGCCAGTATGGCCTTCAAGTTGCTCAGACGTCACCTGCGCCTGCAACTCTGTCACGCGCGCTGTGCTGCGGGCACGCTTCAAGCCACCCGCATGCACGGCCACACCGCAAGAGTCGTAACCCCGGTACTCCAAGCGGGCCAAGCCCTGAACCAACACGGGGACCACATTGCGGTCTGACACCGCTGCAACAATACCGCACATAAAACACCTCTTGTCTGTTTGGCTTTTTAAGCCATCTGCCTGTTGTTTGGCATCTTATGAGGGTTTTGTTATTATTTGTGATGAATTAAGCTTTTTATTTGAAATATAATTTCATATTAAAATTGAATATGAATTTTATTTCAAATTTAAATAGATTATGAAACAAATAACACTAGATGCCGTTGATGTGAAATTGCTCAACCTGCTGCAAACCGATGCCAGCTTGAGCAACCAGGCCTTGGCCGAGCAGGTACATATATCGCCCGCCACCTGCCTGCGCCGCATCAAAGCCCTGCGCGACAGTGGTTTGATTGAACGGCAAATCGCCCTCTTGAACCCTGACAAACTGGCCGCGACGCTGGGCCATGGCTTGACGGCGCTGGTTGAAATCACGCTCGACCAGCAAGGCTCCGAGCATCAGGATGCCTTTGAGCGACGCGTGGTGATCGATGCTGCCGTGCAGCAGTGCTACCGCGTCTCGCCTGGCCCTGATTTTTGCCTGGTGGTGTATGCGGCCGATATGCCCGTGTATTTGGCACTGGCGCAGCGTTTGTTCACTTCAGATGCCAATGTACGCAACGTCAAGGCCTTTTTTAGCATCAAATGCTCTAAATTTGAGCCAAAAATACCTATAGCCGGCGTATTTATTGCCTAAACTGCTATATTATTAATAGCAAAAAAGGATGATCAACAACCCACTGGCAATTGGCAATTGGCCGCCTTTATCCAAGCCGCCTTTGACCTCTTGCGCACGGTATTGGCGCAATGAAATCACCATGCTGTTGTAGCCGTCCATGAAGGCAGCGCCGCGCTCAACCACCACGAAACAATTGGATTGCTGGATCAACAAACGCAGTAAATTGGCGGTTGGCGGTTGGCGATTGGCGGCAGGCGATATTGACACGGGTAATATCCGCGTTTCAGAGAGCTAAATCACTGAAATTGGCTGATTTATAACTTTAGATATAGACAAAATACCAATCGCACGGCGCTAAAAACCGCCTGTAAAGCGCATCGCTTGACAGCAACATCAGCGGTGGCGATGTCTACGCTTTAAAATGCACTGTCGTGCGCTGTGCTGATTTTTCTTAGCACGTGCCTGCTTTTGTCGATATTGACCCGCTTTCATTCGATTTTTCTTCTGTTTTCTAACCATCGCCACCCTCATGTCTGAACTCAACGCCGCTAGCCTCGGGGCTACCCCAGCCCCCTCCGACGAAAACCAACTCATTCAGGAGCGCCGCGAGAAGCTCAAAGCCATCCGCCAAGCGCAGGTGGATGGCAAAGGCGTGGCTTTCCCCAACGATTTCAAACCAGCCGACCGGGCCATCAAGCTCTTGGCGGCTTTTGACGACGAAAGCAAAGAAGAGCTGGACCCGCAAAAAATCGTCGCCAGCGTAGCCGGTCGCATGATGCTCAAGCGCGTCATGGGCAAGGCCAGTTTTGCGACGCTGCAAGACAGCACCGGAAAAATCCAGATTTATGTGACGAATGAAGGCGTGGGCGAAGAACTGCACAGCAGCTTCAAACACTGGGATTTGGGCGACATCGTGGCCTGCGTCGGCACGCTGTTCAAAACCAAAACGGGTGAGTTATCCATTCATGCCACTGAAGTGCGGCTGCTGACCAAAAGCCTGCGCCCTCTGCCCGACAAATTCCATGGCATGGCGGACCAGGAAACCAAATACCGCCAGCGCTATGTCGATTTGATCACCGATGAATCCGCCCGGAACCGCTTCAAAGCGCGCAGCAAAGCAGTCAGCGCGATTCGTGAATTCATGGTTGCGAACGACTTCCTGGAAGTTGAAACACCCATGCTGCACCCGATCCCCGGCGGTGCGAATGCCAAACCTTTCAAAACGCACCACAATGCACTCGATCAAGAGATGTTCTTGCGCATCGCGCCTGAGCTGTACCTGAAGCGCCTGATTGTGGGCGGCTTTGAACGCGTGTTCGAGATCAACCGCAGCTATCGCAACGAAGGCATCAGCGTGCGCCACAACCCCGAGTTCACCATGATGGAGTTCTACGCGGCGTACTGGAATTATCAGGATTTGATGAGCTACACCGAAGCCATCATCCGTGACGTGGCGATGAAAGCGACCGGTTCGCTGATGTTGACGTATGGCGGTGTTCCCGTTGATTTGAGCCAGCCGTTTGAGCGACTGACCATCCGCGAAGCCATCATCAAACACACCGAAGCTGCCGCTGCCATGGATGATGGCTCAGGCTTGCGCGTGGACGATGCGCTGTGGCTGACCAATGCGCTACGCAAACTCGGCATGACGGAAGCCAAACACAAGCTGTCCACCCGTTCACTGGCCAGCCTGCAAGTGATGTATTTTGAAGAAACCGTGGAGAGCAAGCTCTGGCAGCCGACCTTCATCATGGAGCATCCGACCGAGATTTCACCCTTGGCCCGCGCCAACGACGACCGTCCCGAAGTAACCGAGCGCTTTGAGTTGTACATCACCGGCCGCGAATTTGGCAATGGCTTTAGCGAGCTGAACGACGCCGAAGATCAAGCCGCCCGCTTCCATGCCCAGGTGGCGGCCAAAGACGATGGCGATGACGAGGCCATGTTCTACGACCACGACTTTGTTCGCGCACTGGAATACGGCATGCCCCCCACCGGCGGTTGCGGCATTGGCATTGACCGCCTGATGATGCTGCTGACCGACAGCCCAAGCATCCGCGATGTGATCTTGTTCCCCGCCCTGCGACATATTCAGGCCGCGTAGCCTGACGCCAGCTTGAAGTACCTCGCGCACTATTCTGAAAGCGTTCAAACGCAGGTGCGCGCGTTGATTACCACCAACAAGCTGGGGGAGTTGTTGCGCAGAAAATATAGCACGATACACAGTATTCGCAACGACAAAGCGCTGTTCGACTACGTGATGGCGCTTAAAAATGAGTTTTTACGCGGCGCAGACCCACTCAGCAAGGTGGCTTTTGACAGCAAATTAAAAGTCATCCAGCATGCATTGGGAACGCACACCACCGTGTCGCGGGTGCAGGGCAACAAGCTCAAAAGCAAGCGTGAAATCAGGGTGGCGACGCTCTTCAAAGACGTGCCGCTGGAGCTGCTGAAGATGATCACCGTGCATGAGCTGGCGCACATCAAAGAACGTGGACACGACAAGGCGTTTTACAAACTCTGCACCTACATGGAGCCGAACTACCACCAGTATGAGCTGGACCTGCGGCTGTATTTGACCTACCAGGACCTGCCCAAAACGGAAGGCGATACAGCCCCACTCTGGGCTGCGTCTTAGCTACAAGTCCATGTAGAACTCAGTGTTTAAAAATCAACGATTTCAAACGCTGTAGTTTCGGATAGACCACCGGCACAGTCAGCATCGTGCTCGCAATCGCCATGAGCAGCAGGGCGGTGAAGGTCTCTGGGGTGATGATGCCTTTGTCCAGCAGGATATTGACAAAAATAATCATGATCAGCGCTTTGGTTTGCAGCAACCAGCCGATGATGGAGGCTTCACCCTTTTCCCAGCCAAGTATCTTGCCGGCAATATGGATGCCCGCCAATTTGCCCAGCACAGAAGCCACCAGAAGCACGGCTGCCGCCACAAAGACCGTGGTACCGCCCACGGCCCAATTGGTCTTCAAACCTGTGCTCAAAAAGAAAACCGGCATGATGGCCAGCAGCACGTGGTGGCGCATCAAGTCCATCTTCTCCTGGTTGAACCAGTCCGCATCCATCACCGCGCCCGCCAGAAAAGCACCGACCATGTAGTGCAGCCCCGCCCAATCTGCGGCAAAACTGCAGGCGACCAGCCAGATCAGCGCCACGTACCAGCGGTCGTGCTCTTCCAGCCACACCATCAGCTTGCGGTAGGCAAACGTTGCTGCCGCAAAAACGACAAAAAACCCGACTTGTCGACCCACCCGTGTCCAATCCAGCAAAATGATGGCCAGCACACCCCAGATGGCAATGTCGTCCAAACTGGCGTAGCGCAAAATGCGCTGCCCGATGGGTTGGCGCAGGATGTCCAATTTTTCCATCAACAAAATCAAAATCGGCAACGCCGTCACCGCGCAAGACATGCCGATGCCCAGGATAAATTGCCAAGTCATGGCTTTGGGGCCCATCCAACCGGCACTGGCCAATGGACTTGCAAGTGGGCCAGCAATCAAACAGACCGCAGCCGCGCAGCCAAACAGCAGCGGTGACCCCAG
>JAYVJL010000149.1:0-2707 GCA_043769295.1 Polaromonas sp. | reverse complement strand
CGGCCACAGGCGTGACGGCAGCCATCAGTGAATGGGTGCTGGGCTTCACGCAAAACCCACTGGTATTTTTACTGCTGGCCAATCTGCTGATGCTGTTTGTCGGCTGCTTTTTAGAACCCACCGCTGCCATCACCATTCTTGTGCCCATCCTGGTGCCGATTTGCCAAAAGCTGGGGATTGACCTGGTTCATTTCGGTTTGGTGATGGTGCTCAATTTGATGATTGGCCTGCTACACCCACCTCTGGGTATGGTTCTGTTTGTGCTGGCGCGGGTGGCAAAGCTGTCTGTTGAACGGACAACGATTGCCATCTTGCCTTGGCTTGTCCCGCTGCTTGGCTCGCTTGTGATCATTACTTACTTTCCCAAGTTGGTGCTTTGGTTGCCCAAAATGTTTTACTGAGAGTGACATGACTTTGTAGTCGCTTAGGTTGGATCACGTCGGCGCGGTGCCTGGCTCCGCGGCTGTCCCACGCGTCGCCTGTAACGACAGCTCCTCCTTGATGCCGCTGCGCTACTCACCCCAACCTCCCAAGCCAGCACAAGACACAACAAAGAGACCAAACCCATGACCCCCTTCATCAGACTCCACAAAGCAGACGACGTTGTCATCGCGCGTACCCAACTCATCAGCGGCACAAAGATAGAAGACATCACCACAAAAGGCCTGATCCCACCGGGTCATAAAGTAGCGAGCAAAGCCTTGAATACAGGCGATGCTGTCAGGCGCTACAACCAGATCATCGGCTTTGCCAGCAAGTCCATTGCCGCCGGTGAACATGTGCACACGCATAACCTCGACATGGGAGCTAACAAAGGAGACTTTGCACGCGACTACGCCGTGGGCGCTGATGTGAAGCCAGAGCCTGCCAGGCTTGAAGCCACCTTCATGGGCATCAAGCGTGCTGATGGCCGCGTGGCCACGCGCAACTACATTGGTATTTTGTCGAGTGTCAATTGCTCGGCTACCGCCGCAAGGGCGATTGCCGACCACTTCTCAAAGCGCATCAACCCTGCAGCGCTCAAAGACTTCCCGAACGTTGACGGTGTGGTGGCGTTGACGCACGGCACCGGCTGCGGCATGGATACCGACGGCCTGGGCATGCAGATTTTGCAGCGTACCCTGACAGGCTACGCCACGCACCCCAACTTTGCCGGTGTGCTGGTGGTGGGGCTGGGCTGCGAGTCTAACCAGATCAACGCCTGGTTGGCGCACGGCAGCTTGACGGAAGGCGAGAATTTGCGCGTCTTCAGCATTCAGGACACGGGCGGTACCGCCAAAACCGTGGCCAAAGGCATCGCGCTGATTGAGGGCATGCTGCCGCTTGCCAACGCCATTAAGCGTGAGCCTTGCAGTGCAGCGCACATCACCATTGGTCTGCAATGCGGTGGCTCGGATGGCTACTCGGGCATCAGCGCCAACCCGGCGCTGGGTGCGGCAGTTGACTTGCTGGTGGCCCATGGCGGCACGGCGATATTGAGCGAGACACCCGAGATTTATGGGGCCGAACATTTGCTGACCCGCCGCGCCGTGCGGCCCGACATTGCCGCCAAACTCATTGACCGCATCAAATGGTGGGAGCACTACACCGCGATCAACGGTGGCGAGATGAACAACAACCCGTCACCCGGCAACAAGGCCGGCGGCTTGACCACCATCCTGGAAAAATCACTGGGCGCAGTCGCCAAAGGCGGCACCAGCAATTTGCAGGCAGTGTGCGAGTATGCCGAGCCTGTCAAAACGCACGGCTTTGTGTACATGGACACACCGGGCTACGACCCGGTCAGCGCCACCGGCCAGGTGGCAGGCGGTGCCAACCTGATTTGCTTCACCACCGGCCGGGGTTCTGCCTACGGCTGCGCGCCATCGCCATCGCTGAAGCTGGCCACCAACACCGCTTTATGGAGAAAACAGGAAGAAGACATGGACATCAACTGCGGCGAGATCATTGACGGCGGCGCCACGGTCGCAGAAATGGGCCAGCGTATTTTTAAGATGGTACTGGCCACGGCTTCAGGGGAGATGAGCAAAAGTGAAAGGCATGGCTACGGGCAGAACGAATTCGTTCCATGGCAAGTCGGCGCAGTGATGTAATTCTTTCTCAAAATAAAATAATTTAGTATGTCAAAAACATTTGAGGCCCAATATTTACGTGGGCAAGCGGCTACTGTATTCATAGCATCTGGCTCCTCCAGACAAGAAGCTGAAACCGTCGCCAGCAACCTGATCATGGCCAACCTCAGCGGACATGACTCCCACGGCATTGGCATGCTGGCGCGCTATGTGGATGCAGTACTGGAAGGCGGCTTGGTTCCCAATGCCCCCGTTGCAACAGTGATGGACATTGGCAGCATGTTGACCTTGAACGGCCAGCGCGGCTATGGCCAGGTGGTAGGTACCCAAGCCATGGCGCTCGGCATGGCGCGCGCCAAAACGCACGGCAGTTGCATCATGACGCTGGCCAATGCACACCACCTGGGCCGCATCGGCCACTTTGCTGAAATGGCAGTCGCCCAAGGGCTGGTGTCGATTCATTTTGTCAATGTGCTGTCACGCCCTGTGGTTGCGCCCTGGGGCGGCAGCGATGGGCGGTTTGGTACGAACCCGTTTTGTGTGGGCATCCCTATGGCGGGACGTGAACCGTTCGTGCTCGATTTTGCTACCAGTGTGGTGGCACACGGCAAAATGCGTGTCGCCCACAACCAGGG
>JAYVJL010000148.1:0-3541 GCA_043769295.1 Polaromonas sp. | reverse complement strand
GAAATAGCCATGGTGCGTTCCTCCTGACGTTTGTTCTGCTGGTTGATGCGTTCGGCTAAAACATGCTGTTGTCGTTGGCGGAGCCGGCGGGCACCACCTGCAGCACGTCCCAGTGCTCCACAATCTTGCCATGGGCGTCAAAGCGGAAGATATCCATGCCCGCCCAGTCTTTGTTCGCATCGGTCGGCCACTCCTGGTGGCAGTGCAGCACGACCAGGTTACCCTCGGCAACCACCCGCTTGAAATGCACTTTTTTACCCGGAAACTCCCGTGCCATGTGCTCAAAGTAGGCGACAAACGCCTCTTTGCCATCGGCCACCATCGGGTTGTGCTGCGTGTAGCTGTCGCCCACGTAGCGCTGCACCGCCAGCGCGGGCTGGCACTCGTTGAACATCAGCTCGTAAAACGCCAACGCGTGGCGCTTGTTGAGTTCGATGTTGTCAGGCTTTGGGCTCATGGACGAAGACCTTTCAGACAAACGACAGTCACGACGAAGAAACAGAAAAATCAAGTTTTCACTCAATATAGCAGGGTCTATTGAAAAGGCAAGGTTGGGCGCCTTACACGAAGCTGACTTAAATCAGCTAAAATCAGCTCAATATCGCCATTCACTCACATGAAGTATTTTGATGAATAATGCCAACCTGACCCCGCCCACCCGCCGCCAGCTCCTCCAGGCGGCCACGGCGCTGGCCCTGCCCGCATCTGCAGCCATCATCTCCAGCAGCTGGGCGCAGGACAAGTTCCCCAGCAAACCCATCACCCTGATCGCGCCCTGGCCCGCCGGTGGCGGCAGCGACGCGGTGATGCGCGCTTGTGCCGAAAGTGCCGGCCGCGCGCTGGGTGGCACGGTGATTATTGAGAACAAACCCGGCGTGGGCGGCACCCTGGGTGCCACCGCCATGATGCAGGCCAAGCCCGATGGCTACACCCTGACGCAACTGCCTCTGGGTGTGTACCGCTTGCCGCACATGCAAAAAATGGCGTTTGACCCGGTCAAAGACCTCACCCACATCGTCTGCCTCACCGGCTACACCTTTGGCCTGGCCGCCACCGCCGACGCGCCCTACAAAACCCTGAAAGACATGGTCGCCTACGCCCGCGCCAACCCCGGCAAGGTCAGCTACGGCCACACCGGCACGGGCACCACGCCGCACCTGGCGATTGAAGAATTTGCGGGCAAGGCGGGCATCGACCTGCAGGACATCCCGTACAAAGGCTCGGCCGAGATCATGCAGGCCATTCTGGGCGGCCACATCCCGCTGATGAGCGGCACCACCGAGTTTGCACCGCACGTCAAAAGCGGCAAACTGCGCCTCTTGGCCACGCTGGGGCGCGAGCGCAACAAGGCCTTTCCTGATGTGCCCACGGTCAAAGAAAGCGGCTGGGACACCATCACCGAGTCGCCCTTTGGCATTGGCGGCCCCAAAAACATGGACCCCACGGTGGTGAAAATCTTGCACGACGCTTTCAAAAAAACGCTGGACGACGTCAAAGTGCAGGAAACGCTGGACAAGTTCTTCCAGCCCACCATCTACATGAACACCGCCGACTACACCGCCTACGCCGCTCGGACATTTATCAAAGAAAAAACCACCATAGAGCGTTTGGGACTGGCTAAAAAAGCCTGAAACCCGGCTCAAAGTCCTGCCAGCACCCCGCCAAAGTCGGTCAAATACGCGTCAAATTTGTGGACATCGTTGTGTCCTGCGCCTTTGACCAGCAACAGCCGCGCCTGCGGCAACAGCGCTTTCAGCGCCCTGCTGTGGCTGGCCGGGATGAACATGTCGCTGTCGCCATGGATCAGCAACACCGGGCTGTTGACCAGTGGCAGAATCTCGTCCGTGCGCAGCGGGTAGCGCAGCACCAGCTGTGGCACATAGGGGTAGATGGACATCGTTAAATCCCGCAGGCTGCTGTAGGCCGAGACCAGCACCGTCATGTCGACAATCGTGTGCGTCTTGTACAAGTCCGCCGACAAACCCGCCGCCAGCCCCGTGCCCAGTGAGCGCCCGTAAATCACCAGCTTCTTGCCCACATACTGCGGCGCAATAAAGTCATACGCCGCCCGCACGTCGGCCCGCAGCTGTGCCTCGCTGCCGATCTGCCCCGTGCTTTTGCCAAAACCCCGATAGTCGACCATCACCAGGTCCATGTTGCTTTTGCGGTAGATCTCGGTGTTGATGAACCAGCTGTCCAGACTCCCGCTGTTGCCGTGCAAAAAGAAGACCACGCCCTTCGGGTTCGGCAGTTTCAACTGCAAGCCCGACAGCCTGGCACCCGGCACATCCACCGTGAACTCCCGCACCCCCTCGCCTTGTGTCTTCAGCGCCGCCAGCGGCTGGCCGGCCGGAATGACGACCGGCTGAAACAGCAGGCTTTCCTGGAAAAAATACAGCCAACCTATGGCGAGTACATACCCCGCCAAACCCAGCACCATCAGCCAGGTGACGATGCTGTGCAGGCGCTTGCCAAACGGCGTGGTGGACGGGCTGAGAGTGGGGAGTGGGCTGGGCATGGGGGGGATTTTAGAGGTGAAAAGCTGGCCGACCTTAACGCAAGCTTGGCTAAACCTCGTCTTAACCCGAACTAATTCACGGATCAACCTACGTTAAGCTACACCCCATGCCTATCTCCTGGAACGAAATCAAATCCCGCGCCCTCGCGTTTCGCCGTAACTAGGATGAAGCTGTGGACAAAGCCCAGTATGGGACAAGTCAAAAGAAGTGATCTAAGCCATAGTCTTCCCGCTTTGAAAAAGGGGAATTGACGGGGATTCAACCCGAATGCGCTATATTTTTAATAGCTATTTAGTCAACAAATACGAAGTCTATAGGCGTATTTCATTATTTTTTAAGCACATCAGCCATAAACCCGATCGGGCGATGGGCTGGCTTGGGCTGCTCGGTCAAGGCGCGCACCACGTAGACGCTCATCTGCACGGCGCGCTCAGAATTCAGCACGCTGGCCGCCATGATGGCGCCGTGCTCGGTGAAGACTAAAGGCAATTTGCGGCGGCACCCCAACTTGATGTCACAGATTGTGATATCAAGTTTTCAAACTCAAGCTTCGTGAGCTGAAACATGAAATCAGGTGGGAAACGCTTTAAATTGCGTTTGACTGCTTGATTAAAGATGCGGGTCTCCACCTCGTACAACTGCGCCAAATCCGAGTCTAATAAAACCCGCTGCCCTCTAATATCTAATATCCGCCCCGCTAAAACAGGGGGTGACAACGCAGCGACTGTGGATGAAGTGGTTTGATTCATGGTGCATGTATTTTATAGAAAGCTGTATTTATGTACAGTAATTTCCTATTCACATGCATTTGACACCGACCTGGGTGGCTTGTATTTACTTCTATTTTTATAGCAATAAAGTAAATAAATACGCCGGCTATAAGCCTATTTTAGGTAAAATTTACCTGTCTCATTAAAAATCAGCTCAGATTAAGTGCGTTTTACCGCACACCTTCAAGAACATTTCTTTAAATCAAGGTGGTAGACCAGAGCCCCACCCCGGGCGGCAGCGTCCGTGGTGTC
>JAYVJL010000147.1:0-49658 GCA_043769295.1 Polaromonas sp. | reverse complement strand
CCGAGCTTGCCGTAGGCGATGATGGCAAATTGCGGAACTTCACGATGTCGGTTTTTCAAATGGCGCCAGCACCAGGCGGTGGCGATGCCCAGAATCGCTTCGGCCAGCGCGCTTAAGTCGTCGGCCACCTGCTCGACGCTGAGCACGCCCTCGACATCGCGCGCCAGTGTGCGAAACACCTCGATGTGGTGAGCGCGCCGCAGCAGATTCAGACAAGTCTCCTCGTCGTCCTCGCCGGTGCGCCTGAGCGCCACCAGCTGTTGCTGCAGTTCCCTGGCGAAGGTGGTTGCGTCAAAACGCTGGCCCAGCATTTCATCGCTGGCCAACTCGTCGATCACGCCGGGGTGTTGCAGCAGGTAGCGGGCCGGCCAGCGGGCGCTGCCCAGCAGTTTGAGCAGGCGCTCATGCACGCTGGGGCGCTCCCACAGCAGGGCGAGGTAGCTTTCGCGGCGCAGCAGCGGTTCCATGAAGTCGGCGCTGCGCAGGGCGGCCAGCTCGGTGACGCGGCCTTCGCGCAGCCAGGTGCTGGTGCGCTGCACCAGGCGGACCAGGCGGGCGCGGCCTTCTTCGCGCAGGCCCAGCACGCGCGGGTGCTCGGCCCAGGCGCTGATGCGTTTGGCAAAGTCGGAAAATTCAGCGGGCACCTGGGCCAGCAAATCCTGCAGTTCCAGCGGCGGTGCCAGTTTGCTTTGGCCATCTGCGCTTGTCAGGTCGCTTGTCGTCTGGCCGGTCTTGGCTGGACCATTTTTGCCATTGCAACCTTTGCAGTCCTGTTTTTTGGTTTCCTCTGCGCCGCCCAGAAGCTTGTCAAATTCATTGGCGACCAGCTCGCGGTGGGCATCCAGTTCGGTTAAAAACGGGCAGCAACCACTTGGGGCGGCGGCATAGCCCATACTTTGGGCGATCCAGTGCAGATCATCGTCTTGGGTGGGCAGCACGTGGGTTTGCTGGTCGTCCAGGTACTGGATGCGGTGCTCCACGCGGCGTAAAAATGTGTAGGCACGGCTCAGGGCGTCTGCCGTCTTTTGCGGCATCAGGCCGGCATGGGCGACGCGTTGCAGTGCCTCCAGCGTGGGTCGTTTGCGCAACTCGGGAAACTGGCCGCCGCGCACCACCTGCAGCAGTTGCACGGTGAACTCAATCTCGCGGATGCCACCGCGGGAGAGCTTGACGTCATTGGCGCGCTCGGGCCGGCCGGCGCTGCGTTTGGTGGCTTCAACGCGGATTTGGCGGTGCAGGTTGCGCAGGGCGTCAAAGACGTTGTAGTCCAGGTATTTGCGGAACACAAAGGGCAGAACCACGCTGCGCAGGGCGTTGACGGAGCCGTTCTGGACGCAGGCCAGCGGCGCGACGACGCGGCTTTTAAGCCAGGCAAATCGCTCCCACTCGCGACCCTGCACCTGCAGGTAAACTTCCAAAGCAGCCAAGGACACAGCGGCGGGGCCGGAGTTGCCATTGGGCCGCAGCGCCAGATCGACCCGAAAGACGAAGCCGTGCTCGGTGACCGCGCCAATCAGGTCGTAGATGATCTTGACGGTTTTGGCGAAATACTCGTGGTTGCTGATGCGGTTGCGGCCCTCGGCATTGCCAGCGGTGTCACCGTCCTGGTCGTAAACATAGATCAAATCAATGTCGCTGGACACATTCAGCTCACGTGCGCCCAGCTTGCCCATGCCGATGACCCAAAGTTGGGCGCGTTCTTTGCTGGTTTCGGCCAGCGGCGCGCCGTGGCGGGCATCCAGGTCCTGGTAGGCGGTTTGCAGGGCGACTTCCAGTGTCAATTCGGCCAGTTCGGTGACCGCGCGGGTGACCGACGCCAGCGGGGCCTGGTGGTCGCAATCCAGTGTAATCAGGCGATGCATCACCAACTGGCGCAGCACACGCAGAGCGGCGCTGGTGTCCAGGCCGTGCGCCAGCAGCGCCTCCAGTGTGCTTTGCATGACGGGGCGCTGGGGCTCGCCAGGGGGGAGAAAAGACAGGAAATCAACGTAGCGGCGTGCTAAACGCTGGTAGAAGCGTGAATAAGTTGATAAATCGTTACAAATCATGTCATTCCACGTCATCATTCTTTAAAGGCGGAACTCTGCTCACTGGCAAGCGTCATAATTGTGACCTGCAACGTATGAATCAAGCACTCTCTCTTACCCCCACATTGTCAAAATTCTGGAAAATCGCGTGTTCAGTCTCTCGCTTTTTACTCTGGTTGGCCATCATTGCTTGGGGTATCTTCGCCGTGGCCTGGATTGTCCTGCATGTCGTGATTGTGCCCCGAATCGGCGATTTTCGCCCGCAGCTTGAAATTCAAGCCAGTAAAGCACTCGGTGTACCCGTGCGTATTGGCGCGGTGGTGGCTACTTCCAGCGGGCTGATACCGTCTTTTGAACTGAAAGATGTGGCGCTGCTGGACCCACAAGGCCGTGAAGCGCTGCGTTTGCCGCGCATTTTGGCGGCTATTTCCCCTTCGTCCTTGCTGCAACTGAGTTTTGAGCAGCTCTATATAGATCAACCCGAGCTGGAAATTCGCCGCAGCGCGAACGGCAAGATTTTGGTGGCGGGTTTGGATTTTTCAAAACCCGACAGTACATCAGCGGATGGTTTGGACTGGTTTTTTTCGCAACCCGAGTTTGTGATCCGCAACGGCACGGTGCGCTGGGTCGATGAGCAGCCCAATGGGGCGATGGGCGTACCCCCGCCTTTGGCGCTGACACAGGTGGACTTTGTGTCGCGCAACCCGTTCAACAAGCATCTGCTGCGGCTGGATGCGACACCCCCGCCCGATTGGGGCAATCGTTTGTCGTTGCGCGGTGACTTCACGCAATCGCTGTTGTCCGTTGACAAAGGCCAATGGCGCGATTGGACGGGGCAAATCTATGCGGATTTCTCCAAGGTGGATGTCTCGCATCTGAGCCGCTACGTCAAATTCAGCAGCCAGTTTGGCCGTGGCGTGGGTGCCCTGCGGGTCTGGACCACGCTGACCAAGGGTGCGTGGACCAGCAGCACCGCCGATGTGGCCCTGGCACAGGTCGATGCCACGCTGGGTGCGGGCCTGGAGCCGTTGGCGCTACAGTCGATGTCGGGGCGTTTGTCTGGGCGGGAGATCAAACAGGGTTTTGAGTTTTCAACGCAAAACCTGCAGTTCCAAACCCGCGATGGACTGCGTTGGCCGGGTGGGAATGTGTTTTTCTCGCAGACAGAATCCACAGGCACGGCACCGAATCTGGTGGAGGGCAAAGGCGAATTCCGAGCCGACAAGCTGGATTTGGCCACTATCAGCCTGATCGCGAACCGTCTGCCCCTGGGTGCGGCCACACACGCCAAGCTGGTGAGTTATGCGCCACAGGGGGTGATTCAGGACATCACGGCCACTTGGCGCGGCAATCTGGATGCACCCACGAATTTGGCCGCCAAGGGTCAGGTGACTGGTTTGCAGTTTGCCGCACAACGCAGTGCCCTCAAATTGGGCGAAGGCGCAAATGTCCATGAAGACATGGGACGGCCGGGTGTGCGCGGTGCCAAGCTTGATTTTGATGTCAACCTGGCGGGTGGCAAAGCCAAAATCGCGATTGAAAACGGCGCGTTGGACCTGCCGGGCGTTTTTGAGGAGACGGTGGTGCCCATGGCCCAGCTGTCGGCCGATGTGCAGTGGAGCGTGACGCCGCAAAAAGCCGGCGCGCGTGGTGCGGGTGATGGTGAAGACAAGATTGAAGTGAAGGTCAGCAACCTGCTGCTGAACAACGCCGATGCTCAGGGGTCGGCACAGCTGACCTGGCGCACCAGCGACCCGGCGACGGCGTTGAGCAAACGGCGCTTCCCCGGTGAACTGGATTTACAGGCCAAGCTGGCGCGCGCGGATGCCTCGCGGGTCTGGCGGTATTTACCCATAGGCATTCCCAAATCGGCCCGCGACTATGTGCGTGATTCCATCGTGCAGGGCAGCTCCAGTGAGGTTGATTTCAAAATCAAAGGTGACCTGAGCGAGATACCTTCAAAAAACCCCAAGCTGGGGGAGTTCAGAATAGCGGCCAAGGTCAACAATGCGCGAGTGGCTTATGTACCGCGCAAGCTGCAAGCCGCCTCGGATTTGCCGTGGCCAGAGTTGCAAAAGCTGAATGGCGAGTTGTTGATTGATCGCAACAGCTTGTCTGTAAAAACCAGCAGCATCGTCGTGGTCGGTATGCCGAATGTGGTCATTTCACAAGCCAGTGTGGTGATTCCCGACCTCACGTCGACGGTTGTTGGTGTGATGACGCAGGGCAAAGGTCCGCTGGCGGAGATGCTGGGTTTTGTCAATTCATCGCCTGTCAAACACATGATGGGCGAAGCGCTGGGCCGTTCAACGATCAATGGCATTGGCGAGTACAAAGTCGAACTGTCGCTGCCGATTGCAGATATCAACCGCTCCCGAGTGACGGGCGCAGTGACGTTTTTGGGCAATGATGTGCAAATCGCGCCGACCACGCCGCTCTTGGCACAGACCAAAGGCATCGTTGGTTTTAGTGAAAAGGGATTTTCGATTCAAAACGCCACCGCACAGATGCTGGGTGGGGACATCCGGTTTGATGGGGGGAGCACACCGGCGACCACCAGCGCTGCGTCGGCCGTGGTGGTTCGTGGGCAAGGCGTGGTCAGTGCCTTGGGGTTGCAACAGGCGACTGACTTGAGTTTTATCCCCAATTTGGCCAAACATGCCACAGGCAGTGCCCCTTACACAGCCGAATTGCGGTTTCGGCATGGGCAATCAGAGTTGATGGTGCAAAGCACGCTGGTGGGGATGGGCTTGAATTTACCGGCGCCGATGAACAAGCCTGCGCAAAGCAGCTGGCCTTTGCGCTACGACAACAGTTTGGTGGAAAAATCACTTCTGCCAGAACGCGATGGGCAGGTGCGGCTCAAAGACCAGGTGCATGTTACGCTTGATAAATTGGCTGAGATCAAGCTCACGCGCGATGTGCAGGGTGCGGAAGCACGGGTGATCCAGGGGGGTATCAGCGTGGGGCTGGATGCGGGCGAGTCTTTGCCAGAGCCCGCCATTGGTGTGGCTGCCAACATCAATGTCGCTTACATGGATGTGGATCAATGGTCTGATGTGTTGACATCCATGACGGGCAGTGGTGTTACAGCACCAAGATCGGGCGTCAGAACGAATGCCAAGACGGCTGCAGATGACTACATACCCAACACGGTGGCACTGCGCGCCAAAGAGCTGATCGTGCAGGGGCGGAAATTTGAAAACATCGTGATTGGCGGCTCCCACGAAGGGTCTACCTGGCGTGCCAATATGGATGCCCGTCAGCTGAGCGGTTATATAGAGTATCGGCAGCCCAACTCAGCGGCTGGAAGTGGCCGCGTGTACGCGCGGCTGGCGCGCTTGGCTGTGGCTGAGGCGCAGGCTAAAGACGTGGAAAAGCTGTTGGATGAGCAACCGACCAGCATCCCTGCGCTGGATCTGGTGGTGGAAGACTTCGAGCTGAAGGGGCGAAAATTTGGCCGGGTCGAAGTTGATGCCGTCAACCAGGCCGTCGGTGGTGGACGTGGTTTAGGGGGGGGGCGTGAGTGGCGTTTAAATCGCTTGAACGTCACCATGCCAGAGGCTAAATTTTCGGCCAACGGACAGTGGGTCGATGTGGCCATGGCAGCGGCGGACCCGATCACACGCACGGCTGCCGAGCGACGGACGACGAGTATGGACTTTAAATTGGACATTGCCGATTCAGGCCAATTGCTCAATCGCTTTGGCCTGAAAGATGTTGTTCTGGGTGGCAAAGGGAAGCTGGAAGGCCAGATCACGTGGCGCGGCTCTCCGTTGTCCATGAACTACCCCAGTATGACGGGCCAATTCAATGTGAATATTGAAAGAGGGCAGTTTCTCAAGGTTGACCCGGGGGTTGGCAAGTTGTTGAGTGTGCTCAGCATGCAGTCCATCATGAAACGCTTGACCTTTGACTTTCGGGATGTGTTCAGTGATGGTTTTGCTTTTGACTTTGTACGCGGTGATGTGGCCATCGACCGAGGCATCGCGAGCACCAATAATTTACAGATGAGCGGCATCAATGCGGTGGTGTTGATCGATGGCAAGTCCGATATTGCGCAAGAGACGCAAGACCTTCGGGTGGTCATCGCGCCTGAAGTGAACGCGGGCGTGGCGTCACTGCTGGTGGCCTCTGCCATCAACCCCGCTATCGGACTGGGCACTTTTTTAGCGCAGCTGTTCCTGCGTCAACCGCTGATCGAAGCGGCCACCAAGGAGATGCAGGTTAAAGGCACTTGGTCGGATCCGTTGATCGCAGAAGTCAAACGTACTAGCAGGGCTGCCGACAAAAAGCCGTGAGGAAAATCGCAACAAACAATTCTGAATTGAAGGTGTAGTTGTGATCAGGATGAGCAGTTACACTAAAACGACACATGACAAGGATGCAGAGCATGAAAGTAGCCGCTATTCAAATGGTCGCCGGCAGCGATCTGGATGCCAATTTAAAACAGGCCTATATATTGTTCAAACAAGCGGCTTTGCTCGGGGCTGAGCTGGCTGCTTTGCCAGAGTATTTTTGTTTGATAGGTACAAAAGATACCGATAAACTGGCCATCTCCGAATCTTTGGGGGAAGGCAAAATCCAGCAATTTTTGGCCCAAACAGCGCGCGAGCTGAAAATGTGGATCGTCGGAGGGACCTTGCCGCTGGCCACAAGTGATCCGCTTCACGTTCGCAACAGCGTGATGGTCTATTCTCCTGCGGGTGAATTGGTGACGCGCTACGACAAAATTCATTTGTTCTGGTTTGACAATGGCCGTGAAAGTTACGACGAGTCGCATGTGCTGGAGCGCGGCAACAGCCCGGTTGTTTTTGACCTGCCCGCCAAAGATGGCCACACTTGGCGCATCGGTCTAAGTGTTTGCTATGACATGCGCTTCCCAGAGCTGTATCGCAGCCAGGTGGTGGATGCCTGGCTGGTTCCCAGTGCGTTCACCCATACCACCGGACAAGCCCACTGGGAAGTGCTGCTGCGGGCCAGGGCGATTGAGAACTTGGCCTATGTGATTGCACCTGCGCAAGGCGGCACGCACCCCACTGGGCGACGTACCTGGGGCCACACTATGGTGATCGAACCTTGGGGACAGGTGCTAGGTTTGCTGGCGGAGGGAGAAGGTGTAGTCATCGCAGATCTGGATGCACTTCACCTGAAACGCATGCGGAGCCAATTGCCGGCCTTGCAGCATCGGGTTTTATAAATTTTATTTATCAAGCTTGGCGCTGTCTGTGTCTTTGGCTTTCATCACAGGTTCACCATTGTTTCTGCCAGAAAACATGGTCCACCATACGATCAACACCAACAGCAGCAGCGCAGCGAGCGCCTCAAGTAAAAGCAACACCATGGCACGGTTCCTTCAATTTTTTGTTCAGCTTTTGATTGTAGGGTTGTTGGCCGCTTGTGTCAGTGGCCCCCCTTTGGACGACAAAGTGGCGGGGCCTGCGGTGTTTGACGATAATGCGCCTCTGCCGGCTATCATGGTCCAATCCAAAAGTCGCTGGGTCCCTGTGCGCTGGCGCGAGCTTCCGGGTTGGCTGGATGACGCCCACAGTCTGCATGATGCCTGGAATGCGTGGTTGAAAAGCTGTGAAAAACCAATGACTGCGTTGGCGAGCTTGTGTGGCGAAGTCAGGGGCTTGAGTATTGCAAGCAGCGCCGAGCAACGCGCCTGGATGGTGCAAAAACTGCAACCTTATCGTGTGGAAAGTCTGCAGGGTCAGAGTGAGGGGCTGCTCACTTCTTATTTTGAGCCGGTTCTTTTGGCTTCTCGCACACTCAGACCTGGCTTTACCGTCCCGTTGTACAGGCCTCCAGCAGGTCTAAGCAGCAAAAGTCCCTGGTACACGCGTCAAGAAATGGACACACTGCCGCTGGTGAAATCTCAATTACGCGGTCATGAAATTGCCTATGTGGCCGACCCGATTGATGCGCTGATACTGCATATCCAGGGTTCGGGTCGCGTCAACATGATTGAATCTGATGGTTCGCGGCGGATGGTGCGCCTGGCTTTTTCCAGCACCAACGAGCAGGCTTACAAAAGCGTGGGGCGCTGGTTGCTTGATCAGGGCGGCAGCCGGGATGTGTCATGGTCTGGCATCAAAAACTGGTTGACTCAGAATCCGCAGCGCACCAATGAATTGCTCTGGAGCAACCCACGCGTGGTTTTCTTTCGCGAAGAGGTCATGCAAGACACTCAAACAGGGCCCAAAGGTGCGCAGGGGGTGGCACTCACCCCTGGGCGCTCTATTGCTGTGGATCGAGCCAGTATTCCCTACGGTACACCGTTATGGTTGACCAGTGAGGGGGCGGGACTGCGGTTTCAAAAGTTGGTTTTTGCACAGGACACGGGTAGTGCGATCGTCGGCGCTGTGCGGGCAGATTATTTTGCAGGCTGGGGTGCAGAAGCTGGTGAGTTGGCGAATCGAATCAAACAGCCTTTGTTCTTGTGGGTGCTCTGGCCAAAGGCGCGTTCTTGAGCGAATCGGCTCATCTGTGGGTCAGGGAATGGGCAGATGACCAAGTGGCAGCGCACTGCTCGCCTTGACTTCACCCAAGGAGAAACTGGTATGCAGGTCTTTCACATTGGGCAGGTTGATCAACTGTTTGAGTGCAAAGTTTGAAAAGCTGTCCAGATCCTGCGCCACCACCTGCAATTCAAATGTGCCAGAACCGCTGATGTAGTGGCAGCTAACGACCTGGGGCAGTTTCTTGATGGCTTCTTCCAGTTCACGCGTCACATCACCCCGGTTGCGCTCAGCATCTAAACGTACAAATGCCAGCACCCCGAGGCCGATTTTATGGCGATCAATCTCGGCGCGGTAGCCTTTGATAAAACCATTTTCCTCCAGCGCCTTGACCCGCCGCCAGCAGGGCGCGGCAGACAAACCCACACGCGACGCCAATTCGGCATTGGTCAGACGGCCATCGTCTTGCAATTCTTTCAATATCAAGATGTCAAACTTATCAAGTGTTTCCATAATCGTCTATTTTAAGCAAGATTCATTCTAATAGCATCCAAATTTGAGCACAAATAGCAAACACCTACCCGCTCCAAACGCATACACTTTGCACTGTCAATAAATCAAAATATTGGAGACGAACGCCATGAATGCACCGTTGCCTGAGCACATCCGCAAAGCGCTAGAAACCATCACGCTGGACGACAAATATTCTCTCGACTACGGCACCGCCTTCATGAGTGGCGTGCAAGCCCTGGTCAAGCTGCCCATGCTGCAGCGCTTGCGCGACCAGTTGCAAGGTAAAAACACGGCTGGTTTTATCAGCGGCTACCGTGGCTCTCCCTTGGGTGGCTATGACCAGGCATTGTGGAAAGCAGCCCCTTATTTGAAGGCGCAAAACATTGTTTTCCAGCCCGGCGTCAACGAAGAGTTGGCGGCCACTGCACTGTGGGGCACGCAACAACTTGGTTTTTCGCCACCGGGCACCAACAAATTTGATGGCGTGTTTGGCATCTGGTACGGCAAAGGACCGGGCGTGGACCGCTGCTCCGACGTCTTCAAACACGCCAACATGGCGGGGACGACTGAGTTTGGCGGCGTGATTGCCGTGGCGGGTGATGACCACATCTCCAAAAGCTCAACCGCTGCGCACCAAAGCGACCATATTTTCAAAGCCTGTGGCTTGCCGGTTTTTTTTCCCGCAAACGTCCAGGAGATCTTAGATTTGGGCATTCATGCATTCGCCATGAGCCGCTTCTCAGGTGTCTGGGCGGGCATGAAAACGATCCAGGAAATTGTGGAGTCCAGCGCCACCGCGATGATCGATCCCGAGCGCGTGAAAATCATCATGCCTACCGATTTTGCGATGCCCGAAGGTGGCTTGCATATCCGCTGGCCTGATGCCGCGCTGGAGCAAGAGGCGCGCCTGTTTGACTACAAATGGTATGCCGCTTTGGCTTACATCCGCGCCAACCGTTTGAATTTCAACGCGATTGAGGGCAAGAACGACCGCTTCGGTTTGATAGCCAGCGGTAAAGCCTACAACGACACCCGCCAGGCGCTGTTGGACTTGGGGCTGGATGACGCAACCTGCCGTCAATTGGGCATCCGCCTGCACAAAGTGGGTGTGGTCTGGCCGCTGGAGGCGCAGTTGACGCGTGAATTTGCCACCGGTCTGCAAGAGATTTTGGTGGTCGAAGAGAAGCGCCAGGTTATCGAATACCAGCTCAAGGAAGAACTCTACAACTGGCGTGATGACGTTCGTCCGACCGTGTTGGGCAAATTTAACGAGATGGAGGGCGGCGAGTGGTCCACACCCAGCCCGAGCGCCAACACCTTGCTGCGCGCCAACGCCGATTTGTCCCCCGCCATCATCGCCAAGGCGATTGCCCAGCGTCTCAAAAAACTGGGTTTAGATGGCGAGATGCGCTCCCGCATCGACGCACAGTTGGCGATTTTGGAAGCCAAAGAGCGCGCGATGCAAGTGCAAACGATTCAAAGTTTGACCAACGCCGAACGCCAGCCGTGGTTTTGCTCAGGTTGCCCGCACAATACGTCCACCAAAGTACCCGAAGGTTCGCGCGCCATGGCGGGTATCGGTTGCCATTTCATGAGCATCTGGATGGACCGCTCGACCATTGGCTTTACCCAAATGGGCGGCGAGGGCGTGCCCTGGGTGGGGCAGCAGCCGTTCACCACCGATCAGCATATTTTTGCGAATCTGGGTGATGGCACCTACTTCCACAGCGGCTTGCTGGCGATTCGCCAGGCCATTGCTGCAGGCGTCAACATCACCTACAAAATTTTGTACAACGACGCGGTCGCCATGACCGGTGGGCAGCAGGTGGGTGAGCGCCCAGAAGGGCATTCGGTGGTGCAGATCGCCCAATCTGTCCGTGCTGAAGGCGCTGTCAAAATAGTCGTCGTCACCGATGAGCCCGAGAAGTATGAAGGTGTGACTCTGGTTGATGGTGTTGCGGTGCATCACCGTGATGAGCTCGACACCATTCAAAGAGAATTCAGGGAGATCAAAGGAACCACGGTCATCATCTATGACCAAACCTGCGCCACGGAAAAGCGCCGCCGCCGCAAACGCGGCAGCATGGTGGATGTTGCCAAACGCGTCGTCATCAACGAGCTGGTCTGCGAAGGCTGTGGCGACTGCAGCGTACAAAGCAACTGTTTGAGTGTGGAGCCGCTGGAGACCGAATTTGGTCGCAAACGCACCATCAACCAAAGCAGCTGCAACAAAGACTTTTCCTGCGTCAAGGGTTTTTGCCCCAGTTTTGTCACGGTTGAAGGAGGCCAGCTCAAAAAGAGCAGCAAAACTGCCAATAAGGTAGCCAATCCGTTTACGTTGTCTGCATTGCCTTTGCCGCTTATTCCGGCGACGCCAAACGCCTACGGCATCGTGGTCAATGGTGTGGGCGGTACAGGGGTCATCACCATTGGGCAGTTGCTCGGGTTTGCCGCGCATATCGAAGGCAAGGGCATCGTCACCCAAGACGCGGGCGGCTTGGCGCAAAAGGGCGGGGCGACCTGGAGCCATGTTCTGATTGCCGACAACCAAGACGATATCCGCACCACGCGCGTAGGCATGGCGGGGGCAGACTTGATCATCGGTTGCGACCCCATCGTCAGTGCCAACAAAGAAACCGTGATGCGCATGCGTGAAGGGCGCACCCATGTGGCGCTCAACTCGCACAGCACGCCGACCGCCGCTTTCGTGAAAAACGCCAATTGGCAAAACCCGGCCCAGGCCTGTGTGGACGGGATTGCCGAGGTGGTTGGCCTCCGTGGCCTGGGTGTGTTCAACGCCGATGCTGCCGCCACCACCTTGATGGGGGACAGCATCTACACCAACCCCATGATGCTGGGTTACGCCTGGCAAAAAGGCTGGGTGCCGCTGCAAAAAGCATCTCTGATGCGGGCGATTGAATTGAATGCAGTAGCAGTGGACAACAACAAAACCGCCTTTGAGTGGGGCTGCCGCGCAGCACACAACTGGGTGGAGGTCGAGTCCCTCCTGCAGCCAGCGCAGGTGGTCGAATTCATAAAACGCGAACCCTTGGATGAGTTGGTCACCAAGCGGGTTGAATTTTTAACAGCCTATCAAAACGCGGCCTATGCTGACAAGTACGTTAGTTTTGTGAATCTTGTTCGTGCCAAGGAGCAAACTTTATCTGCGGACGCGCCCGTGGGTACAGCCATGCCGCGTTTGCCCTTGACGGAAGCCGTGGTGCGCAATTTGTTCAAACTCATGACTTATAAAGACGAGTACGAGGTCGCCCGATTGCACAGCGACGGTACGTTTGAGAAAAAGATTGCAGCTATGTTTGAAGGAGATTTCAAACTCAATTACCATCTCGCACCGCCTTTGTTGGCAAAAAAGAACGACAAAGGCGAGTTGCAAAAGCAGCAGTTCGGCCCCTGGATGCTGACCAGTTTTAAGCTGCTGGCCAAACTCAAAGGCTTGCGTGGCACGGCCTTTGACCTCTTTGGCCGCACGGCGGAGCGTCAGATGGAGCGCGCTTTGATTGCCGACTACACCGGCAGCATGGAGAAGGTGATGCAGCGGTTGACGACTGAAAATCTGTCCACGGCGTTAGAAATCGCCCGGATTCCAGAGCAGATCAAGGGCTTCGGTCATGTAAAAGAGAAGAGTGTGGTTGCGGCGCGGCTGAAGTGGGATGGGTTGATGAAGCAGTTTTAACTCCGATTTGATTGAATTTCTCATGATTGACTGTCAAATTTGCCTCTAGCCGGCATGTTTATTGGGTTAAGTGCTGCGGAATGTATAGTGAAATGCTGTGTCAAACGCTGTGGCGATGTTGCCAGCCAAGCTTTGTGGTCGGCAGTTAAAATGACAGCTTTGCTCACATAGTTCCCCCATGACCGATATTCTGCAACCTGGCCTTCAATCCCTTTCCAAATCATTCGAACCTGCCGCCATTGAGGCGCAGTGGGGGCCAGAGTGGGAGAAGCGGCATTACGCGGATGCGGGTTTTCGAGGTACGCAACAGGCTAAAGACGGCGCACCCGCGTTTTCAATCCAGCTGCCCCCCCCCAACGTGACGGGTACGCTGCACATGGGGCATGCGTTCAACCAGACCATCATGGACTCCTTGACGCGCTACCACCGCATGAGCGGATTCAACACCGCCTGGATTCCTGGTACGGACCATGCGGGCATTGCCACCCAAGTGGTCGTAGAGCGTCAACTGCAAGCGCAGGGCATCAGCCGCCACGACATGGGTGCGACGCCTTTTGAGTCGCGCAAAAACTTTGTCTCCAAAGTGTGGGAATGGAAAGAGCAGAGCGGCAGCACTATTACCACCCAAATGCGCCGCATGGGCGCGAGTGTGGACTGGAGCCGAGAATATTTCACGATGGACCCCAAACTGTCCAAAACCGTCACCGAAACCTTTGTCCGCTTGTATGAACAGGGTTTGATCTATCGTGGAAAACGCCTGGTGAACTGGGACCCAGTGCTGAAATCGGCGGTGAGCGACCTTGAAGTTGAAAACGAAGAGCGCAACAGCTTCATGTGGCACATTGAGTACCCGTTCAGCGATGGTCCGCAAACCCTGGGTGGCATCGATGCGGGCACAACCGTGCGTGGCTTGCACATTGCCACCACGCGGCCAGAAACCATGCTGGCGGATGGCGCACTGTGCGTCCACCCTGAGGATGAGCGTTACAAGCACTTGGTCGGCAAGATGGTTGATTTGCCGCTGTGTAACCGTCAAATTCCGATCATTGCGGACGATTTTGTAGACAAAGATTTCGGTAGCGGTTGCGTCAAAATCACCGGTGCGCATGACTTTAACGACTACGCCTGTAGCCTGCGCCATAACCTGCCTTTGATCACCATCTTCACGCTGGATGCCAAGATCAACGAGAACGGCCCCGTGGCCTACCAAGGCCTGGACCGCTACGACTGCCGCAAAGCCGTATTGAAAGATTTGGAAGAGCAAGGTTTCTTGGAGAAAGCCGTGCCGCACAAAAACATGGTGCCGATTTGCACCCGCACCGGCCAGGTCATCGAGCCGATGCTGACCGACCAGTGGTTTGTGGCAATGACAAAAACGCCTGCAAATGGTGTATCTATTGCCCAAGGTGCTATTGATTCTGTAGCGTCTGGCGCAGTGAAGTTCGTCCCCGAGCAGTGGGTCAACACCTATGACCAATGGATGAAAAACATCCAGGACTGGTGCATCTCGCGCCAATTGTGGTGGGGTCATCAAATCCCTGCTTGGTATGACGATAGAGGACAAATTTACGTTGCCAGAAACGAAGAAGACGCGTTACTATCATTTAATCAAGATATCGCTGAGGAAATCAAGAAAGTCGAGACTCAGAAACCTCCAAAACTTCAAAGCTGGGAGCAAGAGGGGATCATCGAACGATTACGGGAAGTACAGTCGAAAGGACTTCGTCGCGATGATGATGTGTTGGACACCTGGTACTCATCCGCGCTCGTGCCTTTCAGTACCATGGGCTGGCCGGAACAGACAGAAGACATGGATCTGTACCTGCCTTCCAGCGTGCTGGTGACGGGTTACGACATCATTTTCTTCTGGGTTGCGCGGATGATCATGATGACCACGCATTTTACCGGCAAGGTACCTTTCAAGCACGTTTACATCCACGGCTTGGTGCGCGATGCGCAGGGCAAGAAGATGAGCAAGTCGGAAGGCAATGTGCTGGATCCGGTCGATTTGATCGACGGCATCACCCTAGCCCCGCTGCTGGAAAAACGCACGACTGGTCTGCGCAAACCTGAAACAGCGCCCACCGTACGCAAAAACACCGAAAAAGAATTTCCGGATGGCATCCCGGCCTTTGGCGCGGATGCATTGCGTTTCACGTTTGCTTCCTTGGCATCATTGGGGCGCAACATCAGCTTTGACAGCAAGCGCTGCGAAGGCTACCGCAATTTCTGCAACAAGCTGTGGAACGCCACCCGCTTTGTGCTGATGAATTGTGAGGGGCAGGATTGCGGCTTAAACGAACACACCAAAGCCGAATGCGAAGTGGGTGGTTCTGCACATGGCTACCTCAGCTTCAGCCAGGCTGATCGTTGGATTGTTTCAACGCTGCAGCGCGTAGAAGCCGATGTTGCCAAAGGTTTTGAAGATTACCGACTGGACAACGTCGCCAACAGTATTTATCAGTTTGTGTGGGACGAGTTTTGCGATTGGTATTTGGAGATCGCCAAAGTGCAAATTCAAACCGGTGACGAAGCTCAACAACGCGCGACACGCCGTACCTTGATTCGTACGCTAGAAACGATTCAGCGCTTGGCGCACCCAGTTATTCCGTTCATCACTGAAGAGTTGTGGCAAAAAGTTGCACCTGTCGCCGGTCGTGCGGGTGAAAGCGTCAGCATCGCCGCTTACCCTGTCAGTCAGCCAGACCGCATTGACGCTGCTGCCGAAACACACGTTGCCAAGCTCAAAGGCTTGGTCGACAGCTGCCGCACCTTGCGCAGCGAGATGAACGTGCCGCCATCGACCAGGCTGCCGATGTTTGCCTTGCCCGCCAACGCGGTTGAAGCGGCATTCATGCGCGATGCTGCGCCGGTGTTGAAATCACTCGCCAAGCTCAGTGAGGTAAAGGTGTTTGACGATGAGGCCAGCTGGCAAGCCGCAGCGCAAGCTTCGCCAGTATCCGTGGTGGGTGATTTGCGGATGTGTCTGCACATGGAAATTGACGTTGCCGCCGAAAAGCTGCGCATCGGCAAAGAGGTGACGCGCCTGGAAGGTGAAATCGCCCGCGTGAATGGCAAACTCAGCAACGAAGCCTTCGTAGCGAAAGCGCCGCCGGCGGTGATTGACCTGGAGCGCAAACGCGTGTCAGACAACACCGCGACCTTGCTGAAATTGCGGGATCAACTGACGCGATTGGGATAAACACATCGCAAGCCGTATTACCATTGGAGCATGTTCATCCCTAACCGCACCCACAAAATAAGCAAAGCTGTCTTTCCTGTCGCGGGTTTGGGGACGCGGTTTTTGCCCGCTACCAAGGCGCAGCCCAAAGAAATGCTGCCCGTGGTGGACAAACCGTTGATTCAATACGCGGTGGAAGAAGCGTATGCGGCTGGCATTCGGCACATGATTTTTGTGACAGGCCGCAACAAGCGCGCTATTGAAGACCACTTCGACACCGCGTACGAGTTGGAAGCAGAGCTGGAGGCGAGTCAAAAAGACGAACTTCTTAATCTGGTGCGGGGCATTCAAATCGACGACATGGATTGCTCCTACGTGCGCCAGCCGCGTTCGTTGGGCTTGGGCCACGCAGTGCTCTGCGCCGAGCGCATCGTGGGCTATGAGCCGTTTGCGGTGTTGCTGGCGGATGATTTGATGATCAACCCGACCACCATTGCCACCAGCATGAGTCCAACCACACCCACAGAGGAGGTGCCCATCGCTGGTTTGCCGGTGCTGGCGCAAATGGTGCAGATGTTTGAGGAACTGGGGACATGCATTCTGGCGGTGCAAGAAGTGCCGCTGGCTTGGGTGAGCCGCTATGGCATTGTGGCGGGCGAGAAAGTGCAAGACCGCTTGACACGGGTCACACAGATCGTTGAAAAGCCACAGCCAGAAAATGCGCCATCAACCATGGCGGTCGCTGGGCGGTATATTTTGACGCCCGAGATTTTTTCGCATATCCGCAACCAGGCTACAGGTGCGAATGGTGAAATTCAATTGACGGATGGGATTGCCAGCTTGTTGCAATTGCAGGCCGTTCATGCCTATCAGTACTTCGGCACCCGTTTTGACTGCGGCAGCAAAGCAGGCTTTTTAGAAGCCACCGTCCAATTGGCGCTGCAACACCCAGAAGTGGGTGTGGCGTTCCGTCAATACCTGAAAGAGTTGAAGCTGTAAAGTCAGCGCCGGCGCATCACATGGACAAACTCGGTGCCCTGGGTTTGCTGTTCTACCAGGTCGTTTCCGGTTTGTTTGGCAAAGGCCTGAAAATCCCGCAGCGAACCCGCATCCGTAGACACCACGCGCAGCAGTTGCCCGCTGGTCATGCTGGCCAGTGATTTTTTGGCTTTGAGGATGGGTAGCGGGCAGTTCAGTCCGCGCGTGTCCAGTTCAACATCAATCTGCAAATCGCTCATATCGTCACTTTGCTTGGGTCGGACTGTTTGGGCTACTTAAGCTTTTGCCGTACGCAGCATCATGGAGAATTCTTGCAGCGCGGCAATCCCACTGGCTTCCGCGCGGTGGCACCAGGCTGCAAGCTCTGCCGTCAAATGCTCGCGAGACATGGAGGTGTTGAGCCACAACTGACGCAGCTCTTCACGCATGGTGACCATTTTGTCCAAAATCGGGTGTTCCGCACGGGCTTGGGCAAGGTGGGGCAGCGCATTGGCAGGCACTTTGTCGGTGTCGCGGTGCAGCCAGCGCTTGGCAGCCAAGAGCGTGGTCATGTCGCCGCGTTTGGCTTTGAGTAGGGCCATTTCAGCTTTGCAGGCGTTGCGCAAGCCGTGGGCGTAGCCGGCCATGACTTCATAGCGGTTGGTAATCAAGACCTCCAAAGTTTTTTCAGTCGCCACAGGCAACATGTCGCCGCGTTGCAGCTTGGGCGGTGTTTTCTTCACCTTGGCCAGACCCAACTTTTGCATCACGCTGATGTAGACCCAGCCGATGTCAAATTCATAAGGTTTGACCGAAAATTTAGCTGATGTGGGGTAGGTGTGGTGGTTGTTGTGCAGTTCTTCGCCGCCAATCAAAATACCCCATGGGGTGATGTTGGTGCTGGCATCCGGTGCCTCAAAGTTGCGGTAGCCCCAGTAGTGGCCGATGCCGTTGATGATGCCCGCCGCAGTGACTGGGATCCAGGCCATTTGTACGGCCCAGACCGTCAAGCCCGCTGCGCCAAACAGCGCCAGATTGATGATCAGCATCAAAGCCACGCCTTGCCAGCTAAAACGTGAGTAGATGTTGCGTTCCACCCAGTCGGTCGGTGTGCCGTGGCTGTATTTGGCTAATGTTTCCTGATTTTTGGATTCTTTGCGGTACAGTTCGGCACCGGTCCAAAACACGGTTTTGATGCCATGCGCGTGTGGACTGTGCGGGTCGTCCATGGTTTCGCATTTGGCGTGGTGTTTGCGGTGGATGGCGACCCATTCCTTGGTCACCTGGCCGGTGCCCAGCCACAGCCAAAAGCGGAAAAAATGCGCCACAGCGGGGTGCAAATCCATAGACCGGTGCGCCTGATGGCGGTGCAGGTAGATGGTGACGCTGGCAATGGTGATGTGCGTGGTCAGCAGTGTGTACAGCACGATCTGCCACCAACTGAAGTCCAACAAGCCGTGGCCAGCCCAGTTCAAAACGTCATTGAATAAAGTAGTCATCAAAGTCATATCTTTCTTGTGTCCTATCACTTTTTCTGCCAAACAGCAGCGAAAAAACCATCCGTAGCGTGGATATGGGGCCATAAACGCAAATATTCTAGCCCTGTGCTGCCTTCGATGCCCGTACCTGAGCACAAAGTCTCAGCGTTGGCTACCTTGAGCTGGTTCAACACATCACCCACTTGCAGCATCTCAAACTCGGGGTTGGCGGCAGAGAACTGCAGCGCAATCGTTTCGTTTTCATCCTTTAACAAACTGCAGGTGGCATACACCAGGCGTCCGCCAGATTTCACCAGGCGGGATGCACTTTGTAAAATCGCCGTCTGCAGCTTCGCCATTTCTTCGATGCCTTGCGGGGTTTGACGCCATTTCAAGGCCGGGTTGCGGCGCAGCGTGCCCAAACCCGAACACGGCGCGTCGACCAGCACGCGGTCCATCTTGCCGGCCAGGCGCTTGATGCGCTCGTCCCGTTCATGGGCGATGGCGCTGGGGTGGATGTTGGACAAGCTGCTGCGCGCCAGACGCGGTTTCAGCGCTTCCAGGCGGTGCGCCGAGGTGTCAAACGCGTACAAACGACCCGTGTTGCGCATGGACGCGCCCAACGCCAGCGTTTTGCCGCCGGCGCCGGCGCAGAAGTCGGCGACCATCTCGCCGCGTTTGGCATCGACCAATAGCGCCAGCAGCTGCGAGCCTTCGTCCTGCACCTCGATCGCACCGCGTTTGTAGACGCTTAAATTGCGCAGAGCGGCTTTGTCGGCGACCCGCAAACCCCAGGGGGAATAAGGCGTCGGCTCGGACTTGATGGCGACCTTGGCCAGTTCTTTGGCTACGTCGTCGCGTTTGTCGGTCAGCATGTTGACGCGCAGGTCCAAGCCGGGGTTGTTGTTCAAGGACTCGACATATTGCCAAAAACCAGCGCCTTTTTTGTGTTCCAGCTGCTCTTTGAGTGGGGCCACCAGCCACTCGGGCAGGTTGTGGCGATGGCGGTCCAGCAGGTCGTCGGTCTTGATGGCGTCGATTTTTTTGATCCAAGCCAGCTCTTGCTCATTGATCGCACCTTCCAGAAACGGGCGCGGCGCGGCAAAGCCCAAAATCGCCAGCCGGCGCTCCTTGCCACCGCTGCCGGAAGGCGCAAAGTGATCAAAGCGCAGCTTATTGCGCAGGATGTTGTAGACGGTGTCGGTCAACGTGGCGCGCTCGCGCGGCCCAAAGCCCCTGTTGTCACGGAAGAACTTGGCGACGATGGCGTCGGTCGGGTGGTCAAATTTGAGGGTCAGCCGCACCAGTTCGGTACAGGCTTCTAATATATGTTGTGGATGCATCCTCCGATTGTCCCACGCTTGGGCATGGCGGGCTGATTTCAGGCCAAGCTTCAGGCTATGCTGTGGGGATGAATCAAACGCTTGTTGCCCCAATTGTTGACCCATTGACTGACCATTTGCCGCCCTTGATCACCACGCCGCCCGGCTTTTACCGCCATTACAAAGGCGGTTTGTACGAGGTGGTCGGCACCGTGCGCCACTCGGAGGATTTGTTGCCCATGACCCTGTACCGCGCTCTCTATGGCGAGCACGGCCTGTGGGTGCGCCCAGCTGCCATGTTCAACGAAAGCCTGGTGATTGAGGGGGTAGAGCAGCCCAGATTCAGCTTTCTAGGCACCCAAAACACTGAAAAACAGCTCTAAATGCAAATTTGGGGGTAAAAAAGGCATCTAGCCGTCGTATTCATTGACTTATATGCTATTTAATTAATAGCAATTGTGCACCTTCAAAACGCGGATGCCACGCTGCCAGAACCGATCACTTTGCGTCGGTTTTACTGCTTCGCTAGCAGGGCCGCAATCGCCTGCGGGTAAATCAAATGCTCCTGCGTTTGTACACGCGCCGCCAGTGTGGTGGCGGTATCCGTCGTCAAGATGGGTACCGCTGCCTGCGCCAAAATCTGTCCAACGTCCAGCTCAGCTGTCACGCGGTGTACCGTGGCACCTGCGATACGGCAGCCTGCGTCAATCGCGCGCTGGTGGGTGTGCAAGCCGGTGAAGGCCGGCAAGAGTGATGGGTGGATGTTGAGCAGCCGTCCTTCGTAATGCGCGACAAATTCAGGCGTCAGAATCCGCATAAACCCCGCTAAAACGACCAGAAGAGGTGCATATGGGTCGATCTGGCGGATCAGCTCGGCGTCAAACGCGGTGCGTGAGGCAAAAGCGGTGTGGTCGATGCTCGCGGTGGCGATGCCGTGCGCGCGCGCAATCGCCAAACCGCCTGCATCGACCTTGTTGCTGAGAACCAAAGCCACCTGCGCGCCAAATTTATTCTGCCAACCCTGATTTTTTGCGGTTTGTACGATAGCCGCCATGTTGGAGCCGCTACCGGAGATCAAAATAACGATACTCTTCATACTCTTCATACATTTTTCACCATACTTGGAATTATCGCCTTGGAACACACCGCTGACACAACCCAGAACACAACCCAGAACACAACCCAGAACACAGCCCAGAACATCACCAAGAACATCACCAAGAACATCACCAAGAACACCGCCAACCCCGCAAACTTGCCAATCTTGAGCGCCATCGAGGCACGGGTGTTGGGCACTTTGATGGAAAAAGCCCGTACCGTTCCCGACAGCTATCCGCTCACGCTCAACGCCGTGGTGACTGGTTGCAACCAGAAAAGCAGTCGTTTTCCGACCATGGATGTGGATGAAGCTGTCGTATCACAAGCTTTGACAGCTCTTAAATCAATAGCAAACTCCAATGCACAACCCTTGGTGCGCGAAGTCAGCGGCAGCCGCAGCACGCGGTTTGAGCACAACTTCCAGCGCGCGGTGGGCGTGCCCGAACAATCGGCCGTGCTGTTGGGGCTGTTGATACTGCGCGGCCCGCAAACGGCGGGTGAGCTGCGCCTCAACACCGAGCGCTGGTACAAATTTGCCGATATTTCGTCAGTAGAAGGCTTTTTGGACGAACTGCAAGAGCGTTCTGCCGACAAAGGCGGCCCCTTGGTGCAAAAACTGCCCCGCGCCCCCGGTGCGCGCGAGCAGCGCTGGGCCCATCTGCTGTGTGGCCCCATCGATTTGACGTTGCTGGCCACCGAAAACGAGGCGCAGGAGCTGGCAACCAATGAAGGATCGGTCATCCACCTGCGCATCAGCAGTCTGGAGCTGGAGGTGGCGGCGCTGCGTGAAACAGTGCAAAGCCTGTGCAAGGAACTGGGTTTGCCGGTGGCCTAGTGGATGTCATCATGATGTCTCGAATTGGACAAATAAAAACGAACGACCGTGCTAAAGTCCAGATGTCGTGCTTTTACAGTGCGTGCCGCGTTAATTTTTGATCATTTTTAGGGGTAGAAATATGGATTTGGCGTTCACGTCTGAAGAGCAGCAGTTTCGCGAAGACATCCGGTCCTGGGTGCGCGACAACCTGCCAAGCGAGATCTCACACAAGGTCTTCAACTCATTGCATTTGACCCGCGATGACATGCAAAACTGGGCCAAGATTCTGGGCAAAAAAGGCTGGCTGGGACATGGCTGGCCCAAAGAGTTCGGTGGTCCGGGCTGGAACGCGGTGCAAAAGCACCTGTTTGAAGAAGAATGCGCGCTGGCCGGTGCGCCCCGCGTCATCCCTTTCGGCCCTGTCATGGTCGCACCCGTGATCATGGCGTTTGGCAATGCCAAACAACAGCAGCAACATCTGCCCGGCATCGCCAGCGGCGAAGTGTGGTGGAGCCAGGGTTACAGCGAGCCTGGTTCGGGTTCGGACTTGGCCTCGGTCAAGTGCAAAGCTGAACATGTGGGTGACAAATACATCGTCAACGGCCAAAAAACCTGGACGACACTGGGCCAGTATGGCGAATGGATTTTCTGTCTGGTGCGCACCAGCAACGAAGGCAAACCGCAAACCGGCATCAGCTTTTTGCTGATCGATATGAAGTCCAAAGGCGTCACCGTGCGCCCCATCAAGCTGCTGGACGGCGAGTGCGAGGTCAACGAAGTCTGGTTTGACAATGTTGAAGTGCCTGCCGAGAACCTGATCGGCGAAGAAAACAAAGGCTGGACCTATGCCAAACACCTGCTCAGCCACGAGCGCACCAACATCGCCGATGTGAACCGTTCCAAACGCGAGCTGGAACGTTTGAAACGCATCGCCAAAGCCGAAGGTGTGTGGGATGACCCGCGCTTCCGAGACGAAATCGCCAAGATGGAGGTGGACGTGGTGGCGCTGGAGATGATGGTGCTGCGGGTGCTGAGCGCCGAGAAATCGGGTAAAAATTCGCTCGATGTGGCCGGTTTGCTGAAAATCCGGGGCAGTGAAATTCAGCAGCGTTATTCCGAGCTGATGATGCTGGCCGCTGGTCCGTATGCGCTGCCGCTGATCAAAGAGGCCATGGAAGCCGGTTGGCAGGGTGACCAAGCTGGAACCGGGTTGCAAGCCTTCCCGGGGGGCGCAGCCCATTGCGCCCCGCTGGCGAGCACCTACTTCAACATGCGCAAAACCACGATCTACGGCGGCTCCAATGAAGTGCAGCGCAACATCGTTTCCCAGACAGTCTTAGGTTAATTAGGAATAAAAATATGAATTTCGATTTCACAGACGACCAAGAACAACTGCGCGACGCGGTACGCAAATGGGTGGACAAGGGTTACAGCTTTGAGCGCCGCCGCAGCATCGAAGCCGCTGGCGGTTTTTCCAAAGAAGCGTTTGATGAGCTGAACGAACTGGGTCTGGGCGGTTTGTACATCTCCGAAGCCGACGGTGGTTTGGGCTTGGGTCCGGTTGAAGGCATGGTGGTGATGGAAGAGCTGGGGCGCGGCATCGTGCTGGAGCCTTTTGCGCAAACGTTGATTTCCAGCGGCGTGCTGTCCGGTTACGCGCCGGCCGCCCTCAAAGCGGCCTGGTTGCCCAAAATCGCGGCGGGTGAAGCACTGGTCGTCTTGGCCTACCAAGAACGCGCTGCGCGCTACAAATTGGATGTTTGTGCATCAAAAGCGACAAAAATAGATGTAGCCGGCGATAAATATACCTTGGATGCTATCAAAAGCGTAGTGCCAGCAGGTGACAAGGCCGACGCCTTTCTGGTGCCCGCCATGCTAGACGGCAAAATGGCGCTGTTTTTGGTCGAACGCGGCGCTGCTGGTGTGATGACAACCGGTTATGGCACCCAAAACGGCAGCCGTGCCGCAGAAGTAACCTTGGTCAACAGCCCGGCGCAGCTGATCACTTTGGATGGTTTGACGGCGCTGGAGCATGGTGTGGATATTGGTATTGCCGCGACCTGCGCTGAAGCCGTGGGTGCGATGGACAAAACCGTGGCCATCACGGCCGAATACATGAACACACGCAAGCAGTTTGGTGTGGTCATCAGCAGCTTTCAGGCGCTGCGCCACCGCATGGCCGATGTCAAGATGCAGCTGGAACTCGCCCGCTCCATGAGCTACTACGCTGCCTTAAAGCTCAACGCCCCCGCCGATGAGCGACGCGCAGCCATGGCACGCGCCAAGTACCAGCTGGGTAACTCCATGCGCTTTGTCGGCCAACAAGCGGTGCAATTGCACGGCGGTATTGGCGTGACGGACGAGTACATCGTCAGCCATTATTTCAAGTACCTGACGCAGTTGGAGATGACTTTTGGCGACACCTTGCATCACTTGGGTGAAGTGTCCAGCCGCATGCAGGACACAGCGGGTGTGTTTGCCTGATGTGATGCGCTCTAGCCTGTGAAACGCGAAGAACGCGAAGGGACAGGGGGCGTGGCAAAGGACTCAAAATCAATCAGATTGCTTTTGTGGTCCAAGGCCGCAGGGGTTGCCGGCTTGTGTGGTTTATGCGTGGACTTGGGCAGGGGTGGCAGGCTTTTGGGTTTGGGCTCATTGGCCTGGGCATGTCCATCGTCGGTGTAAAACTCGATGTGGTTGTCGCTGTGCTTATCAACGTGTTTGTTTTTGGCGCTCGCTGCCACGCGTGCTGCTGGGGCTGATATTTTGGAGAAATCGAGATCAATATTGAGTGTCTCTGGCGGCGCGATGACTTTTTGCAACGGCAGCGGCAAATCAACCTTGGCTTCCTGCGCCACCTGTGGGTAGGGTGTCGTGGCGTGCAGCTCTGGTTCGGGCTGCGTGATGGGCCGAATGAAGGCTTCTGTCGGCGTGAGCACCAACATTTCGGGGCTGTCAGTGTGTTTGGCTGAGGGGGCCTCGGCTGGCCACAAGGGGTTGTTGTCAACATGGACTTCAACTTTGGGTACCGGCTTGGTGAAAATCATGGGCGCACTTAACGCTTTCTGCGGTGTTTCTGGCACCAACTGAACTTCTGGATGTGCTTCGGTTACAGGCGCTTCTTGCACAGCCACTAACGCGGGCGCTGGGTCTTCTTCATACGCTGGCTGCGCTAGGGTCATATTCACCGTGTTAACGAAAACCGGGTCGGCACCTTCCATGCTGGACAGGGGTAGGGCTTCTGCAGCTACGGTTGTACCGCCCAGCCAAGCATAGCCCGCTTGTGCGCTTTTTCGGGCGCGCCACCACATCCAGGTCAAACCCGCGAATGCCAAAACCAGCAGTGCCAGCAGGGCATAGACCAAAGGGTTGGCAAACTTTTTCTCTTCCGCCATGCGCAGGCGCTCTTGCAGCCTGGCCTGTTCTTTTAAGGCCGCGTTTTTGACATTTTGCAGCTCTGCCGCTGTGGCCTGCAGTTTTTGCGCATCAGCGGCCACGTCTTCAGGCTTGGCATTCAAGGCGCGCCAGACCGCGGCGGCCTGGGCCAAAGCCTGTGCGTTGGCCGGCGTGTCAGAGGCTATGGGTGCCAGCAAGGCCGTCGACATTTTGAGCATCACTTGCCGCTCATCGGCCAAATCAAAGGTTTCCATCTTCAGGCGTGACCTGCCTTCAGCGACTGCGGTGGCTTTCACTGCCAGTTTGTTGCTACTTTTGAGTTGGCCGGGGCGCACCGCTGGCGTATTGGACGCGACAGGCGTGGTGCGATCCGTGTTTGTTGTCACGGTTGCTATTGCAGAATTTACTTCGTTTGCGGCAGCAGCTGCCGTTAATTTTTGCTTGATTGCAGTCGATTTGGCCGTCAAAGCTTTGTTTGTTGCGGGTGCGGTCAGCGATGTGAGTGGCGGTAAAACGGCCGCAGACTCTTGTCCGTCTCTTGTTGTCGCAGCCAGCACAGGCAAGCGTGTGTTGGGCAGACTAGCAGGCAGATCAGAGCTGAAATCGGTCAGAAAATCATATTGACGCGACATTTTTGTGCCGCAGTTGGACCGCAGAATCACCTTGGCCCAAGGCTCGGTGATGGTGGCTGTGGAGCGAATGCGGATCAGTGCTTCCAGCGGATTGGCTGCGGCTTTAACGTCAACACGTATACGGTTGCTGTCAAATCGCGCATCCCCTTGAAAAATCTCGGCGCTAAAGCAGTTGGAAGACTCGTCCAAAGGACCATCCAGGCGTGCCTGAATGGTCAAATCCAGCGGGCGACCAAAAACAACAGCGCCTGTAGACGACCCTAGCGACATTGAAAACCCGCTAGCAGATACCAGCAGTAATGTCATCGCGGCGAAAAGGGGACGGTTCAGGTGCTTCACAAATTCTTCATGAATTTAATCAAAATTCGCAGGGTTTATTGATTGATTTAACAAACCATATCAGGTGGGTCATTATATTTACAAGCAGTATCAACGCATACTTTTACTTGATGCTTCTTGTAGTAAAGTATACTTTTGTGTTCTTTTTTTAAGATGTTTTGAGCGCTAATGGACGCTTTGCAAACGTTTTTGCTTGATTGTAACGCGCTCTTAAACGCCAATGCAATACACAGATGGCAATGCCAGTGGTAATTGCGGTGCTTTACGTCGCCAAGCGCTGACACTGGCACTGTGTGATGCGCCGGTCGTCAGTGTGATGCCGCAACTCATTGCTAAAGTAGTATTTGCTTGAAGTGTATGAAGTAAAGCTTGCAGCAAAGCGGCATTGCGGTAGGGGGTTTCAATAAAGAGCTGGGTTTGGCCTGTTTTAAAGGCAAGCGTTTCCAACTCTTTGATGCGCTGCGTTCGCTGCGCTGCGTCTTGTGGCAAGTAGCCTACAAATGCAAAATTTTGTCCATTCAAACCACTGGCGGCCAATGCGAGCATCAAAGAAATTGGGCCAACCAGTGGCACCACCGTGACGCCCAAGGCATGTGCTGCCCTGACCACGGATGAGCCGGGGTCGGCGATGGCGGGCATGCCTGCCTCACTGACCAGGCCCACATCAAACCCGTCCAACGCGGCTTTCAGCATGGGCTTGGCATCAAAACCAGCGCCCAAACTGCCGGGATGGTCGCCTTTTTTATGGACCTCGCGGGGCAGTTCCTGGATGCTCATGGCTTGCAGCGATTGCGACAATGGACAAATCGCGTCTACTCGTTTTAAATAAGCACGGGTCGATTTGGCGTTCTCACAGACCCAATACTGCAATCTGGCAGCCGTCTGCAATGTCGCCAAAGGAAGCACATCGGTCAATGGTGCCAAAGGCGTTTCGCTGTCACAGCCAAAATCCAGCGGGGCCGGGATGAGAAACAACCGACCTTTGGCGTTTGAAGGTGCGTTGGACTTGTTCATAATAGCTTGACTCCAGCGGCGCGCAGCAACTTGCAGGTGCGGATCAAGGGCAAACCTACCAAAGCTGTGGGGTCGTCGTTGTCAATGGATGCCAGCAGCGCAATACCCAAACTCTCACTTTTGGCACTGCCGGCGCAGTCATAAGGGGTTTCTGCCAGCAGGTAGGAGTTGATTTCAGCATCGCTCAAGTCACGAAACTGCACGCGCACGCGGGCAATGTCATGCTGCTCGAAACCTGTTTCCAGGCAAATCACGGCCAGAGCGGTTTGAAAAATTACTGTTTTGCCACGCATTTGGCGCAGTTGCGCGGTGGCGCGTTCAAAGTTGCCGGGTTTACCCAGTGCCAAACCGTCCAGGTCGGCGACCTGGTCTGAACCAATCACCACGGCTTGTGGGAATCTGTTGGCCACCGCACGTGCTTTTGCCAGGGCCAGGCGTGTGGCCAATGCGCTTGGCATTTCTCCGACGAGCGCCGTCTCGTCCACCTCGGGCGAGGCAACACTGAAGGGGATGCGCAGCCGGCTGAGCAGTTCACGGCGGTAGACGGACGTAGAACCCAGGATCACAGCGCGCTGAGGCGGGGTGCTGCCTGGCGCGCTGCCTGGGATGGGGGTGTTGGAGACGGATGGGGAACTCATAGCTCGCTATTTTCGCACTCGTTGCTACACTTGGACTTATTCAAAGTTGAAAGAATTAGCCGTCCATGACAGATAAAAAACAAGACCCAAGTACAAATTCCAGGGATTTTCGGCCGGAACGGCTGGATGTGGCTGCTTTTGCACTGTTGAGTGCTCGCCTTCAGGGAGATGATTCTCTGCAAAAGTACAAGCGGCTCTTGCAGGAAGCGTCCGACAATCAGCCCGATGTGGGTGCCACGCACACGGTGCAGTGGCAAGCGCAGGGCGAGCTGGTTGAAACGGCTGCTGGATCTGGGGTTGGTTTGGCCGCCCAGGTGTGGTTGCATCTGCAGGCGCAGGCGACCTTGCCGCAAATTTGCCAGCGCTGCCTGGCCGATGTTGATTTGACGCTAGATGTGGATCGCGCCTACCGCTTTGTGGCGGACGAGACAACCGCCGAGGCGCAGGACGATGACTGTGAAGAAGATGTCTTGGCGCTGAGCCGTGAATTCAACCTCATGGAACTGATTGAGGACGAATTGTTGATGGCTTTGCCGCTGGTGCCGCGTCACGAGGCGTGCCCCGTTCAGCCTAAAATGGCCGTGGCAGACGAGGATTTTGATGGCGCTGGGGGCGATAAACCCAATCCATTTGCCGTGCTGGGAGCCTTGAAAAGCAAAAAGTTGGGTTAAAAGCCGCTTTCGGCTATAATGGAAGGCTTGGCGCATTTCATAGGCGCTGGCTAGTTTTACGTGGCAAGTTTATTTTTGCTGCGTTTGCTATGTTTACTTTTCTGTATTTGCTGTATTTGTACAGCTTAATCACGCTATAGGAGCCAATCATGGCCGTTCAACAAAACAAAAAATCACCGTCCAAGCGCGGTATGCACCGTTCACACAACGCGCTGGTCGTGCCAGGTATCGCGGTCGAGCCGACAACGGGTGAAACCCATTTGCGTCACCACATCAGCCCCAACGGTTTTTACCGCGGCCGTCAAGTGTTGAAGAACAAATCTGACACGGCTGAATAAATCCGGTTAAATCCAATACAGGGCATTGAATGCAGTTCAGGCATAGCGCACCATTTGCGCTGCATATAGCCCTGAAGTCTGCATCCATCCACAAGCAGGTGCTGTTTGTTGATTCATCTGCCCGCGTCCTTGCAGTCGCGCATCGCGATCAAAAATGATTAAGCTCGCAGTCGATTGCATGGGCGGCGATCACGGCCCCATTGTTACTTTGGTGGCCTGTCGTCAATTTCTTGAAAAACACCCCGATGCCGAGTTGCTGATGGTGGGTTTGCCCGCCGCTTTGGCCGGTTTTTCGCATCCACGCGCCAGCATCATTGCCGCCAGTGAAGTGGTGGGGATGGATGATCCGCTTGAGATGGCCTTGCGCAAGAAAAAAGACTCGTCCATGCGGGTTGCCATCAACCAGGTCAAGAGCGGCGCTGCGCAAGCGGCTGTGTCCGCAGGCAATACCGGCGCGTTGATGGCGATTGCACGCTACGTGCTCAAAACCATCGACGGCATCGACCGACCTGCCATCGCCGGCATGATCCCCAACGGCAAAGGCGAGGCCACCCTGGTGCTTGACTTGGGCGCCAATGTGGACTGTACGGCAGAACATCTGCTGCAGTTTGCGGTGATGGGCTCGGCCTTGGTGTCCGCTCTCAAAGAAAACGACAACCCCACCGTTGGTCTGCTCAATATTGGCGAAGAAGCCATCAAAGGCAGTGAAATCATCAAAAAAGCGGGCGATCTTCTGCGATCTGCCGCCGAAGCCGGTGACTTGAACTTTTACGGCAACGTAGAAGGCAATGATATTTTTAAAGGCACGGTCGACATTGTGGTATGCGATGGTTTTGTTGGTAATGTCGCCCTCAAAACGGCCGAAGGCCTGGCATCCATCTTCGCGAGCTTTTTGAAGGCGGAGTTTTCTCGCAATATCTTCACGAAAATTGCAGCTATATGTGCTTATTCTGTCTTAAAAGCGTTTAAAAACAGATTCGATCACAGACGCCACAATGGTGCTGCGCTTTTGGGTTTGCGGGGTCTGGTGTTCAAAAGCCATGGTTCAGCCGATGCTTTTGCGTTTGAAAATGCCTTGAGCCGCGCTTACGATGCTGCCGCGCACCAGTTGCTGGAGCGTGTTCAGAAGCGTATTGCCCATGCCGCGCCTTTGTTGGCCATGGTGATGCCGGCGTCGGTCGCAGCGCCTGCGCCCGGGGCGGCAGACCCTGCTGACGTCACGGCATAATAGGGGGTAGCGCAAACTTTGGTTTGTTGCCGCTACGTGGCTGAGGTCATGGCAGCGGCGGACATGTCTCTCTTTCTAAAAAGAGGGCATGTGGCCCTCAAGTTTGACGGAACAGCCGGAACAGCACCACTCAATGACTTCACAGCCAGCAACTCACCCACAACGCCGTTATGCGCGCATCATCGGTACAGGCAGCTACTTACCGCCACGGCGCTTGACCAATGCAGACCTGGTCACCCAGCTCGCAGCCACGGGGGTAGAAACCAGCGACGACTGGATTGTCGAGCGCACCGGCATCCGTGCTCGCCACTTCGCAGATGTGGGCATGCTGACCAGTGATTTGGCTTTGATTGCTGCGCAAAAAGCACTTGAGGCTGCCGGTGTGGCGGCTGCGGACATTGACCTTATCATCGTCGCCACCTCCACGCCCGATATGGTGTTTCCGTCGACCGCCTGTATTTTGCAGAACAAGCTTGGCACTGCAGGCGGTGCCGCTTTTGACATCCAGGCGGTATGCACCGGTTTCGTCTACGCGCTCTCCGTGGCTGACGCGATGATCCAATCAGGCGCTGCCAACAAAGCCTTGGTCGTTGGCGCAGAGACTTTTTCACGGATTTTGGATTTTACCGACCGCACCACCTGCGTGTTGTTTGGTGATGGCGCCGGTGCGGTGGTGCTGGCGGCGTCCGACAAGCCGGGCATTTTGGCGACCGATCTGCACGCCGATGGCAAACACGTGGGTATTTTGTGCGTTCCGGGCAACGTGTCCTCTGGCGTGATTGCCGGTTCGGCCTTTTTGACCATGGATGGCCAAGCGGTTTTCAAGCTCGCTGTCGGTGTCTTGGCCGAAACAGCGCGCGCCACGTTGGCCAAAGCCGGTAAAACCGAGGCCGATATCGATTGGCTCATACCCCATCAAGCCAATATCCGCATCATGACCAGCACCGCCAAAAAACTCAAGCTCAGCATGGACAAGGTGGTGGTCACGGTCGATCAACATGGCAACACCTCGGCCGCGTCGATTCCGCTGGCGCTGGATACCGCCGTGCGCAACGGACAGGTCAAACCCGGCCAAACGGTCATGCTGGAAGCGGTGGGTGGTGGTTTCACCTGGGGTTCTGCGCTATTAATTTTATAGCTGAATAGGCAATAAATACGCCGGCTAGAGTCGTATTTGACCTCTAAGCTGGCTTGATCCATGTTTTTAACCCATTTTTAGGCTGATGGACACCTCTTTATGAACTCTTTTGCATTTGTCTTCCCCGGTCAAGGTTCGCAATCCGTTGGCATGCTCGACGCTTGGGGCGATCACCCCGTTGTTGCGCAAACGCTGCAAGAAGCCTCCGACGCCCTGAACGAAGACGTGGCGGTGCTGATCAAAAACGGCCCCAAAGAAGCCCTGGCGCTGACCACCAACACCCAGCCGGTGATGCTGGTTTCCGCAGTCGCCGCCTACCGTGTCTGGATGGCTGAAGTCGGCGTGGCACCCGGCGTTGTCGCCGGGCACTCTTTGGGCGAGTATTCGGCTTTGGTGGCTTCTGGTGTGTTGAGCTTGGCGCAAGCCGCTCCGCTGGTGCGCCTGCGCGCGCAGGCCATGCAAGACGCCGTACCCGTCGGGCAGGGTGCTATGGCGGCTATTTTGGGCTTGGACGCTGCCAAAATCACGGCCATTTGTGCCGCAGTGACCGCCAGTTTGCAGGCACAGGGGGGTGAATGCGCGGCTGAATCTGTGCAGGCGGCTAATTTCAACGACCCCGGTCAAACGGTGATCTCTGGCAGCAAAGTTGCGGTCGACAAAGCCTGTGAACTGCTTAAGGCGGCAGGTGCAAAACGTGCCTTGTTGCTGGCCGTGTCCGCCCCTTTCCACTCCAGTTTGATGCGGCCAGCGGCGCAAAAACTGCAGGAAGCGTTGAAATCAGTCACCTTTGCAGCGCCGCAGATTCCTGTGGTCAACAATATCGATGTGCAGGTGGTGAGTGATGCCGCCGCCATCAAAGACGCGCTGTACCGCCAGGCTTTCGGACCTGTGCGCTGGGTTGAGTGCGTGGCTGCAATCAAAGCGCGCGGTGTGCTGAACGTGGTGGAATGCGGCCCTGGCAAGGTCCTGGCCGGTTTGGTCAAACGTATTGATGCCGAGATGACCGGTGCTGCCTTGTTTGACCCCGCCAGCATGGCCGAGGTGAAAACGCTGTTGCAAAGCTGAATGCTTTGCGAAAGAATTTGCAGACAGTCGCATAAAAATTAAAAACCGAGGATATTGAGATGATGAATCAAAAAGTAGAAGGCCAGGTCGCACTCGTCACCGGTGCATCACGCGGTATTGGCGCAGCGATTGCGTTGACTTTGGCGCAACAGGGTTACAAAGTCATCGGCACCGCCACCACCGACGACGGCGCAGCCAAAATCACACAGGCTTTGGCCGCGTACCCGGGTTCCAGCGGTAAAAACCTCAATGTCAACGATGTAGCGGCGGCTGAGGCCTTGATTGATGCCATCACCAAAGAATTTGGCGGTTTGCAGGTGCTGGTCAACAATGCTGGCATCACCCGCGACATGCTGGCCATGCGCCTGAAAGACGAAGACTGGGACGCCGTACTGGACACCAACCTGAAAGCGGTGTTCCGCATGTCCCGCGCTGTGATGCGGACCATGATGAAGCAGCGCTATGGCCGCATCATCAGCATCACCTCGGTGGTGGGTGCGTCCGGCAATGCGGGGCAAGCCAATTACGCCGCTGCCAAGGCGGGCGTCGCAGGCATGACGCGCGCCCTGGCACGCGAACTGGGCAGCCGCAACATCACGGTCAACTGCGTGGCCCCCGGTTTTATTGAAACCGACATGACCGCCAGCCTGCCCGAAGAACAACAAAAAGCCTTGTTGAGCCAAATTCCGCTGGGCCATTTGGGTAAGCCTGCAGACATTGCCTACGCCGTGGCGTATCTCGCTTCACCGATGGCGGCCTACGTCACAGGGCAAGAATTGCATGTCAATGGTGGCATGTACATGTCTTGATTTCAGTCTTGATTGCGTTACATTTTGTTGTAAAGTAGGCTGGTTCGCTGTTTTTGACGCTTTGCGTAAAATTCAGCAAAAGTGGTGCCGACTTGGGGATAGCTTAGAAGATAAGCCCTAAGGCGGTTAAAATAAGTTTTTTCACAACCCTCAGAGGGAATTCATGAGCGATATCGAAGCACGCGTTAAAAAAATCATTGCTGAGCAACTCGGCGTTGAAGAGTCACAAGTTACTCCAGAGAAAGCCTTCGTGGCTGATTTGGGTGCTGACTCTTTGGACACTGTAGAGCTGGTCATGGCCTTGGAAGATGAGTTTGGTATTGAAATCCCAGACGAAGATGCCGAAAAAATCACAACTGTGAAAAACGCCATCGACTACGCAACTGCGCATCCAAAAGCGTAATTCGTACGTATTCACTTGGTGGTTTCGTGTTTGGCTGCGGTCGCGGTCGAATGTTTGGGCCGCCAAGTGGTCTATGGATTGCGTTGTGCTGTATGAGCTTGGGTTCATGATGACAGCGCCAATCTATAGACCGTCATTTTTGCAATTGTTTATAGCCTGACCGAAGAGCCTGAATCTCAGATCTGAGGTTTCACCATCTCCGCCACCCCGCTATCAGGGACATTCTTGGAGCGTTTTTTCTTATGTCTCGTCGTCGCGTCGTTGTAACAGGTTTGGGTTGTGTCAGTCCCGTGGGAAACACGGTAGAAGCCTCTTGGGCCGCCTTGCTGGCGGGTCAGTCGGGTATCGGCAAGATCACCCATTTTGATGCGAGTCCTTTCACCACCCATTTCGCGGGTGAGGTCAAAGGCTTCAACATTGAACATTACATCCCGGAGAAAGAAGCGCGCCACATGGGTCGTTTCATCCATCTGGGCATGGCCGCTGCTTGTCAAGCCGTAGCCGACTCCGGCTTGGCCACAGGCGCTGCGCTGGGTGACGAAGAAGCCACCCGCATTGGCTGCAACATCGGCTCGGGTATCGGCGGCTTGCCGACCATTGAGAACACCCACGTTGAATACGTCAACCGCGGCCCGCGCCGTATCACCCCGTTTTTCGTGCCAGCCTCGATCATCAACATGATTTCGGGCCATGTGTCGATCAAATTTGGATTCAAAGGTCCGAACATTGCGGTCGTCACCGCTTGCACCACCGGTTTGCATGCGATTGGCTTGTCGGCCCGCATGATTGAACACGGCGATTGCGACGTCATGATCGCCGGCGGCTCAGAAGCCACGATTTCACCGCTCGGTCTGGGTGGTTTTGCCGCAGCCCGGGCGCTCAGCACCCGCAACGATGACCCCGCCACCGCCTCCCGCCCGTGGGACAAAGACCGGGATGGCTTTGTTTTGGGCGAAGGTGCTGGGGTCTTGGTGCTGGAAGAATACGAACACGCCAAGGCGCGTGGTGCCAAAATTTATGCTGAAGTCGCCGGTTTTGGCATGAGCGGCGATGCCTACCATATGACCGCCCCGAATGTGGATGGCCCACGCCGCTCCATGCTAATGGCGCTGAACAATGCCGGTGTCAATGCCGATCAGGTGCAATACATCAATGCCCACGGGACTTCAACGCCCTTGGGTGATTTGAATGAAACCAACGCCATCAAGGCCGCTTTTGGCGACCATGCCAAAAAAACCGTGGTCAATTCCACCAAATCCATGACCGGTCATTTGCTGGGCGGGGCGGGCGGTATTGAAAGCGTGTTCAGTGTGCTGGCGATCCACGAGCAAAAAAGTCCGCCGACCATCAACATCTTCAATCAAGACCCTGAGTGCGACCTGGACTACTGTGCCAACACCGCACGCGACATGACCATTGACGTTGCGGTGAAGAATAATTTTGGTTTTGGTGGCACCAATGGCACGCTGGTGTTCAAGCGCTTGCGCTGAACCGTTTTAACGCGCCACCCCGCTAACTGCGCTGATTGGGCGAATCCGTATTGGTTATCTACAGCGCTCCTTCGGTCCGCTACCCCACGGGCCGTTCCGTCTGGCTGGCGCTTGCGCTGCTCGTCATGCTGTTGCTGGGTGTCATCAGCGCGGGTTTGTATCACTACCAAACACACGCAGCGGTATTCCAGTTTCGTTGGCAAGCCGGCTTGATTGTTGCGTCCTGGCTCTTTGCCACTGTGTGCGTGGGTCACTTTTGGAGACAACTCAAAGGCGGTTCTTTGGGCGTTTTGAGTTTTTTGGAATGGGATGGCTTTTTCTGGCATTGGACAAGCGGCGTGCAGGATGAAGTCCAAGACAAGCCATCACCTCAAACCGGCAGCGTCAGTGTCCGGTTTGACGGACAGCGTTGCTTGTTGCTCAAATTTGAGCCTTCTTTACATACCGGCCGCACCCAATGGCTGTGGCTAGAGCAGGCTTTTGCACCAGAACATTGGCATGATCTGCGCCGTGCTGTATATTCGCGCGCCAAAGAGCCTGTTTTTAATGCACAACATTAGTTGTTGATCTTTTTTTTGCTTTTACCCTAGACCCATTCGCCCATGTTTGCCCATGTCTGACACGCCCATCGTCCCTGACGACACTCCTGTGAACGATGCAGCGCCCGCGCCTGACAGCGACGCCATGCTGGTTGAGCGCACAGTGGCGGGTGATCAGCGTGCTTTTGAGCTGCTGGTCATCAAGTACCAGCGCCGTATCCAGCGTCTGATCGGCCGCATGGTACGCGATGTGGACCTGGTGGATGACATTGCCCAGGAAACCTTCATCCGTGCCTACCGGGCATTGCCCAAATTTCGGGGTGAAGCGCAGTTTTACACCTGGCTGTACCGGATTGCGGTCAATACGGCTAAAAAGTTCTTGCTGGAACTCAAGCGTGACCCTACCGTCACCGCCAGCGCTTTTGGGCGTTCTGATGAAGACGATGAAACTTTCAACGCCAAATACGAACCAATATCAGACGAAACCCCAGAAACGGTGCTGGCGGCCAAAGAAATTGCAAATGCGGTGAACCAAGCCATGCTGGCTTTGCCCGAGGATTTGCGCCAAGCCATCACCCTGCGTGAAATCGAGGGACTGAGCTATGAAGAGATTGCACAACTGATGGCGTGCCCGATCGGCACGGTGCGGTCCCGGATTTTCAGGGCGCGAGAGTCTATTTCTGCCAAAGTTGGACCTTTGTTAGAAAACCAAACAGGTAAAAGATGGTGAGTACAGACATGAAAACGATACAAGATGCAGCTTTGTACCGTCGCATTCAACTGAGTGCGCTGGTGGATGGCGAGCTTCATGGTGAAGAATTTGCCGAGGCGATGGCCTGGTTCGAGGGCGACAGCCCCCAAACCGAGCAAATGCGCGCTACGTGGCGCAGCCTGCATGTGGTGGGCGATGTGTTGCGCTCAGACGAATTGGCGGCTTGTCAAGGCGACACGGCCTTTTTGACACGCCTGCAAAGCACGTTGAAGCAGGAGCCTCGCTTGATGCCGGCGATGCTATCCAGCTCGAATCGGGCGGTTGAAGCGGCCCTGCATTTGCATTCCGTGGCCGTTGAAAGTGCCAACGAGCCTGTTTTCCGCTGGAAATGGGTAGCAGGTCTGGCATCGGCTGCGGCGGTATTGGCGGTCAGCTGGAATCTGGTGGGTGGTGTGGCGACGACCACTGGATCGCAATTGGCACAAAACGGCACGCCGTCGCCGTCTACAGGCCTAGCTTTGCAAGTCTCCGCTGCGGTGTCCAATGACGCCAGTGGCTCCGGCGGTGAGGTGATGCTGCGCAATCCGCAACTCGACGCCATGATTGCGGCGCACAGCCAACTCGGTGGCGGCTCGGCGCTGCAAATGCCTTCCGGGTTTTTGCGTAACGCCACCTTTGATGCGGCGCCCGACAGGGCTATCAACGGTGCATCCCGGTAAAATATGCGACTTTTACCATCATTTTCGACTATAGCCGGCGTATTTATTGCCTGTATTGCTATTAATTCAATAGCATATGAGGGGCAAAAAGAAGGGCATAAAGAGGGTCAAAAACCGGTTGCGCACCAGGCACCGGTTGCGGCACGTTCCGTGAACGACTGGCTGCTGCGCATGCACGAGGCCTCCAAACAGCGCGCCTACATCGGGACTTTTGTTGTCTCGGTCGGGGCTGATATGTCCAGTGCAAAGATCTGGCATGTCTGCGATGGCGAGTTGCAGATGGAGCGGGTTGAAACCTTGACGGGGGTGCCGCGTTCGATTTTCAGGCGCAACAATGACGTTATTACTTTTTTCCCAGACCAGAAGGTCGCGCGGACGGAGCAGCGTGAATCTTTGGGGCTGTTCCCCAACTTCCTCAAGTCCAATAACACCGACATTGCCGACTATTACGCATTGAAGGTGCTTGATGCCGAACGCGTGGCCGGTTTTGAGGCCGATGTGGTTCAATTGTCCGCCAAAGACAGTTTCAGGTACAGCCACCGTATTTGGACCGAGCGTAAAAGCGGCTTGGTCGTCAAGTTGCAAACCCTGGATGCCACAGGACGCGTGCTGGAGCAAGCGGCTTTTTCAGAGCTGAGCATCGATGCACCTGTGAAAATGGAACGTCTCGCCCAGATGATGGGCAATACGGCGGGGCACAAGATAGAACGCATCGAACTGAGCAAAACCACCGCCCTGGCCCAAGGCTGGGTGCTGTCACAGGGTGTGCCAGGCTTTGCCTCCATGGCCTGCTACAAGCGCTCGGTTCAATCTGCCGCTACGGTCCCTGTGGCGGTCAATGCGGGCAACAATTCAGGTGTTAATGCCGTTGAAGCCGATGCGGGTAACACCATGCAATGGATTTTCTCAGACGGCTTGGCCACGGTGTCGCTGTTTGTCGAGGTCTATGACCGCAAACGCCATACCCAAGAAGGCAGCATGTCTTTGGGGGCCACGCATACCTTGACCAAGCGCATGAATGAGTCATGGCTCACGGCGGTGGGTGAGGTGCCGCTGGCGACCTTGAAAATATTTGCGCAGCAACTGGAACGCAAAAAGTAATGAAGAAGTGGCATAAAAAGCATAAAGAAGCAAATAAGGGGTTAGAGATGTTGTTTGATTTGAAAAAATTCGGCCTTTATGGTGCCAGCGCATTGTTGATGATGGGTTCGCTGCTCCTTACACCTGCGTCGGCAGCGCAAATGCGCGGCTTGCCGGACTTTACGGAGCTGGTTGAGCAGGTCGGACCCTCCGTGGTCAACATCCGCACGCTGGAGAAGGCCAGTGCACGTGCTGGCTTGGGCAATCTGGGGGCTGACAGCGACGAGGAGTTGCAGGAGTTGTTGCGCCGTTTCTTTGGCGACCGCATACCGGGCATGCCTAAAGCGGATCCGAAGGCCGATCCCAAAGCAGATCCTAAAGCGGACCCGAAAGCGCCGAAAAGACCCCAGCCAGAATCCCGGGGAGATCAACCACGTGGCGTTGGTTCAGGGTTTATTTTGAGCACCGACGGCTTGGTCATGACCAATGCACATGTGGTGGATGGTGCTGAAGAGGTGATGGTCACTTTGATGGACAAGCGTGAGTTCAAAGCCAAAATTATTGGCACAGACAAACGCTCTGATGTGGCGCTGATCAAAATTGAAGCGACAGGCTTGCCGGCGGTGAAAGTCGGAGATGTGAGCCGCCTCAAAGTGGGTGAGTGGGTGATGGCGATTGGCTCGCCCTTCGGTTTGGAAAACACCGTCACGGCGGGCATTGTGAGCGCCAAGCAACGCGATACGGGCGATTATTTGTCGCTGATTCAAACCGACGTGGCCATCAACCCCGGCAACTCCGGGGGACCGCTGATCAACATGCGTGGAGAGGTGGTGGGCATCAACAGCCAGATTTATTCGCGGACGGGTGGTTTTCAAGGGATATCCTTTGCGATTCCCATTGACGAAGCGACACGGGTTAGCGACCAGCTGCGCACGTCAGGTCGTGTATCTCGGGGCCGTATAGGTGTGCAAATCGACCAGGTGAGCAAAGAGGTGGCCGAGTCTATTGGCCTGGGCAAAGCGCAAGGTGCCTTGGTGCGCGGCGTAGAAGCGGGCGCACCCGCCGCTCTGGCCGGTGTGGAGGCGGGCGACATCATCCTTAAATTTGGCGGCACTACGATCGAGAAGTCCGTCGACCTGCCACGCCTGGTGGGTAATACCAAGCCAGGCAGCAAAAACACGCTCACCGTCTTCCGCCGTGGTGCAACCAAAGAGCTGACGGTGACTGTGGCTGAATTTGAAGACGACAAAGTCGCTAAAAAGGTTGCGCCCAAAGAAGTCAAGCCCAAAGCGATCACCTCCGCTCAAGGTTTTGGTTTGGTGGTGAGCGAAGTGACCGAGGCACAAAAGAAAGAACTCAAAATCAAGGGTGGTGTGCGGGTAGACACCGCCACAGAGGGTGCTGAGCGTGCCGGACTGCGTGAGGGTGATGTGATTGTGTCCATCGCCAACACGGAGGTGGGCAGTGTTAAAGAATTTGAAACCGTCCTTGCCAAGTCCGATAAGTCAAAAACCATCAATGTCTTGTTTCGTCGGGGTGATTGGGCCCAGTTCACGCTGATCAAACCAAACAAATAGCGTTCATGACGCGGCAAAAGCGAGGCGAGGCTGCCTCGCTTTTGTGTTTTTACGGCGGACCTGAGGCCTGATTTGATTCCCACGTGAACCCTAAAGACCCCTGTTTAAACTGGGTTTTGGACTCTTTTTTGATCAATTGAACTAGATTTTGAATTGAAATTTATTTTTTTATTTTTATTTCAAAATGCAATGTAAGTGTGCATTCACTAACATTTATATTCACCTTACGACAAATTTGGATAGAATCAGACCTTCAAAAGATTAATTTTTCGCATATTGAATCAGTTTTCACGCATTTTATGACATTGTTTGCAACAGTCCACTGGTGGTCCACAGATCACCCACATGTTGTCCAATGAATATTTTGTAACATACTGAATAAACTGTGGATAACTTTTCGTTGCAGCCCTGCAACACTGCAAGCCAGACGTTTTTTGGACTTCACAACTTGGCTTTTTTGCCTACAATGAAGTTCCAACTATCGCAGTTGCCATGCTTGTTGGTTTCAGGGCGCGTCACAAAACGACGCGCCCTTTTTTATGTCCGCAGTACTCTGCATTCGTTTTAATTCAATCACTTAAAGCATCTCGTTGATGAATCACATCAGAAATTTTTCCATCATCGCGCACATTGACCACGGCAAATCAACACTGGCTGATCGTTTGATACAGCGTTGTGGTGGACTGGAAGCACGCGACATGTCGGCACAAGTGCTCGACTCGATGGATATCGAAAAAGAACGTGGGATAACCATCAAAGCGCAGACCGCTGCGCTGCACTACAAAGCCAAAAATGGCGAGATATACAACCTCAATTTGATCGACACGCCAGGCCATGTCGACTTCTCTTATGAAGTGTCGCGTTCACTCAGCGCATGCGAAGGCGCGCTCTTGGTTGTTGATGCGAGCCAAGGGGTTGAAGCGCAAACGGTGGCCAATTGCTACACCGCGCTTGACCTTGGTGTTGAAGTCATCCCGGTGCTGAACAAGATGGATTTGCCCAATGCGGATCCAGAAGGCGCACGCAAAGAAATTGAAGACGTGATTGGCATTGATGCGACCGATGCGATTTCATGCTCAGCCAAAACAGGGCAGGGCATTGACGAGATATTAGAGATGGTGGTGGCCAGGGTGCCGTCACCGCGTGGCAATCCCAACGCACCGCTGCGTGCCATGATTATTGACAGCTGGTTTGACAGCTATGTCGGTGTGGTGATGTTGGTCCGCGTGGTCGATGGCCGCCTGGCTAAAAATGACCGCATCAAGATGATGGCCACAGGCGCCACTTATAACGCAGACAAGGTGGGTGTTTTCACGCCTGCGGACAACGAACGGCCCGCTTTAGAGGCGGGTGAAGTGGGCTACATCATTGCCGGTATCAAAGAGTTGCAAGCCGCCAAAGTGGGCGATACCGTGACCCAAATCAAAGCGGGATCCGGCGGCGCAGCCGCAACGGCGACCGAGGCGCTGCCAGGCTTTAAAGAAATTCAGCCGCAGGTGTTCGCCGGTTTGTATCCGACAGAGGCAAACCAGTACGAAGGCTTGCGCGACAGTTTGGAGAAACTCAAGCTCAACGATGCCTCGCTGCACTACGAGCCTGAAGTCAGCCAAGCGCTGGGCTTTGGCTTTCGCTGCGGCTTTTTGGGCTTGCTGCACATGGAAATCGTGCAAGAGCGGCTGGAGCGCGAGTTTGACCAAGACCTGATCACCACCGCACCGAGCGTGGTTTACGAGGTGATGACCGCCGACGGCGTTGTCACCAAGGTTGAAAACCCCGCCAAAATGCCCGATCAAGGCAAGATGGTGGAAATCCGCGAACCCATCGTGACCGTGCATTTGTACATGCCTCAAGAGTATGTGGGCGCGGTGATGACCTTGGCCAATCAAAAACGCGGTAATCAACTCGATATGGCCTACGCCGGTCGCCAGGTGAAGTTGACTTACGAGATACCACTGGGTGAGATTGTCCTGGACTTTTTTGACAAGTTAAAATCGGTCAGCCGTGGTTACGCGTCCATGGATTACGAGTTCAAAGAGTTCCGTGTGGCGGACGTGGTCAAGGTTGATATTTTGCTGAATGGCGAAAAGGTCGACGCCTTGTCCATCATCGTTCACCGCTCTCAATCGCAGTACCGCGGCCGGGCCGTGGTTGCTAAAATGCGCGAAATCATTTCACGGCAACAGTTTGATGTGGCGATTCAGGCGGCGATTGGTGCCAACATCATCGCGCGGGAATCACTCAAGGCCTTGCGTAAAAACGTGATCGCCAAGTGCTACGGTGGCGATATTTCGCGGAAAAAGAAATTGTTAGAAAAGCAAAAAGCAGGTAAAAAACGCATGAAACAAATTGGTTCCGTTGAAGTCCCGCAAGAAGCATTTTTGGCCATCCTGCAGGTGCAAGATTGATGCAGTTCATCACCGCCATCGTCCTCGCCGGTTTTGTGGGCTACGCCGGAAGCTGGTATTTCGGCATCCACGAGGGTAATTTTGCCTTGCTGCTATTTGTTGCGGTGGTCGTCACCGGCTGCTATTGGCTGGCCGAGCGATTCTACTTTTTGCCAAAACGCGAGCAAGCGGCCAAAGCTTTGGAAGAAGCCTCGGTCAAACGCCTGGCTGAGCTGTCCAAGCTCGGTATAGACAAGGTGGATGGTGACATCGCCAACATTGCCGCCGCACAAGAAAAAATCCGTGCCCAGCCTTGGTGGTTGGACTGGACGGCGGGTTTGTTCCCTGTGATTTTGATCGTGTTCTTGTTGCGCTCTTTCCTGTTCGAACCCTTCAAGATTCCATCAGGTTCCATGATTCCGACCTTGATGATCGGTGATTTGATCCTGGTGAACAAATTCCATTACGGTGTGCGTTTGCCGGTCATCAACACCAAAATCACCGAAGGCAACAAGCCCCAGCCGGGTGATGTGATGGTGTTTCGCTATCCACCCAAGCCCAATTTAGACTATATCAAGCGCGTGGTGGGTGTGCCTGGCGACGAGGTGGCTTATTTGAACAAAAAGCTCACCATCAATGGCAAGCCTTTAGCCATGACGGCCTTGCCTGATTTCTTCAATGATGATGAAATGCATTATTCCAAGCACTTTGATGAGCTGCTGGGTGCCAAAAAACACCAGTTGTTGAATGAAGAAAATCGTCCCGCTTATATCAACGGCAGTGATGGCTTTTCGTTTGCTTTCAGGGAAAATTGCAAGTACACCGTCGAAGGCGTCACCTGCAAAGTGCCTGAAGGGCATTATTTCATGATGGGCGATAACCGCGATAATTCACTTGATTCTCGCTATTGGGGTTTTGTGCCAGACAAGAATATCGTCGGCAAGGCTTTCTTTGTGTGGATGAATTTCGGTAACTTGAAGCGAATTGGCTCATTTGACTGAGCGCCGGCATCTTTTTTTATTGGAGACCTGTATGCGTCAACCTTCTCAAACCAAATCAGCCCAACGCGGTATGTCTTTCATTGGGCTGCTGTTTGTCGGTGCGATTCTGGCTTTTACCGGTGTGATGATCGCTCAAGTGGCCCCCACCGTGATCGAGTACCAGTCCATTTTGAAAGCCGCCAATACCTCCAAAGTCGGTTCAACACCGGCTGAAGTGCGCAGCAATTTTGATAAAAACAAAGCGACCGGCTACTTCGATGCGATCAGCGGCAAAGACCTGGAGATCGTGAAAGAAAACGACCGCTTTGTCGTGAGCTTTGCCTACAACAAAGAAATCCACATGGCTGGCCCGGCCTTTTTGTTGCTGAAATACAGCGGTAAAACCAATTAAGTTGCAAAACAGCAGGTATTTAGCGCACACCATGTCGATGATTTCAGCGTGACCAAGCCCACATATGCCAGCCCGAATGCGCTTTTGAACGGCCTACAGCAGCGGCTCCAATACCAGTTCAAAGATATTGGGCTGCTCCAGCGTGCAGTCACACACCGCAGTTTTTCCAGCGACCACAATGAGCGCCTTGAGTTTTTGGGCGATTCGGTGCTGGGCGTGGCCATTGCCAGCATGTTGTATGAGCGCTTGCAGGATTTACCCGAAGGTGATTTGTCCCGGGTACGCGCCAATCTGGTGCGGCAGGAAACATTGCACCAATTGGCCTTGGAGCTGGGCTTGCCCGAGGTTCTGAAGCTCGGTGAGGGTGAATCCAAGTCCGGCGGCCAAAAACGACCGTCGATTTTGGCCGATACTTTGGAGGCATTGATTGGTGCTGTCTATCTGGATGCCGGTTTTGAGCTGGCACAGGCTTTGGTGATGCGGCTGTTCAAGGCGGTGGATGTGAATCCGCAAATGCAGGCGATTGGCAAAGACCCCAAAACCGAGTTGCAAGAGTGGTTGCAAGGTCGCAAAATGAAGCTGCCCAGCTACCGTGTGGTGGGAACTCTAGGCGCAGCGCACCAGCAGACCTTTGAGGTTGAATGCGAGATTGAGCAATTGGGTCTCAGTGAGCGGGGCATTGGTGCCTCGCGCCGCGCTGGCGAACAGGCGGCAGCTGCCGTCATGTTGCAATGTATTAAAAAAACCACTTAAATTTGAGGTAAATGCGCAAGCTACATCATGAACGCTATAAATAAAATAGCAGCTCAGGCAGTAAATACGCCGGCTGAAGACGAAAATAACGAGAAAAATCGGATAACCGAGATGTTGGCGGCAGCTTCGTCATCCGCCCCTGCAGCGGCGTCCGCCGTTCCACTGGAATCGCAGCGCTGTGGTTTGATTGCGATTGTGGGCAAGCCCAATGTGGGTAAATCAACGCTGTTGAACGCCCTGGTCGGTCAAAAAATCAGCATCACCTCCCGCAAAGCGCAAACCACGCGCCACCGTATCACCGGCATGCACACACGGGGTGAGGTGCAGTTTGTATTTGTGGACACGCCCGGGTTCCAAACACTGCATGGCAATGCCTTGAACCGCTCGCTCAACAAAGCCGTGCAAGGGGCGGTGGGGGACGTGGATTTGGTGCTGTTTGTGGTCGAAGCAGGGCGCTCCAACATGGCGGATGACAAGGTGGTGTCTTTGCTCAGCAACGACATCCCCACGCTCTTGATCGCCAACAAGCTCGACATGGTAAACCGCCGTGGCGACATCGCACCTTGGCTGCAGGGCATACAGGCGCAGCACAAGTTTGACGAATTTGTGCCCATGTCGGCCAAAAATGCCAAAGACATCGAGCGCTTGTTTGGTATCTGTGAAAAATACCTGCCACAACAGCCCTGGATGTACGACGCTGAAGAGTTGACCGACAAAAGCGAGCGCTTCTTGGCCGGTGAAATGGTGCGCGAGAAGCTTTTTCGCCTGACCGGTGACGAGTTGCCTTACACCTCAACCGTGGTGATTGACAAGTTTGAAGAGGAAGCGCCGAAGAAAAAAGGCCAGAAACGCCTGGTGAAAATCGCCGCCACCATCATTGTGGAGCGCGATGGCCACAAGGCCATGGTGATCGGCGACAAAGGCGAACGCATCAAACGCATTGGCACCGAAACCCGCGTGGAACTGGAACGGCTGATGGACGCCAAGGTGTTTATCGAGCTCTGGGTCAAAGTGCGCTCGGGTTGGGCTGACGACGAAGCACGGGTGCGCTCGTTTGGCTACGAATAAACGAATCGCCGACGAACCCGCTTATGTGCTGCACCGCTACGACTGGAGCGAGTCCAGCCTGATTTTGGAGGTGCTGACGCGCAATTGTGGCCGCGTCGCCCTCGTGGCCAAGGGGGCCAAAAAACCCAGCTCCAACTTTCGTCCGATTTTGCTGCCGATGCAGTTATTGCATGTCGCCTTTGGCGGCGATTCGGAAATCCGCAACTTGCGCAGTTCTGAATGGATGGGTGGCCATGTCATGCCTACGGGTGAGGCGCTGATGGCGGGTTACTACCTGAACGAGCTGTTGATGCGTCTGTTGGCGCGCGATGACCCACATCCCGCCTTGTTTGATGCCTACGCTTTGACTGTGCACATCATTGCGCAAGAAGGCAGCAACAGCGCAGGTGGTCGAAAAAAGCGTGACGATCCTCAGAATTTGCAAACGCTTGAAGTGGCTCTGCGCGCCTTTGAGTTGATGCTGTTGCGTGAGATTGGTTTTTTGCCGTCTTTGGGCAGCCAAACCGCCAGTCTGACCGCATTACAGCCCGAAACTGCTTACGTGCTGGTACCCGAAGGCGGTTTGCGCCAAGCGCATGCGGATGACCGCAGCAGTTTGAGCGGTAGCCAGTGGACGGTCTTGCAAAGCGCGCTGGACTCGGACACACCGTTTTCCGGGCTGTTGCAGGCTTGTAGCAGCAGTTTGCAGCCGCTCAAAACCCAATTGCGCACCTTGTTGCACTACCATTGCGGGGTCAAGACCCTGAAAACACGTCAGATGATGATGGATCTTCAAGATTTGTAGCCAGATTTATGAACAAAACCGCTCTTTCCACAGCTCTTTCAGTCAACCTCAACAAAGTCGCGCTGGTGCGCAACACCCGTCATTTGGGCATCCCCAGTGTCACCCGCGCAGCCACACTGTGTTTGCAAGCGGGCGCACACGGCATCACTGTGCATCCACGTCCTGACGAGCGGCACATTCGTGCACATGACGTGGCTGATTTGGCCGAGTTGATGAAAGCATGGCCAGAACGCGAATTCAACATTGAAGGCAACCCGCTGCAAAATTTGATGGGCATCGTGCGGCAATTCAAACCGCAGCAATGCACCTTTGTGCCCGATTCTGAAGGCCAGTTCACCAGCGACCATGGCTGGAACCCTGAAACCGACACAGACAAACTGCGCCCACTGATCGCCGAAGCCAAAGCGCTGGGCGTGCGTGTGAGCCTGTTCATGGACGCTGAGCCAAGTGGTATGGCTTGGGCCAAATCGGTAGGAGCAGACCGCGTGGAGTTGTACACCGAGCCTTTCGCAGCAGCGTGGGGCAAGGCGGAGCAGCAGGCTCAGCTTGATCGTTTTGCCCTGGCAGCGCAGGCGGCTTTGGACGTGGGGCTGGGCGTCAACGCCGGGCATGACTTGAACCGCGACAATTTGACTGCTTTCATCAAACACGTGCCGGGTGTGCAAGAAGTGTCGATTGGCCACGCGCTGATCGCCGACGCGCTAGAGTTGGGCTACAGCGCTACCATTGCCGCCTACCTGCGCTGCATCCGCGAGGCCGCTGACTCAGCAGTGCGGCAGCCATGATTTACGGCATTGGCACAGATATTTGCGATATTCGGCGCATCCGCGCGACGTTTGAGCGTCAGGGAGAGCGTTTTGCTAAAAAGATTTTGAGCGACGCCGAGCTGGCCACCTGGAAGCTGCGCAAAGAACGTCTGCCCGAGCGGGGCGTGCGGTTTTTAGCCACCCGCTTTTCAGCCAAAGAAGCTTTCAGCAAAGCCATCGGCATGGGCATGCGCCTGCCCATGAGCTGGCGTTTGTGCGAAATCAGCTCGCTGCCCAGTGGCAAACCGGTCATCACACTGCACGGCGGCTTGAAAGACTGGTTTGAAGCCCAAGGTTTAACCGCCCACATCACCGTGACCGATGAAACCGAGTACGCGGCCAGCTTCTGCATCGTTGAAAAGTGATTTTACCCATTAAAAAAGCATCTAGCCGGCGTATTTATTGCCTAAACAGCTATTAAATTAATAGCAATTTGATATTTTTGTGAATTCCCCTTAATTCCCTTTGAAACCTAGCCCTATGTCACAACACGCCCCCCTCATCATCGACGTTGCTGGTCTGACGCTGACCAAAACAGACCGCCAGCGCCTGAAGCACCCGCTGGTGGGCGGTATTATTTTGTTCGGCCGCAATTGGCAAGACCGCGCCCAGCTCACGGCGTTGTGCAGCGACATCAAACGCGTGCGCCAGGATCTTCTGATTTGTGTGGACCATGAAGGCGGCCGCGTCCAGCGCTTCAAAACTGACGGTTTTACCCACCTGCCACCCATGCGCGCCTTGGGCGAGTTGTGGATGAAAGATGCGATGCAGGCGACCAATGCTGCCACCGCTTGTGGCTATGTTTTGGCCGCTGAGCTGCGCGCTTGCGGCGTGGACATGAGCTTCACGCCTGTGTTGGATCTTGATTTTACGGATGAGGCCCCCACGCAGGCACAAGTGCCTACTGCCCCCCGAGGGCGCGCGATCAGCTTGGGGCGGCCCGGCGCTTCTCGGAGCAGCGTCATCGGCGACCGCTCCTTCCACCGCGACCCCCGCGTCGCCGCACTGCTGGCCAAAAGTCTGATGCACGGCCTGCTGCAAAGCGGCATGGCCAATTGCGGCAAGCATTTTCCCGGCCACGGTTTTGTCGCAGCGGATTCGCATACCGATATCCCTGTGGACAAACGCAGCCTCAAAGCGATCTTGGTCGACGACGCCGCCCCTTACAACTGGCTCAGCAGCAGCTTGACCAGTGTCATGCCTGCCCATGTGATCTACCCCAAAGTGGACACGCGGCCTGCAGGTTTTTCCGCCAAATGGCTGAATGATATTCTGCGTGGCCAGTGTGGCTTCACCGGTGCTGTTTTCAGCGACGACCTGAGCATGGAAGGCGCTCGGTTCATTGACGGCAAACACATCAGCTACACCGAGGCGGCCGTGGTCGCTTTGAATGCGGGTTGCGACATGGTATTGCTGTGCAACCAATCGGTTGACGATGGCCAGGCCGTGGATGAACTGATTGACGGCATGGCCGAGGCGCAGCTCAAAGGCCAATGGCAACCCTGGGAAGCCAGTGACCTGCGCCGTTTGGCGCTTTTGCCAGCTACGTCTCCTCCCGTGTGGGACGAGTTGATGGTGCAGCCTGCCTATATGCAAGCACTGAGCTTGGTGCCTTGATGGCTTCGCAAACCACTGGGCAACCCGTTTTGAACTTGGCCTTGCAAGGCGGTGGCTCGCACGGGGCTTTTACCTGGGGCGTATTGGACGCGCTTCTGGAAGACGGTCGTGTCGAGTTGGAAGGCTTGAGCGGTACCAGCGCCGGCGCGATGAATGCGGTGGCCTTGGCGCACGGTTTTGCGCAAACACAGGGCAAAACCAAGGCTGACCCGCGCGAGGCGGCACGTGCATCTTTGGCCAGTTTTTGGAATGGTATTGTCGATATGGGTGCCCTGTCAAAGGCGCAGCGCGCACCGTTTGACCTGTTTTTTGGTGGTTTGGGCGCTGAAAACTCACCTGCAGGACAATGGGCCACACAGCTTACGGACTCCATCACCAATTTTTGGTCATCCGCCGTCACGCAGTCGTTGCAAAACGTCTCTCCGTACCAAAGCAACCCCTTGGACATCAACCCCTTGAAGGGGTTTTTAGAGCGGCAGATTGATTTTGAAGCACTGGCCAGATGCAAAACGCTCAAAGTTTTTGTGGTCGCGACGCAGGTCTCCAGTGGCAAAGCCGAGGTCTTCAGCGGCAAGCGCCTGACCGTCGATGCGGTGATGGCGTCCGCCTGCCTGCCGATGATGTTCAAAGCGGTTGAAATTGAGGGCAGCCATTACTGGGATGGTGGCTATTCGGGCAACCCGGCGATCCACCCTTTGATCTACAACTGCACCAGCCGCGACATCATGCTGGTGCAGATCAACCCCATCAAGCGCGACAAATTGCCCACCACAGCTGCTGAGATCATGGATCGCATGAACGAAATCACCTTCAATGCCGCCCTGGTTGCCGAGATGCGCGCCATCGATTTTGTCAAACGCCTCATTGCGCAGGGCAAGCTGGACCCGGCAAGCTACAAAGACGTGCTCTTACACCGCATTGACGGTGGCGCGCTGTTGGACGGTTATAGTGCCGCCAGCAAAATATCGACCCAAAGTCGCATGATCCATGCGCTGCGCGATTTGGGGCGTGACACCACACACGCATGGCTCACAAACAATTTTGCGGCTTTGGGTGTGCATGACACCGTCGACCTCGCGCGTGATTATCTGGACGATTTGCGCACACCGATCCAGCATAGCTGAAACAGATTTTCATTTTTTGATGCTTGGCTTGCGTCAGTGAGAAGCTTTTTTTAAGACACATGGACATGAGCACCACTGAAATTTTCTTGATCGCCATGCTGATCATCTTCAGCATTCCGTATGTGATTTGGCGGGTTTTTAAAACCGATTACTACGCGCCACTGGTTGTAGTGCAAATCATCGCCGGCATTCTGCTCGGCCCCGGTATTTTGGGCGCCGCCTATCCCGACTATTACAAATTTGTGTTCAACCCGCAGGTGGTGCAATCACTCAACGGCATCGCCTGGTGGGCGGTGATGATTTTTGTGATGATCGCCGGCATCGAGCTGGATCTCAAAAAAGCATGGGAGCACCGGCGTGAAAGCACCAT
>JAYVJL010000146.1:0-6059 GCA_043769295.1 Polaromonas sp. | reverse complement strand
AAGCCGCGCTACACACGTGGTGTACAGGCCAAGTTCGCCTTCAATGCCTCCAGCGCCAGCAAGGGCGCGGTGCTGGACAACTACTGATCACGAGCAGGGTCTGGGGCTGCGCGACCGAACTTGGGTTAAACGCTCCAGACTCAAACGACACTTAACGCCTATTTTTAGGTATGCCCAAGGCTTCTTTGTTCTTGTTGATACGCTCTTGCTTGCGTTTTTCCATCTTTTTTTCTTCTGACGCCTTGGTGTAGCCTGATGAATCGGCCCAAGCCCACCAACCCGCTGCCAAGCCAAAAGGCGTCAATACCATCCACCAGTCCCAGCCAACAATGGGGTTGATGTCCAGCAACTTGCAGACGACCAAGATCAATCCAAGTCCTAAAAAATACATTGAAACTCCTCTTTATGATGCATGCCACGTTGCCGATACGGTTATAGACCAAATAAGACTGTAAAAGGCCGTAGGTCAACCAGACGACCCTGACCTGCGTTAGAGAGTCTGAATAAAGCCAAACTTTAACGTAATATGGTGTTTATGTGATTTCACCACTTTATCACCGACTTATCACCGAAGCTCAGACTTTTCACCCACTTCTCCAAGGACAAATATGAAAAAAATACTTCTCGCCACCCTGGCCGCAACCGCAAGCCTGATGGTCGCCACGCCCGCTTTGGCTGATTTGAAGCTGGCAACAGACAAAAACTGCATGGCCTGCCACGCTATCGATAAAAAATTGGTCGGTCCTTCTTACAAAGACGTCGCCGCCAAATATGCAGGTCAAAAAGACGCTGCCGACAAATTGGCCGCCAAAATCGTCAAAGGCGGCTCTGGCGTGTGGGGTGCCATCCCGATGCCAGCGAACGCGCAAGTCAATGCCGCTGAAGCCAAAACCCTGGCCACCTGGGTACTGGCTCAAAAATAAGCGCTTTTTAACCGCTCTTTAAACTTCAAAGCCCTGCTGGTGATCAGCAGGGCTTTTTTTATTGTTATTTAAGCTATGGACGGCGTATTTATTGCCTAAGATGCTATTATATACATAGCAAATACCAACTACCCCGTCGCTTCGCGCCACCCCTTCATGCTGAAGGGGAATGAATGCAACAGAATTCCCCTTCAGTCTGAAGGGGTGCCCAACGGGCGGGGTAGTTGCCTGCGTTTTACAACTTCTCAGCCAACTGCTCCAGAATCGCCGGATTCTCAAGCGTAGACGTGTCTTGCGTGATCGCCTCGCCTTTGGCAATCGAGCGCAACAAACGACGCATGATTTTACCGCTGCGGGTTTTAGGCAGGTTGTCACCAAAGCGGATGTCTTTAGGCTTGGCAATCGGGCCGATTTCTTTCGCCACCCAAGCGCGCAACTCGTTGGCGATTTTGACGGCTTCTTCACCGACGGGGCGGCTGCGTTTCAGCACCACGAAGGCGCAGATCGCCTCACCGGTCAAATCGTCTGGACGACCGACCACAGCGGCTTCAGCGACCAAATGCGCGCAGGACACCAGGGCAGACTCGATCTCCATCGTCCCCATGCGGTGGCCAGAGACGTTCAACACGTCGTCAATACGGCCGGTGATGCGGAAGTAGCCACGGTCCGCGCCGCCCATGGCGGCGGTTCCAGCACTGCGCACCGCGCCGTCGCCAGCCAAGTAGATTGTGCCGCCCAACTCAGGCGGGAAATAGCTGGCTTTAAAACGCTCAGGGTCGTTCCAGATGGTGCGGATCATCGACGGCCAAGGACGTTTGACGACCAGCATGCCGCCGGAACCATTCGGCACATCGGCGCCGACCTCGTCCACAATCGCGGCCATGATGCCTGGAAGTGGCAAGGTGCAGCTGCCTGGCACCAGCGGCGTCGCGCCGGGCATGGGCGACATCATGTGGCCGCCGGTCTCGGTTTGCCAGAAGGTGTCCACAATCGGGCACTTCTCATGACCGATGTTTTTGTAGTACCACATCCAGGCTTCAGGGTTGATCGGCTCGCCCACGCTGCCCAAAATACGCAGGCTGGACAGGTCAGAACGGTCAGGATGCACAGCTGCATCGCTTTCAGCGGCTTTGATGAGCGAGCGGATTGCGGTAGGTGCGGTGTAGAAAATCGTGCATTTATGGCGCTCGATCATCTGCCAGAAACGACCAGCATTCGGGTAGGTGGGGATGCCTTCAAAAATGATCTGGGTCGCACCAGCCGCCAAGGGACCGTAGGCGACGTAGGTGTGGCCGGTGATCCAGCCAATATCGGCGGTACACCAGAAGATGTCGGACGGCTGCAAGTCAAACGTCCAGTCCATCGTCAACTTGGCCCACAGCAGGTAGCCACCGGTGGAATGCTGCACGCCTTTTGGCTTCCCGGTCGAACCGGACGTGTACAAGATGAACAAAGGGTGCTCTGCGCCCACGGGCACAGGTGCGCACACGTCGCTTTGGCCCTTGATGGCGTCTTCAAACGTCACGTCACGGCCGGCCACCATGTTGCAAGCGGTCGGGGTGCGCTGGTACACAAACACCGTCTTGATGGATTCGCAGCCGCCCATCGCCAAGCCTTCGTCCACAATCGCTTTGAGCGGCAACTCTTTGCCGCCGCGCATCTGAAAATTGGAGGTAATCACCGCCACAGCGCCAGCGTCAATGATGCGTTCTTGCAAAGCTTTGGCAGAAAAGCCGCCAAACACCACGCTGTGGGTCGCACCAATGCGGGCGCAGGCCTGCATGGCGATCACGCCTTCCAACGTCATGGGCATGTAGACCAGCACGCGGTCGCCCTTTTTGATGCCGTCGGCTTTGAGCGCGTTGGCAAACTGGCTGACCCGTACCAGCAACTCTTTGTACGTTGTCTTGGTGACTTTGCCGTCGTCCGCTTCAAAAATCACGGCAGTTTTGTTCTCGACCGGCGTGCCCATGTGTTTGTCCAGGCAATTGGCCGAGGCGTTGAGCTCGCCATCGTCAAACCATTTGTAAAACGGGGCGTTGGACTCGTCCAGCGTCTTGGTGAAAGGCTTGCTCCAGAGCACATTTTCGCGACCCAAGCGGGCCCAAAAACCCTCAAAATCCTTTTCGGCTTCGGCGCACAGGGCGTTGTAGCCGTCCATACCCGAGATGCGGGCGGCTTTTTGTGTGGCCTCTGAAGGGTAAAAAACGCGGTTTTCGACCAAGGTCGATTCAATTGCAGAGGGTGCTGTGCTCATGGGTTCTTGTCTCCAGGAAGTTGCTAATTTAATTTACTCGACCTATCGCTTATTTAGCTGCGTTTGGTGTGGCGTGACTATCAGGGTTTGCACTTACAAAGGTCTGACTGAGACGAAACTTACAAAACGAGGGGTTTTGAACGATGTGTCACATGCCCCGCCTACAATGGCGTTGTCGCATCAACACTCTTTTTTATTCAACGCCAAACATGTCCCTGCCTAAAACCACCCCCACTACCAAATTGCAATTTTTACCCAACATGATTTTTGCCAGCCGCTGGCTGCAATTGCCGCTGTATTTGGGTTTGATCGTGGCACAGGGCGTCTATGTTTTCAGTTTTTTAAAAGAGCTGTTGCATTTGGTCGAAGCAGCCTTTGGCAGCCAGACTGCTTTGCAATCCTTGGTGAGCAGTATTGGTTACAAGTCTGACGTGACCATTGCTTCACTGAACGAAACCGTGATCATGCTGGTGGTCTTGGGCTTGATTGACGTGGTGATGATCTCCAACCTCTTGATCATGGTTATTGTGGGCGGCTATGAAACCTTCGTCAGCCGCATGAACCTGGAAGAGCACCCTGACCAGCCCGAGTGGTTAAGCCACGTCAACGCCTCCGTGCTGAAGGTGAAGCTGGCCATGGCGATCATCGGCATCTCCTCCATCCACTTGCTAAAAACATTCATCAACGCGGCCAACTACTCCGAGCAAATGCTGATGTGGCAAACAGTGATACACATCACCTTTTTGCTCAGCGCTTTAGCCGTTGCTTACACAGATAAGCTGATGTCCAGTACAGAAAAGTCCGCTAAGCACTGATTTTCCGAGTCCGCTAACTTATTTGGCAGGGCGCAGCAAAATCAGTGCGCCCAGCACGCCAGACAAGATAGAACCCATCAGCACGCCCAGCTTCAATTGGGTTTCAAACGCCGCGCCCTGCCCTGCAAACGCCAGCCCGCCGATGAACAGGCTCATCGTGAAGCCCACGCCACACAGCACGCAGACACCAAAAAACTGCATCCAGCTGGCTTGCGCTGGCAGACGCGCCTGGGTGAAACGAATCATCAGCCACGAAGCGCCAAACACCCCCACTGCTTTACCCAACAGCAAGCCTGCCGTAATCCCCAGCGGCACGGTTTGCTGTAGGGTCGTAAAATTCACCCCTTGCAGTGACACCCCTGCATTGGCAAACGCAAACACCGGCAACACCCCAAAAGCCACCCACGGGTGCAATGCGTGTTCAGCTGTTTTGAGCGGTGATTTACCATGTCCATGTTTATCGGGATTTACCAAAGGCACCGCCAGCGCCGTCACCACGCCCGCCAATGTGGCATGTACACCCGACTTGAGCACAAACAGCCAGACCACCAGGCCGACCAGTACATACAAGCCCAGATTCATTACCCGCGCCCGGTTCATGGCAAACAGCACCGCAATGCCCGCGCCCGCCGCCAACAACATGGGCACGGACACCTGCGCCGTATAGAACACCGCAATAATCACAATCGCGCCCAGGTCATCGATGATGGCGACCGCCGTCAAAAACACCTTCAGCGACACCGGCACCCGCTTGCCCAACAGCACCAAAATACCCAGTGCAAAGGCAATGTCCGTCGCCGCCGGTATCGCCCAACCGCGCAGAGCCACGGCATCACCCCAGTTGATAGCGCTATAGATGAGCGCCGGCACCAGCATGCCGCCCAAAGCCGCACCCGCTGGCAGCATGGCTTGGCTGACTGAAGCCAATTCGCCTTCCAGCAGCTCGCGTTTGATTTCCAACCCCACCAAAAAGAAGAAAACCGCCATCCACAAGTCGTTGATCCACACCAACAGCGGCTTGGAGAGCACCAGCCAATCACCACCGATGCGTATGTCACCGCGAACTTGTAGCAACTGCTCGTACCCGCCGCTCCAGGGCGAATTGCTGATGATCAGCGCCAGCAGCGCCGCCACCGCCAACACGATGCCGCCACCCGATTGCGAGTGGATAAATTCATTGGCGCGGCGGCGGATGGACTTTAGCAATGCAAACTCCTACGGTGTCAGTCCCGGTTGGCTGATTTGGTTAAACTTGAGCCTATTGAAGCACAGTCCGTTCGATATTTTTAACTTCCAGAGCCATTCATGACAACCCATATCAAACAAGCCGATCTGATTGAAACCATTGCCGGTGCGCTGCAGTACATCAGCTACTACCACCCGGCCGACTACATCGCCCACCTCGCGCGCGCGTACGAGGCCGAGAAAAGCCCCGCCGCGAAAGACGCGATTGCGCAGATTTTGACCAACAGCCGCATGAGCGCCACCGGCCACCGCCCGATCTGCCAAGACACTGGCATCGTCAACGTGTTCCTGAAAATCGGCATGGACGTGCGCTTTGACGGCTTCACGACCACGCTGGAAGACGCCATCAACGAAGGCGTGCGCCAGGGCTACAACAACGAAGACAACAAGCTGCGCGGCTCCATCGTGTCCGACCCGGAGTTTGAGCGCAAAAACACCAAAGACAACACACCGGCGGTCATCAACGTCGAAATCGTCGCTGGCGACAAGCTGGACATCACCGTCGCAGCCAAAGGCGGCGGCTCTGAGAACAAATCCAAGCTCGTCATGCTCAACCCCGGTGACTCGGTCGTTGACTGGGTGCTCAAAACCGTGCCAACCATGGGTGCTGGCTGGTGCCCGCCGGGCATGCTGGGCATCGGCATTGGCGGTACGGCCGAAAAAGCCGTGTTGCTGGCCAAGCAGTCGCTGATGGAAGACATCAACATGTACGAGCTGCAGGCCAAATCGTCCCGTGGTGAGGCTTTGAGCAAGGTTGAAAACCTGCGTTTGGAGTTGTTTGAAAAGGTCAACGCCCTGGGCATTGGTGCACAAGGTTTG
>JAYVJL010000145.1:0-2974 GCA_043769295.1 Polaromonas sp. | reverse complement strand
CCATTTATCCCAGCCGCAGGCATGTAGCCCCCAAGGTGCGGACGTTGATTGACTACCTGGCTTCTGCCATGCAGGGTGCCAGTTGGTAAGCCGTGTCAAAGAGCCATAAGGGAAATATGCCTCTAGCCCCCGTCGGATATGGCTATATAGCTATAAATATAGTAGCGTGTTGCGTTCGACCCACGGTGCCTGAAGTACGCTCCTTTCGGCCATTACAATCACCCGCTGGTTTGGGGCGTTAGCTCAGTTGGTTAGAGCAGAGGACTCATAATCCTTTGGTCCGCGGTTCAAGTCCGCGACGCCCTACCATTTCACATGATTTAATAAGCTATAATTTGAGGCTTAGCGGCTGTAGCTCAGTTGGATAGAGTACTTGGCTACGAACCAAGGGGTCGTGGGTTCAATTCCTGCCAGCCGCACCAGAATTTAGGTTCTAGAACAATAGCTTAGAGGCTTACCCCTCTAGGCTATTTTTCTTTCTGCTGTTTACTATCAAAAAAGTAGCTGCTTGCGCCCATATCTATTGGGCTAGAGCCCTAAAACATACCTGAAAACGACTCAAATAGCTCGAAATAAAGTCTCGCGCTGGCTAAAACCTAAAAAAAGCTCAAAAACAGTCTGATTTTGAAGAGAGTAATAGCCAAAGCCGCCTGTTTACTTGCGCAAGCAGCTATTAAATTTATAGTAAATACAACATCGGTCATACTCAGGGTTTTGCACACTGTGCGTGCCTCAACGCCTACCCACCATGAGCAAAGCCTTCACCAAAGAAACTGATTCTGATGACGATGATCTGGTGTTGCCGCCGCTTCCTGTTAGCGGTAAAAACTACATCACGCCAGCCGGTTACACGCATATGCGTGATGAGCTGTTAAATTTGATGGACGTGGAGCGCCCGAAGGTGGTGGAGGCGGTTTATTGGGCTGCCAGCAACGGTGACCGATCTGAAAACGGTGACTATATTTATGGCAAAAAACGCCTGCGTGAGATTGACAGGCGCATCCGGTTTTTAACCCAGCGCCTGGAGATTGCTGAGATTACTGACCCGTCTGTGCATTTCGGCAAAAACCAGGTGTTTTTTGGCAGCACGGTGAGCTATGAAGACGATGCGGGTTTGGTGCGCAGCATCACGATTATGGGGATTGACGAGGCGGATACGCTGGCGGGGCAGGTCAGCTGGGTGTCGCCTGTAGCCCGGGCGCTGCTCAAAGCGCGGGTGGGTGATGAGGTGAATTTACCGATGCCTGATGGCGTGCGGGTTTTGAGTGTCATCAGTGTTGATTACCCCAAACCAATCACGGTTTATTCCAATTCCCAATAAAAACGATAACTGCGTTGCGTCGCCTTGTCGTGCTACAGCACTGTCTGCGGCTTAGCGCCTTGTTCTCGCTTCTATTGGGAATTGGAATTAGTTGCCCGGCTTGGCACGCTGTACACGCAGCACAGACGGTGTCCGCTTCAAGCTGCGCAACACACTTGCCAGATGTACGCGGTCTCGTACCGCCACACCAAAACGCAGCTCGGTCGCGTCTTGCGCTCTTTCCTGGCCCATGTTGACGTGGGTGATGTCGGCCTCTGCAGTGGCCAAAGATGCTGCGACTCTGGCCAGCACGCCCTTGCCGTTGGCCACCGTGATGAGCAGGGTAGTTTCAAACAGCCGCGTCGGTTCGTCTGACCAGTCAACCGCAATAAAGCGTTCACTGTCGCGGTGCTGCAAGCGTTTGGCGACGGCGCAATCGTCGGTATGAATCACCAGGCCTTCACCACGCCCTAGGTAACCCAAAATGCCGTCGCCAGGAATGGGCTTGCAGCACGGCGCAAATTGCACCGAGGCGCCTTCGCTGCCATCGAGCGGCAGCGAGCCCTGCGACACCGATTCATGCGCGGTGTAGCGCTCGCGGCTCATCAGCAATGCGTCGGGTTTTTCGCCTCTTTCTGCCAGCAAAACAACGATGCGTTTGGCCACCATGCTGGCAATGCGTTTGCCCAGGCCGATATCGGTCAGCAAATCGGCCCGGTTGCGGTTGCCGCTGAAGCGCAGTATCTTTTCCCAAAACAGGCGCTCTGCCTTGGTGTCTTCGGGCAACTTCTCAATACCTTCAGCTCGCAAAGATTGGAGCAACATCTTTTCGCCCAAATCCTGGGATTCACTAAGCGCCATGGTTTTGAGGTGGTGGCGAATTTTCGATCGGGCCTTGCCGGTTCTGACAAAACCCAGCCAGCCGGGGTTGGGGCTGGCAACAGTGGATGTGATGATCTCAATCACGTCGCCGTTGTGCAGTTCAGAGCGCAGCGGCACCTGCTCGCCATTGACTTTGGCGGCTACCGCGCGATGCCCAATGTCGCTGTGAATGGCGTAGGCAAAGTCCACGATGGTGGCGTCGCGCGGCATGGCCATGATCTGGCTTTTCGGCGTAAACACATACACCGCCTCTGGAAACAGGTCAATCTTGACGTGGTCCCAAAATTCGGCGGCATCGCGCGTTTCGTGCTGAATATCCAGCAGTGACTGAAGCCACTGCGTGCCCAGCCGCTGTGATGCGTCGCTGTCCGGGTCAACCGCCTTGTACAGCCAGTGCGCCGCCACGCCCGACTCGGCCACCACGTGCATGGCTTCGGTGCGCATCTGAAATTCGATGTTGGTGCCAAATGGGCCGATCAGGGTGGTGTGCAGCGACTGGTAGCCATTGATCTTGGGAATCGCGATGTAGTCCTTGAACTTGCCCGGCAGCGGCTTGTAGTGCTGGTGCAGCACGCCCATCGCGGTATAGCAGGCGTTCAGCTTGCCCACAATGACGCGAAAGCCGTAAATATCAGTCACCTGCGCAAACGACAGGTGCTTTTCATCCATCTTGCGGTAGATGGAATACAGCGTTTTCTCGCGGCCCGAGATGCCGACCGGAATGCCCTCGGCTTCAAACGCGGTTTCTACCTCAGCCTGCACACGCTTGATGACGTCGCGCCTGCGTCCACG
>JAYVJL010000144.1:0-13315 GCA_043769295.1 Polaromonas sp. | reverse complement strand
GTGTTCCGATTAAACTCAATTCATTTCCAAAGTTGGTTAATGCTAGGCGATTGTTACAGTAAATACACCCTGTAACGACAATGCTAGCAGCAAGTTACACCATTTACGCCATTTACTTTCGCTTGCGAGCCCAGTTGTAGTCACAATCCAACAACTTCGATGACTCTAAAGCTGATGACTGACATAAGCTTACGATAGTTACTTTAAGTAGAAGCACAAATGATTACCTTGGACAAATGCTGTTTGCTCGCCTTTTTTATTCAACGATTTTCTATACTATAGTTAGCAACCATCCCTCTAGATATGCCTACACACCACGACGACAGCGTAAAACCAACGACCACACTACTTGGTACCATAAAGCAACTGGATTGGCCTTATTGGCTAAAAAAATGCGCCTTCTGGGGTGGGACAATCGCTGCAGGCGCATTGGCTTCAATATTGTTGGTTGTGGCCGTGGCTTTGGCTGTGGCTTATCCCAACTTGCCGGACGTCACAGACCTGTCTGATTACCGCCCCAAACTGCCACTGCGTGTTTTTTCATCGGAAGGCGTGCTGATTGGTGAATTCGGCGAAGAACTGCGCAACCTGACGCCCATCGCGCAAATCCCCAAGGTGATGAAGGACGCGGTTCTGGCGATTGAAGATGCCCATTTTTATGAGCATGGTGGCATCAACTACAAGAGCATGCTGCGGGCGGTGATGGCCAACCTGGGACGGGCCAAAAGCCAGGGTGCATCCACCATCACGATGCAGGTTGCTAAAAACGTCTATCTATCCTCTGAAAAAGCCTATACCCGCAAGATTTATGAAATTTTGCTGACGTTTAAGCTGGAAAGCCTGCTGACAAAAGACCAGATTCTGGAAATTTACATGAATCAAATCTTTTTAGGGCAACGCGCTTATGGCTTTGCCACGGCCTCGGAGATCTACTTCGGCAAGCCTTTGAAGGACATCACCATTGCGGAAGCAGCTTTGTTGGCCGGTCTGCCCAAAGCGCCTTCGGCCTTCAACCCTATCGTGAACCCCAACCGCGCGCGCACACGGCAGCTCTACATCATCGAGCGCATGCTGGAAAACGACTTCATCACCAAAGCGCAGGCCGACGCAGCCAGCAAAGAAGACGTCAAATTGAAATTTGAGAACGACAGCACCAAAATCCATGCTGAATACGTTGCAGAAACCGTGCGGCAACTGGTGTTTGCCCAATACGGCGCAGAAACCTATACCCGTGGCCTCAATGTCTACACCACCCTGCGCAGCAGCGACCAGAACGTCGCCTACCGCGCCCTGCGCAAGGGCATCATGGATTTTGAAAAACGCCAAGCCTACCGAGGTCCCGAGGTGTTTATCGACCTGCCTACCGATCCTGGCGATGCGGAAGAGGCTATCGACAATGCGCTGGTGGAGCATCCTGACAATGACGACCTGAAATCTGCCGTTGTGACGGCGGTCAGCAACAAAAAGGTAACAGCTATTAGACAAAATGCAGAAACGATCGAGATTTCTGGCGACGGATTGAAAGCAGCCAACTCTGGCATGTCAGATAAAGCGCCCGCCAACATCAAAATCCGCCGTGGTGCGCTGATTCGTGTCATTAAAACGCCCAAAAACACCTGGGAGATTGCCCAATTACCGGAAGTGGAAGGTGCTTTTGTGTCGCTTGACCCGAGAACCGGTGGCATCAAAGCCTTGGTGGGCGGATTTGACTACGACAAAAATAAATTCAACCACGTGACGCAAGCCTGGCGTCAGCCGGGCTCCAGCTTTAAACCCTTTATTTACTCAGCTGGACTCGAAAAAGGACTCTCACCCGCCACTGTCATCAACGACGCACCCTTGTTTTTTGATGCTGGCGTGACAGGTGGTCAGCCTTGGGAGCCGAAAAACTACGACGGTAAATTTGATGGCCCCATGAGCATGCGAACGGGTCTGGCCAAATCAAAGAACATGATTTCCATCCGTATTCTGCAGTCTGTGGGTGCGCAAAACGCACAAGACTGGATTACCAAATTCGGTTTTGATGCCGAACGCCACCCCCCTTACCTGACCATGGCCTTGGGCGCGGGCGCTGTCACACCCATGCAGATGGCGACGGCCTATTCGGTTTTTGCCAATGGCGGCTACCGCGTCAACCCCTACTTGATCAGTAAAATCACCGATCAAAAAGGGGCGGTGATCATTGAGACCAAACCCCCAGTTTTGAATGAATCCATGCGTTCCATTGATGCCAGAAATGCTTTCATCATGAACAGCCTGCTGCAAGAGGTCACCAGCGCAGGTACGGCGGCCAAAGCCAAGGTAGCGCTGGGTAGGGGCGATATTTTCGGCAAAACAGGCACCACCAACGATGCGATCGACGCCTGGTTTGCGGGCTTTCATCCCACCCTGACGGCAGTCGTCTGGTTTGGTTTTGACAACCCGCGTTCACTGGGCAGTACAGGTGCCGAGACAGGTGGTGGCCTGAGCTTGCCGATCTGGATCAGCTACATGCAACAAGCCCTTCAAGGCGTACCTGTCGCCACCCTGGAGCCGCCCGAAGGCGTGAGCAGATCGACCGGGGATTGGACCTACAACGAATTTGCTGGCGCGGGTATCCGCAGTCTGGGCATGAGCGCTAGAAAGTCAACGGCTGCCGAGGACAGCGGCGAGTCGCAATCGCAGCCTGCTGCCGACGAAAAGAGAACTATTCTGGACTTGTTCAAAAACTAAAACAAGCGGCAAAAACGAGAGGAGTTTGAGCCTGCTCACTGGCACAGCTGGAGAGCATCTCAAACAACTCGCCCTGGCCTTTGGTATCCTGCCATTGGCCATTGATGTACTTGTAATGAAACCCGCCCCGCTTCGCTGCCAGCCAGATTTCCTGCAAGGGTTTCTGCAAGTTCACAACAATCTGGCTGCGGTTTTCAAAGGTCAGGGTGACCATGCCGCCCGTGCGCTGGTTATCAATGTCTGCATCCGTGGCTTCGTTGATGCGATCACAATGGGCCTCAATCGCTTTGAGGGCGTTTTCAGCCAAGTCCAGAAATTCAATGTCAGTCATTACAATGCAATCATGAAAAATAACAACCAAATTGTAAACAGAGTCGCCGCCCTGCTGGCGATGGGGTTATCCGTTGCGTGCCTGACCCTGTCCGTCACGGCATGTGGCCAGCGCGGCTCGCTGTACCTGCCAACCACGCCAGCCGGTGTGGAGCGGGCCAGCCTGGTGGACACACTCACCAAACCTGCCGCCACAGCACCTACTGCGGCCGTGCCCGCCACTCCAGAGCCTGCCACAGCAACGCCTGCCAAGTAAACCGTTTTTTCGTGACGCTTTCTCATGACCCCTATTCCTGCCACCTCCGACACCTCCGCCCTTTTACCCGGCCACCCGCATATCGCCTATTGCAATGGCGATTTATATGTTGAAAATCAACGGGTTGCAGACTTGGCAGCACAATATGCGACGCCCTTGTTTGTCTACTCAAAAGCCTCCATGCTGGCCGCACTGGCGGCTTACCAACGCGGGTTTGCAGGCCGCAAAGCACAAATCTGCTATGCCATGAAGGCCAACACCACGCTGGGCGTGATTCAGGTCTTCGTGCAGGCGGGCTGCGGGTTTGACATTGTCTCGGGTGGCGATTTGGACCGCGTTTTGGCGGCAGGCGGTCAAGCCGACAAGATCATCTTCTCGGGCGTGGGCAAAACCCGCGCCGAGATGCGTCAGGCGCTGCAAGCCGGGATTGGTTGTTTCAACGTCGAAAGCGAAGCTGAACTGGAAGTACTGAGCGAAGTCGCCATGGCAACTGGCCTGACCGCCCCCGTCAGCATCCGTGTCAACCCGAATGTGGACCCTAAAACCCACCCCTACATTTCCACCGGCCTTAAAGGCAGTAAATTTGGCGTGGCGCATGAACGCACGGTCGCTACCTACCAGCGTGCTGCGGCTTTGCCGGGACTAAAAGTGGTCGGCATTGATTGCCACATCGGCTCCCAAATTGTGGAAGAAAGCCCTTATTTAGACGCTGTTGACCGCATGTTAGACCTCGTTACCAGCATTGAAGCGGCTGGCATCCCGATTCATCACCTCGATTTTGGCGGTGGTTTGGGTATCAACTACAACGGTGAAGAACCACCTGCCGCGGATGCCTTGTGGGCCAAACTGCTCGCCAAACTGGACGCCAGAGGATTTGGTGACCGCCCTTTGATGATTGAACCGGGTCGCTCACTGGTGGGCAACGCCGGCATTTGCGTGACCGAGGTGTTGTACCTGAAACCGGGTGAACAAAAAAACTTCTGCATCATCGACGCGGCCATGAACGACCTGCCCCGTCCGGCGATGTATCAGGCTTATCACGCTATTATTTCTGTAGCTGATGAGTCAATAAATACGCCGGCTGCAGCCAAAAATGGTACTGAAAATGCCGTTTCCGCCGTGTATGACGTGGTTGGACCCGTTTGCGAGAGTGGCGACTGGATCGGCCATGACCGAGAATTGGCGGTCAAACAGGGCGATTTGCTGGCGGTTTTGTCAGCCGGTGCTTATTGCATGAGCATGGCCAGCAACTACAACACCCGTGGCCGTGCCGCTGAGGTGCTGGTGGATGGGGGCAAAGCACACCTGATCCGAACCCGTGAAACCACGGCAGACCAATTGCGCATGGAAAAGCTGGTCAGCTAGCGCTTTGTCGGAACCAAGACCAAGCCTAGATTACTATTATTTAGATAGCAATCTAGGCAGATTTCACACCGGCTATAACCATTTTTGACTGTGTTTTCTTGATCCATTGCTGCAAGCGCCAACCCAGAAGTACCGCCAGAATGGCCGCATAGACAAACACCTCGGCAAAGTTGTTTTTACCGGCCCGCATCCAAAAAAAGTGCAGGATGCCCAAACCGGCAATCACATAGACCAGCTTGTGCAGCAACTGCCAGCGCTTGGCACCCATGAACTTGATGGCCTTGTTGAACGAGGTCAGCGCCAGCGGCGTCAACAGTACAAAAGCGGCAAACCCCACCAAAATAAACGGCCGTTTGGCGATGTCTTTGGCAATGTCGGGGATATCAAAACCCATGTCAAACCAGCTGTAGCTCAATAGGTGAACGACCACGTAAAAGTACACAAATAAGCCCAACATGCGCCTAAAACGCGCCAATCCCGGTGTATTGCTGACGGTTCGCAAGGGTGTGACCGCCAGCACAATGCACAAAAACCGCAGCGTCCAGTCACCCGTCGAGCGAATCAAAGCCTCCTGCGGATTGGCACCCAGGTTTTGCGTGATGACGTTGTAGACCAGCCACGCAAAGGGCAGCAAGCACAGTACAAACAGCACCAGCTTGGCGGCTGGGCGGGTGAGATATTGGCGCATGATTGATCGGAATCTGGATTTATTCGATGGATTGAGTGGCTTGAATTTAAAAGTTTTTCTTCAAATCCATGCCAGCGTACATAGACGCGACCTGCGCCTCGTAACCATTGAACATTGCAGTTTTACGTTTTTTGGCAAACAAACCGCCCTCTTCCCCAATGCGGCGCTCAGTAGCTTGTGACCATCGGGGATGGTCCACCTCGGGGTTGACGTTGGAATAAAAGCCATACTCATTGGCTGCAGCCTTGTTCCAGGCGGTGGCCGGTGGTTTGTCGGTAAAACGGATTTTGACCAGACTTTTAGCACTTTTGAAGCCGTATTTCCATGGCACCACCAAACGCACAGGCGCACCGCTCTGGTTCGGCAACACTTCGCCATACATGCCAAAACTGAGCAGCGTGAGCGGGTTCATGGCTTCGTCCATGCGCAACCCCTCCACATACGGCCAATCCAGCACGCGGGAGCCTACAAAGGGCATGGTTTTCGGGTCTGCCAGGGTCACAAACTCCACATACTTGGCGTTGCCCAATGGTTCGACTTTTTTGATCAGCTCAGACAGCGAGTAACCCACCCACGGAATGACCATGGACCAGCCTTCGACGCAGCGCAGGCGGTAGATCCGCTCCTCTTGGGCGCTGAGTTTGAGCAGGTCTTCCAACGCGTATTTCGCCGGTTTTTTCACCAAGCCTTCGATCTCCACCGTCCATGGCGTGGTCTTCAGCGTGTGGGCGTTTTTGGCCGGGTCGGCTTTGTCCGTCCCAAACTCGTAGAAATTGTTGTAGGTGCTGGCGTCTTTGTACTCGGTCAGCTTGTCCAGAGCCATCGCGCCTGCCACTTTGGAGGGCGTGCTGGCCAGCGCTGCCAGTTTGTTGGGACGGGTCGCTGGTGAAGTGGCCGCGTGCGCTTCGCGGGCCGCCCAGCTTGCCATGGCCGCACCAGCCACGCCGCCGGCCATCAACTTCATCAAGTCGCGGCGGCCCGTGTAAATGCTTTGCGGCGTGATTTCACTGCTGACCGGGTGAGTAAAGCCGTCGTTGTATGTCTTGATGAGCATGGTGCGTTCCTTGTTGGCGACTTGCATAAACAGTTGTTGAATAGTCTGTATACGTGCCAATTTCTTACACAGATTCAAACAGATTCAATCACAACAGGTGTTCTATCGCTCATTGAGGGGTAAATTGGAGCGCAAAAAAGAGCCTGAGCGTTCTTTTTTGACTGTCTAAGGCAACATCACAAGGTGCCGTAGCTGTGCAAACCGCTCAAAAACATATTGACACCCAAAAAGGCAAAGCTGGTCACCGCCAGGCCAGCCAGTGCCCACCAAGCCGCCACCGTACCGCGCAAACCCTTCATCAGGCGCATATGCAACCAAGCGGCGTAATTAAGCCAGACTATCAAGGCCCAGGTTTCTTTCGGGTCCCAGCTCCAGTAGCCACCCCAAGCCTCGGCCGCCCACAAAGCCCCCAACACGGTCGCAATGGTGAAAAAGGCGAAACCCACGGCGATGGATTTGTACATCACATCGTCCAAAATTTCAAAACTCGGCAGTTTGGCCGCAATGCGCTGCCGCCCGAACAAAATACCACCCACTATCACGGCTGAAACGGCCAAATAGCCCAGCCAGTAGCTGCCACCGGCCTCGGCCGTGGTTTTACGAAAAACCAAAGGCAGGAAGCACAAAATCATACCGAGCATCAACAACGGCGTCAGTTTGTACCAGCGCGTCTCACCCGCCTGCTGCTTGATCAAATAACCAAAAGCCACCATCGCCGACAGTGAGAAGGTGCCGTAGCCAATGAAGTTGGCAGGGACATGCAGTTTCATCCACCAGCTTTTCAGGGCGGGCACCAAAGGTTGAATCTCGTGTGCACCGCGCACCACGCTGTACCAGATCAAGAAACCCACCGCCGCACTCACCACCAGCATCACAAACGCCCCCATGGCGCGGGTTTTGTACTGTGCCTCAAAATACAGGTAAAACATGGTCGTCAACCAGCAGAACAAGACAAACACCTCGTAGAGGTTGCTGACAGGGATGTGGCCAATGTCGCTGCCCAGCAGGTAACTTTCATACCAGCGCACCATGGTGCCAATCAAGGCCATGGTGACCGCCACCCAGGCCAGGCGGGAACCAATCAACTCCATCGTGGCACTTTGTTTGGTTGAAAACACACCGAGCCAGTAAAACGTGGTGCTCATGAAAAACAGCACGCTCATCCACAAAATAGCGGACTGGCTGGACAGAAAATATTTAAGCCAAAAAACGGATTCTGCGCGCGCCAAAGTGGCACCACCCAGTTCGACAGGTGCCTGGTATGACCAGATGCCCAGCAGCGAAAACGCCGTCACCGCCACCATTAAACCTTGCAACGGCCGCCAAAACCATCCCAACCAAACGACCGACGGAATGGCTGCAAGCAAAATCCCTTTTTCATACACGTCCATGGCATCGAGATAGCGCGTGAATACAAACAGCCCGCCAGCAATCACCAAAGCGGCAAACAACCAGTCCAGAACACTGCGACTTGAAAAATAGCCCTCATTCAGGGTCACTGTAGATGTGATGGTCGAAGCAGAAGTTGCTAAAGTTGTTGTATTCATAAATAGAACCTTAAACTGAACCGTTTTCGGAAGAGGCGGACACACCAGCCGACTTGTCACCTGGCTCGGACTTGGATGGTTTTACGTTGGGTTTTACACCAATTAATTTTTCTGTCAAATGACCAAATTCCCGGTCGCCATCCATGGTTTTACGGTTGGTCGACAAAGCCATGGTGGCCTGGGTGAGGACTTCCGCGCCGGGCATAGCGCCAGATGAACCATGCACAGGTGTCAACCACACCCACACGCGCCGTTCACGCACGTAAAGCATGGCAAAAACACCCAAAATCAAAAATGCGCAACCCAAATAAACCACATTTTTGCCCGGCGCCCGCGCGACCTGGAAAACGCTGGCCTGCACTTGCGTGAAGTCTTTCAACATAAAAACCATGGGCGCGGGGTAGAAGGACGCATCACTGAGCGACAACACCGTTTGCATCATGAAGGCCTGGGTGGTATCCGTTAATTCCAGGGGCTTTAAACCAGCTTGCTCCCGTGTGATCTGTGTCAGCTCAAACAAGGTACCGTTCAAAATACGGACCAACACTTCACCCGCTTTTGCACGTTCGGCCTCGGGTACGTTGGCTTCAATGAAATCAGCTACCGCCTGCAATCCAGCGTTCGGATTACCAGGCTTTGACGATGCTGCCTTGTCTGCACCAGCAAACAAACCCAAAGCCCGTGATGCCGACAATGCCAGCTGATTGACCATTTCAGGCCGTGCAGGGTCGGCTGCTTTTTTTGCATAGCGTGACACAGCCAGCTCCCGCAGGCCGGGGTCTAACAAGGCCGCACGAATATTGAAAAATCCTTCCATCCCGCCCTTGTCATCTGTCGGGATGCGCAAATAGCGAAACGCATCCGCAGGGTTCTCACGCGTCCCAAGCAAATAGACAGAAGTCCCATCGCCCATGTCGACAGGCAGCATGTAGTTGTGGAATTCTTTGGCCTGTCCTGCTGCATCGCGCAATTTATAGGTCACGCTGGGGCCGACATTGCGAAGCTCTTTGCTGGTTTTGACCTTGTTTGCCGCACCCATTCTTGAATCAATAGACTCGCGCAAATCGACTTTACGCACATCCACGGCAGAGCCATTCGCCCCCGCACCCTCTTTGCCAAAGTTTTCAACATTGAGCACCCGCAGCGCGGTGAACTCCAGGCTCATTTTGTCGGCAGCGGAGGCATTGCCATCGCCCTTGCTTAATTGGGCTGAATTACCGATCACGCCTTCAATCTCAAAGGGTTTGGCGGCACCGGACATGGGCACGGATTTGAGTTTGACAGTCGAGCCGCCATCGTCAAAGCTGGACTGGTAGATCTCCACCCCTGCGTAATTGACAGGGTGGTTGACCTCGACCCGCGCGGGCGTCTTGGCACCTGTCACTTTGTCATGGATCACGATGTCACTGGCAAACAGCTTGGGCATGCCGGTCGAGTAGTGTTCGACGACAAATTTCTTGAGTTCAATCGAGAACGGCAAGTCCTGGATCAATACACCATTGCCCTGGTTCAAAATGGCCGTGCTGGACTGCGCGCCTTCTGCCACCAGAATATTGGCGCGAAAGGTGGGGTTGCTGGGGCTCAACCGATGTTCTGGTTTGACATCGGAAATCAAACCGCCACCTTTATAGGCTGATTTGCCGTTGAGCAGCATTTGTGCGCGCACGATCAAATCCCCATCCAGCAAGCCGCCTATGCAGATCAAGACAATCGCGCTGTGTGCCGCGATATAACCCAGCTTGTTGGTTGAGCCCGCTTTGGCGGCAACCATCCAACCGTTTTCAGCTGAAGTACCCGAGCTGCCTGATGCAGGTTTACGCTCCTGCAGCTTGACCTTCCAGCCACCGCCGCTCAACATCCGACCAATACGCTGCGCTTCACTTTGCGGCGATGCGGACAAAGTTGCCTGCGCCGTATGGCCAAACGCTTTGAGGCTTTGCGCCCGAATGCCTTCTTTGTAGACCGACCAGTCTGCAAAAATTTTAGGCGTGTTGCGCGCCACGCACAAACTGGTACTGACGACCAAAAAAGCCAAAATCAGCAAAAACCACCAGGCGCTGTAGACCGTATTCAAACTCGCCGCTGTGAACACCTCTGCCCAGAACGGGCCAAACTGGTTGACATAGTTGCCGCTGGGCTCATTTTGCTTGAGCACGGTCCCGATCACCGAGGCGATGCAGATCACCGTCAACAGTGAAATAGAAAACCGCATCGACGACAGCAACTCCACCGCCAAACGCATGGCGTGGGAGCCTTTTTTAAGGCGAAGTCCGTGGGTCGAAACTGACATAATGAGGCGATGTTGAGATTGGAAAACTTGAGGAAAAGACTGGCCAGTGAATAAAGCCGTAGAGGGTGTTAAAACGACAAAGGCGGGCTATCTACCGATAAGCCCGCCTTTGCCAGGGTGTCCTTTGGGTTCAGTTTTAACCAGTTGGTTCCCTGTAAATCTACAGAATGACCCACAAAATCATGCCCAAAAGGGGTTTAACGCAACCCAGCAATATAGTCAGCCACCGCTTTGATTTCACGATCGTTGAGCTTGGCGGACACCTGCGTCATTTGCAGGCTGTTTTTACGGCCACCGTCACGGAAAGTGGTCAGTTGTGCGATGGTGTAGTCTGCATGCTGACCACCCAAACGGGGATACTGCGCTGGAATGCCCGCACCATTGGGGCTGTGGCAGCCGGCACAGGCAGGCACTTGACGATCACTGATGCCGCCGCGATAGATCTTTTCACCCAGCGCGACCAGTTCTTTGTCTTTCGCAAAACCGGGTTTGGCTTTTTTGGCGGCAACCCAGTAGGCGATATTTTTCATGTCTTCATCGCTCAAGGCGCTGGCAAAACCCTTCATGACCGCGTTGTTGCGTTTGCCAGATTTGAACTCTTGCAGTTGTTTGACCAGGTATTCAGGATGTTGTTGCGACAATTTAGGATAGGCAGGTGTGCCGGAATTGCCATCCGCACCGTGGCAGGCCGCACAGACAGGGGTATAGCTGGCCTCACCTTTGACCAAATCTGGTTTGGCCGCTTTTGCCGGCTCGGCCTTGGCGGGTGCACTGACTTCGGCTTTAGCCGCTGGTGCAGCTGCGGTCGTCGCTTCTGGCGCTTTCGCGTCTGCGGCAAAACTCGAAACTGAGGTCATGGCCAGCACAGCAGCCATTATGAAAGTGGTGAGCGTAGAAATTAAGGGCTTCATATCAAGGTTCTGATTGGGTCTGGTCTAAATCGGTCTAAATCGGTCTAAATGGGTATGAATCGGTCGATGGTCTGGAAAATACCCCAAGCTGCGTGATTCTACAATGAGCTTGCCCAATTCTAAGGAATCTGGCCAAACAGACACATAACAAGGTCAAAACACGGTTCTAATAGGGGCTATGTCAATCATTTTGCCACCCAAAACCCCTGCCACACCGATCCCTGCCGCCGAATTGGCAGCCGCACAAAAAATCGCCATGGGCTGGATGCACACGGCCAAGTTCTTGACCACCGCACCGCAATTGCAGTTTTTGCCACCGCTGGACGTGCCCGAAATCGCCTTTGTCGGCCGCTCCAACGCCGGTAAATCAACCTGCATCAACACCCTGACGCACCAGCATCGTCTGGCTTTTGCGTCCAAAAAACCCGGTCGCACCCAAAGCATCAACCTTTTCAGTTTGGGCAAACACGGGGTGATGGACGCCGTTTTGGCCGATTTGCCGGGCTATGGCTACGCAGCGGTGCCCAAAGCCGACAAATTGCGCTGGCAGCGTGTTATGGCCAACTACCTGGTCACCCGTGAAAACCTGAAAGCCATCGTGCTGCTGTGCGATCCGCGCCATGGCATCACCGAGCTGGATGAGATTTTGCTGGAGGTGATACGCCCCCGTATCGAGGAAGGTTTGAAGTTTTTGGTGATTTTGACCAAATCCGACAAGCTCAACAAAGCCGAAGCGGCCAAAGCGCTGTCCATTGTGCGGCTGCAAGCGGGTGGCGGCGAAGTCAGGCTGTTTTCAGCCCTGAAGAAAAAAGGCGTTGACGATGTGGCCCACCTGCTGTGGCAATGGGCGCATCCCGTCGCTAAAGTACCCAAAGCGCCCAAAGTGTCGCAAGAGGAAGCGGATGCAGATTCAGCTGCAGCAGCATCCGGTGAACCCGCAGCGGACCCCAACTAAATCCAAGCGAAAAGTCAAACGAGAAGATCAGGCGCACCAAAACATGTTTTAGCGTTTTGGCATTCAGTTCAGGCGTTTGTCAATGTGCAGCGCAAGGCGTTTGAGGCAGCACCAGACCCCAAAACAGCTGGTTTGCGGGCTGCAGATCATTGTGGCGTGCTGGAATGGTTAATTGCCCACGCACACTCACTTCTGACGGAAATTGGCTGGCTTTGGATGCCAAGTAAACAGCGCCATGCTGCTTGAGCAGTTCAACTGTGACCCAGGGTGATTTTTTGAAATCGCCATCCTCCAGCACCGCAGGGTTGTGCCCGGAGTAGGCTGACACTACCGTCGCCTCAAAAGAAGGACCCACCACATACGTTAACGGGCAATGGGTCGCAAAAGTCCATTGGTTGACCATTTCTTTAGCGACCCAGGCAGCCGGGAAATTGCGCTCACGCACCCCTTTCCAGATAGTTTGTGAAGGCTGCACGACAGACCACACGAAGAAACCCGCCAACACCAGCTGTACCGCCAGGATGACTCTTACCGAATGCCGCAAATGCCCTTGCGGCAAAACGATGGACAGACGCCAGGCGATAAACACAGCCAGAAATTGAAACGTCTGCAGGCCCCACTGCGCCTCCAATCGGACGCCGCCCGTCAACACCACCATGCTCACCACAAAAGCAGGCCAGGCAATCAAGCCCAGCAGCCACGCCCGGGCTTGGGTGTTGAGAGCTACAGGTGGGGTGGACGCCGCCGTGCCGCCCGACTTGAGCAGCACCAGCAAGGCCACGGCGATCAAAATAGGGATGTGAAAACGGATCTGAACCAGCCAGAATCCCAGCAACACCGTCAAACGTCGCAGCGGGCCCAAGCCCTCAGCGGAGTGCAGGGCATTGTTGATGGTGGACCCCGCGCCCATCGCCACCCAGATCAAATGCGGCGCAAACACCAAAAGCGCCGTTGCGGCAGCCAGGGCCGCCCCGTGTTGCACCCTTTTTTGCCTGAACCAGCCGCCAAGCCACAGCGCCATCACAATCCCCAGCAAAGGCACCAGCGCCTGGTACTTGGACAGCATCGCCAAACCCGCCAGCGCGCCAGACAGGATCCAGGCCATTTTTTTACCGGAATCCAGCGCCAGCAAGGTCGCCCAGACCGTGGCGGCAGTCATCAAAACCAGCACCGTGTTGTGGTTGTACAACTGTGCCCGCCATGAAAA
>JAYVJL010000143.1:0-10282 GCA_043769295.1 Polaromonas sp. | reverse complement strand
ATGTTTGGCGGTTGGGGCATCAGCGTGGATGGGGTGACGATTGCCGTTATTGCGGACTTGTCACCCAAGGGCACGGGATGCAACGAGAAGCTGTATCTCAAGGTCGATGACGTGACCAAAAAACAGTTTGAAGCCGCAGGCGGCAAGCGGTTTCAGATGACATCCAAAGGCAAGGTCATGGGCATGAACTACACCACCACGCCCGACGAAAACATGGAGTCAGCTGACGCCATGCTGCCGTGGGCGCGGCTGGCGTTGAGGTGCGCTTGTAGGTAAATACCGAAATACTTTACTTGCTACTGTACGGCAAAGATGAGTGGTGGACCACAATACGTAAATTACCCAAATCGTCTTTCTTGAATTTCCAAGTTTTGTCGACTGTGGTGACCTTGCCGTTTTTGTCGGTGAAACTCACATTACCCATGGATGTGGCCACGTCTCCAGCCAGAAAAATGGCGGCATTGTCTACTGTGACTTTTTTCCAGCCTTTCAGCGCGAAACCAGTGTCTTTAGGGTAAAGAGTGTTGCCGCCTACAAAATAAGACAATGCACCTTCACGGGTAACGCGAAAGGTTTGCGGTACTTCTGTAAGAGTGGGTTTGAAAAGCACTGGGCCTAAATTGTAGCCATAAGCGCTATCAATAACTTTTTCTGCAAGAGCTTTTGCAGCTGGTTGACCGGATTTTTCATAAGTATCACTGATTGCTATCAGCGCATCGCCCCAGCCTTTTTGCGCTGCTAAAACCTCGGCCTCACTGATAGAGGTGTTTGTAATAGGTGTCTTTGCAAAAGCTGTAACTGCCAGTACCAAAGAAGCAATCGTCATCGTGATTTTTGCAAATTTCATTTTCTAACTCCAATTAATTATGTCCAGGTGCGAGATTGCACTCAATGTATTTGACATGTCTCAATTGAACAGCTGGTGAAACTTCAATGAGCATTCAATGAAAAATTGATGAACCGCAGATGACAACACGTAATAGGCGGTAATTGTCATGTGATGTTCATTATTCAAAACCTTTTAAAAGCGTAATTTATGAGATGATTTAATGTATGTTCGCACGACGTCTTACCCTCGCACTTGCCACTATTGCTGGCGCAGCTGTACTTGAGGGTTTGGCTGCTATTTGGGCACTTAATATAGCAAACGATCACGTACTTCGGGGGCGTGTGGCATCTGATATTCAGCTTGCTTTTGAGGAGTTGACGATATCAAAGCTCAGACTGCGAGCATGGTTTACCGAAGCGCAACTCAACGCAAATACGAGTGACAGCTTGCGGCAAAAATATCAAACGGATATGCGTAAAACCCTAACGACTTTAAACCAGTTGTCAGATAAAACGATTAAGTTTGACAGCAGCGATGCGACTCTCACAGAGTATCGCAAGCGACAAAATACACTCAGTGTGCTTGAAGAAAGCGTGACAGTTTTGGAAGCTGTGGCAGCAAAAGTGAAGCCCTTGCAGCTAGGGACAAATACGCAGCAAGCATGGCTTACAGCGGGTGATTTATTTGATATTTCTCGTGGACGAGATTTACGGCAACTACTTGCAGACAGCATTGAACGTGAGGTATTAGCCGTGGTGCGTGAGCGAGCAGCCGCTGACAAAGCGCTTAGTTTGATGCACAATATCTTGCTAAGCGCTGCTTTCACCATCGCACTTGCCGCCTTGCTATTGGCAGCAAGTTTCGCACGAGCTTTGCGTCGACCACTGAATGAGTTGAACGCGGGTGCAAAAGCATTACAGCAAGGCGACTTGACATACCGAATCCCTTTGGATGGGGTGGATGAGTTCTCCGCTGTTGCCAGTAGCATGAACGCCATGTCAGTAGAGCTTTCTAAACACAGAGCAGATGAAACTCTACAGAGGCATCAACTTGAAAAACTTGTACAGGCTCGTACTTCTGAACTGCAAGGAGCATTGGACGCGTTGCAAGGTGTCGATGCGGCACGTCGCAGGTTGTTTGCAGATATTAGCCATGAATTACGAACACCTACAACAGCTATCTTAGGCGAGGCAGAAATTACTTTAAGAGGACTTGAGAAACCTTCACAAGACTACCGTGCCGCATTACAACGGATTGTCTCAACATCTAAGCAACTTGGTGCCGTCATTGATGATTTGCTTACCATGGCTAGAAGTGATATTGATACCTTATCACTTAAACGACATCCACTTGACATCATTGATCCACTTAAGGAAGCCATTCAACAAGCAAGTGCGCTAGCGCACGAAAAAAACATCACACTACAACTTTCAAGCTTACCCAACTGCCCTTTGATTGTTTTGGCAGACCCACTGCGCTTGCGTCAATTACTTATATTACTATTGGATAACGCGGTGCATTACTCACATTTAAATGGCGTGGTTAAAATTTCAGTTCAAGAAAAATTCATCGAAACCGACAGCAAAGCTTATTGCGAGTTGCATATTTCAGATCAGGGTATCGGTATCAGTTCTTCAGATCTGCCAATGGTTTTCGAGCGAAATTTTCGCAGCCAAAATGCGCGCACTCACCGCGCGAAGGGCAGTGGTTTAGGTTTATCGATTGGATTAGCCATGGCACATGCACATGATGGCAAGTTATTGATTTACAGCGAAGAAAATATAGGTACCACGGTTACGCTTCTGCTGCCCTTGTTGACACCGCAATCAAATCAAAGACTATGAATATTCTTCTGGTAGAGGACGACACCCGTATAGCTGATTTTCTTGACCGTGGGCTGCGGGCCGAGGGTTATCGTGTTGCAGTTGCGAAAAATGGCTTTGATGGCCTGTCAATGGCGCGAGTCGCGGCCAGCCAATCCGCGCAGGATGGCACAGTAACGGTGATGCTGCTGGACGTTATGCTGCCCGGCATGAGTGGATTAGAAGTTTGCCAAACGCTAAGGGCATCGAAGATTCAACTTCCTATTTTGATGCTTACAGCGCTTGGTACCTTGGAAGATCGCGTCAGTGGTTTGCGCTTGGGCGCAGACGATTACTTGGTAAAACCATTTGAGTTTGAAGAACTTCTAGCACGTATCGAAGCACTCAGAAGGCGTGGTTCACTGCAACACGACACTATAAAAGACATACTTATTGTTGCAGATTTAGAACTAGACATGCGCTCAATGCGTGCCAGTCGAGCTGGGCGAGTGATTGCTCTGACAGCGCGAGAACTTGCCTTGTTAGAACTGCTGATGTCTGCGCCGGGCAGACTGTTCAGCAGAGAACGTATTTTGGCGAACGTATGGGGCACAAACGAGGACCCTTTGACAAATATTGTAGACGTATTTATTCGCCGCTTGCGCAGCAAAATTGATGAAGGTTATGACAGGCCGTTGATACATACACAAAGGGGCTTAGGCTACAGACTAGAAGAATTTGCCTTGGATCAAAAATAAGTCACCTGCGTACATATCTAAAAACCCATTTTCAATTTTTTGGTTCGGTCACAAACCCAATTTTCCGAATCCCCGCCTGTTGCGCGGCAGCCATGGCGATAGCCACGCGTTCGTAACGCACCGCTTTGTCACCACGCAGGTGCAACTCGGGCTGAGGGTTCTGGGTGGAGGCGGCTTTGAGTTGCAACAGCATGGCTTCTTCTGTCACCTTGTTTTCGTTCCAATAATAGTCGCCCGCCGCGTCCACAGACAGGCGAATCGTCTCCGGTTTGGCATCTTGCGGCACGTTGCTGGCCTTGGGCAGGTCGATGTTGACCGCGTGTTTCATCACGGGTACGGTGATGATGAAGATGATCAAGAGCACCAGCATCACGTCCACCATGGGCGTCATGTTGATCTCGTTCATCACCTCGTCGGTGTCGTCCTGGGTTCCAAATGCCATGATCTAGCTCCTGTTCTTGATGCGTGCGCCGGTCACAAAGTAGGCGTGCAGGTCGTTGGCAAAGCGGTTCAGCTTCATCAAAATGCCTTTGTTGCCGCGCACCAGAGCGTTGTAGCCCAGCACGGCAGGGATGGCAACGGCCAGGCCCAGCGCGGTCATGATCAGGGATTCGCCAATCGGGCCGGCGACTTTGTCGATGGTGGCTTGACCGGCCATACCGATGCTGAGCAAGGCATGGTAAATACCCCAAACCGTGCCAAACAGGCCCACAAACGGCGCGGTGGAGCCGACGGAGGCCAAAATCGCCAAGCCAGATTGCAGCTTGGCGGTGAACTCGTCCAGCGTGTTGCGCAAGCTGCGGGTGATCCATTCGCTTTTGTCCAAGCTGTCATGCAATTGCGCTTTGGCGGGCGTGCCATCGGTGTTTAAAATGTGTGCCGCGGCTTCACGGCCTTCAAGCGCCAGCTGGCGCAGTGGGTTTTCAGAGCCCCCACCCAGTTGCGAAACACCTTTTGAGAAGTCTTCACTGTGCCAAAAAGCCTCGGCTTCGGCGGCCAGACGCTTGTATTTGAGAATGTCCAGGGTCTTGATGATGATGACCATCCACGATGCCAAGGACATGACCAGCAGCAGCAAAGCCACGGTTTTAGTGACCAGATCACCCTGCGCCCACACGTTCATCAAACCAAACTGGGAATTCATTGACACACTCCTAAATTTCAAAAACTGTTCAAAAAAAATAACAAAAATAGTCAAAACATAACAATTTCCCGCTGGGCCGCCCCGAGGTAAATTAGCCCCCTAGGGGGGGCAGCGCAGTACACGAAGTGACAAACGTGGGGGCAATCTCACTCCAGAATAAAACTGATAGGCACGCTGAACCACATCGCCTCTGGGACGCCATCTCGCTTGCCGGGGACGTAGCGCCACTTCATCACCGTGGCGAGCGCGGACTGGTCCAAGCGCTCAAAGCCGCTGGATTGCCGCAACTCGGCTTTTTGGGGCAGGCCATCAGCACCAATCAACACGCGGATGACGGCTTTGCCCTGCTCGCCCAGGCGTTTGCTCATGGGCGGGTAAGGCGGTTTGGGATTGCTCAAATAATCCGCATCACTGGAGGGCAGAACGATCTTGGCGGGTGCGGGCGGTGCAGGCGTCGCCACAGCGGCCGCAGCGGCTACAGGCACGGCGGGCGTGTAGGGTGCGGGCGGCGCGATGGGCTGGACCGATGGCGCGTGGGGGGTGGGTATTGCGTCGGGAACAGCCAGCAAGGTTGGTGCAGCTTGCGCCACCTGCTTGACCAATTTGGGTATGGGCGCCACTGGTTTGATAGGCTCTGGCGGTTTGGGTGGCGCGGAGGTGACTTTGGGTGTGGGCAGGTCGATGATTTGCGCCAGCACCTCGACGGGCATGATCATTTCAACAGCGCGCATGACCAAGCCGGCTTGCAAGGCCCAGATCGCCAGTGCGTGGAACATCAGCACTGAACCGGCAATCACGACATTTCGGTTGGCAGCGAAGAAACTCGCGGAACTTGGAAAGGAAGGCATTGCGGTTGCGGTCATGGCTATATTTATTGCGTGGCACCAATTATACGATCCAAATGAGAACCAATCGCATTTAGAGACATGAAAATGAGCATTTAAATGCTTGCAGTCAATCCCAAAGGTCAGCGATACAGACTGGCCTCGCCCACCTGCGACAAAGTGGCGCAACCGCTCAAAGCCATGGCGATCTCCAGCTCGTCGCGCAAGAGCCGCAGCACATGCGCCACGCCCACCGCACCGGCGTTGGCCAAGCCGTACACCACCGGTCGCCCCACCAACACCGCACTGGCCCCTAGGGCGATGGCTTTGAACACGTCAGTGCCACGGCGGATGCCGCCATCCACCAGCACCGGCACATCACCCGCAACGCGCTGCACGATGCTGGGCAACACCAAGGCGGTGGCGGCCACCGTATCCAGAGTGCGGCCACCGTGGTTGGAGACGATGATGCCAGCCACGCCCATGTCGACAGCCTGGCGGGCATCGGCCTCGTGCAGCACGCCTTTGAGCAAAATCGGCAAACGGGTGATGCTTTGCAGCCAGGCAATATCGGCCCATGTCGGTGCGTTGGCCAGCAAACCGTCGAACAAGGCGCTTTGACCGGTTTGCAAGGCGGTATTGGGTAATGTTTTGAGTGCTGGCAAGCCCGCTAAATGGACAGCGGATACGCCTGCCGGTAGGCGAAAATTGACACGACGCTCCCGATCGCGGTAGCCGCTGGTGGGGGCGTCGGCAGTAACAACCAGCGCTTCAAAGCCCGCGGCCTCGGCGCGCTGCACCAAATCGCGCGTAAAACCACGGTCATGAAACATGTACAACTGAAACCACAGTGGGCCACGGCCGGGCTCGTTTTTAACGGCATCAGCCACGGTTTCAAGGGCGACGCTGGTTTGCGTGCTGAGTACCATGCCTGCGCCCAGTGCAGCGGCGGCATGGGCGGTGGCCAGCTCACCATCGGGGTGTGCCATGAGTTGGTAGGCCACAGGCGCCAGCAAAATCGGATGCGCCAGCGTTTTACCCAGAAGCTGGGTGCGGGTGTGACCGCCTGCCAAAGGCCGCAGTATCCGTGGGTGCAGTTGCAGCGCGTCCCAGGCGCAACGGTTGGCGTGCACGGTGATTTCGTCCCCTGCCCCGCCGCTGAAATAGGCCCAGGCATTGTCGTCAAGCTGGGTGCGAGCCTGGCGTTCGTGGTCAGCCAGGGTGGCGATGCCGGCAGGCAGCTGGTTCACTTGGAGCGTCCCAGCAGGAGAGAGAACCGCCATCATGTATCTACCCACATGCGCAGCAGGTTGTGGTAGGTGCCAGTCAGGGCCACGGCTTCTGCCGTTTCACCATGCTGGTTGCGCAGGGCCTGGATATTGCCGTCTAAATCAACCAGAATGCGGCGCTGTTCGTCGCTGCGTACCATGCTTTCAATCCAGAAGAAGCAGGCCAGCCGCACCCCCCGGGTGACAGGCGTGACCTGGTGGATGCTGGTGCCCGAGTAGAGCACCAAATCGCCAGCGGGTAATTTGATGCGTTGCTCGCCATAGGTGTCATGCACCACCAGCTCGCCGCCGTCATAGGTGTCGGGGTCCGACAAAAACAGGGTGCCCGAAATGTCGGTGCGCACCCGTTGGCCGGTATCTGGCGCAAAGCGGATGGCGTTGTCGATATGCGCGCCATAAAACATGGGATTCGACAGGGGGTCAGCCTGCGCTGTCTGACCATAGCGGTTGAAGCGCGGCGTGAACAATTTTTTGGGCAGCGTTGCCGCAAAAAACATGGGGTGTTTGTCCAAGGCTTTGAGCACCACGGTACGCAAAGCTTTGGCAGCATCACAATCATGTGGCAGCTGCGCGTTGTTTTTGACCAGTGCGGCTTGCGTGCCCGCGCTGGCCCGGCCATCCGTCCAAGGGGCATCCACCAGCTCGGCTTGCGCAAAACGCACTTCGGCGGGTGTGAGTACCTGTTTGAGATGTTGGAGCATGACCAAATTCTAGCCAGCATCGCAGGCTAGAAAACCACCGATTAGAACTTCACAGAAGCCGTTAACTGGTACACGCGGCCTGCACCAGGGATGTAATGCCCCGTGTAAAGCGCATCAGCGTACAGTTTGTTGGTGACGTTGCTGACATTGGCTTTGAGCGTGTAGCGGTCGAAGGTGTATTCAGCCATCAGATCACCCGTCACAAAGCTGGCAGCGACCCAACCCGGGTTCCGGTTGGGTGTTTGCTCGCTGCGGAAATTCAAACCACCACCGACGCGGATCTGCGGCGTGATCTGGTAGGTTGTCCACACCGTGCCGCTGTGCTTGGGTGTGAGCGACGAGCGTGCACCCGCGCCTTCACCTATGCCGTTGATTGAAGTTGCGCCCGGCGCACCCGCGTCGATTTTTGCGATCGGTGTAAACGCATACGAGCCGTAGACTTCCCACTCTTTGGTCAGTTTGCCGGTCGCGTCGATTTCAAAACCAGCGGCGTGGCGCTTGCCGGACTGCAAGTTTTGTGTCGCAGCAGAGTCAGGGTCGCGATTACGCTCGTTGTTTTTGATCGCGTAGAACAAAGCCAGACGGGTGGTAAAACGCTTGTCGGCAGAGTCCAGCTTGGCACCCAGCTCGTAGTTCACGCTACCTTCGGGCTTGGTGTTGGCGGTCTGGTTGTCGTACTGGTAGGTATCGCCAGACGTGTTGAACGATGTGCCGTAGGAAAAGTGGAACGAGCTGGTATCTGTCGGTTGATACAGCACACCCAAACGCTTGCTGAGCAGTGTGTCAGAGCGTTCGTTGTAGGCAGCCGCCGTTGCGTTTGCCATCGCCGCGTTGTATTTGCCCTTGAAGTTGTCAACACGCAAACCGCCCAACACCTTCCACTGAGGTGCAACCTGCACCATGTCCTGCACGTACAAACCCACGGCAGTGGCGTCAAAAGTGCGACCCACACTGAGGACGCGCAGATCTTCATTCACCCCATTACCGTCGTTGGGCGTTCCGACTTTGATGTTGTCCTTGACCAGCGTGCCCGTCGCGTTGTAGTTGGCAAACTTTTCATGGGCATAGTCAATACCTGTCAACACCTCATGCTTGACCCCGAAAGCCTCAAACTTCTTGCTGTAATCGCTTTGGATATACGTGGTTTGCATGTCCTGGATTTTGTTGTTGGTGCCGCGGCACAACACAGAAGAATCAGTCAGCGGACCAAACAAGGCCGTTTGACGCGTGGTGGTTGAGCCTGCCACAAAAGCAGCCTGACAACTTGTACCATCCTGATTCAAAGGCTGACGGCGGACCGCACTGGCGCGCTGGTCGCGCTCGTAAGAGCCTTGACGAACCATGGTTTTGAGTTCGCTGCCATCGTCAAAACGGTGCGTATGGCTTGCCGTGGCAGATTTTGCGCCACCGTTGTTGTGGTCGCTGGCCATGCCGTAGTAGGCGCTGGCGTCGGCTTGGGTTAACAAACCCACCGCGCTGGTTTCCGTACTGCTTGAACGAATCCACGGCAGGCCGTAGTTCATGCCGTTTTTGTTGTCCAAATAATACAGGCCGACGGAGAACTCATCGGCTGTCCCAATGCCCCAACGGTACGTGCCAGCCACGCCGCGTTTATCAATGCTGCTACCCGAGCCATTGTTGTCGGCCTTGGTCGCCATGGCGGTGATGCGCAAGGCGGCGTTTTCACCAGTCTGGATGTTGAAGTCACCGACGGCGCGTTTGTAGTTATGACTGCCCACCGTCACATCGACGGAGTTTTCGTCAATCAAACGGGGTTGCTTGCTGACCTGGTTGACCGCGCCGCCGGTGGAGCCACGGCCAAACAGCATGGAGGCCGAGCCGCGCAGCAGCTCAATGCGGTCGTTGTTGAAGGTGTCACGGTCATAAAACGCAGGGTCGCGCATGCCGTCTACAAAAATGTCGCCTGTCGCCGCCAGGGAGAAGCCACGCAAACGGATGTCTTCTTCACCACCCTCAGCCGCCAAGAATGAAATGCCAGCGGTATTGTGCAGCGCTTCTTTCAAAGTGTCCAAATTTCGGTCGTCGATCAGCTTTTCAGTCACCACCGTGATGGACTGTGGAATATCACGCAAGGCTTGCTTGCCTTTGCCAATACCCGTTTCAGTAGCTCGCAACGCGTCTTTGCCTTCTGGCGCGATAGCTTTTTCAATCACAAGGACTGGCGCCAAGGTTGTTTCTGGCAGTGATGCTGCCTGAGCCCAGCTCGAACTAGACATGGTTGTAAAAATTGCTACCGCTGCGGCGATAGGCAACAAATTAGCGTTTTGAAAAGTACCCGCCTTGTGTTTAGCGATTGAGAGTTGAGCCAAGAGAACCTCCATTTACGTTACAAAAAAAGACATCAATAAACCTGTGATGCCTGTATTTTATACGTAAATGAGAATGATTCGCAATTAGATTTAAATTGCTTGCTGCTCGGCCATTGAGCGACCGACAGCGCGACTAATTTCCGATTTGGAGCCCAAACGCTGGTTGTACTTCAACTACTCGCACCAGATCGTGCAAGCCGCCCTCACCGGCCAGGGCGTGGCGCTGCGCCGCATGTCGCTGATTGCCGACCATTTGGTCAAGCAAGACTTGATTGAATTGCTGCCCACAGAGCGGATGGAAACGCCTTTGGCCTACTGGCTCATCGTCGGCCCGCGCGGTGACCAGCGCCCTGAAGTACAGGCTTTTTGCGCGTGGCTGATCGTACAAGCAGCGTTGACCCGCGAGACGGTTGGTAAAATTTTGACGCAATAAACCTAGAGTAAGGGATAATACTTAGTTGCGCTCGCTACCGCCCGTAGCGACCTATAGCGACCTCTTCTGATTCTTTCTCATGATTACTCTTAAAAACGTGGTGCTGCGTCGCAGTGCCAAAGTCTTGCTTGACAGCGCCAATGTGACCATCAACCCCGGTGAAAACGTGGGC
>JAYVJL010000142.1:0-21241 GCA_043769295.1 Polaromonas sp. | reverse complement strand
ACCGTTTGTGTCGGATGTATTTGTGGGACCTGTCACTGGGCGTGAGCTCATCGCTGTTTACGTACCCACTGCCGCAGTTGGCACTACTAAATATGTCGTAGCTCAAGCTTTTTCATTATCACATTGGAAAGACATTGCCAAACAGCTGGATATACCGGCTGATTGGATCGTTGCAGTGATTGACCGCACTGGCCGGTTCATTGCGCGCAGCCATAAAAGCGACGACTTTGTGGGTCGGAATGCAAGACCCGAACTGGTTGCAGCTGCTGCCGATAAAGACCAAGGCTTGATCCGACATTCAACGATGGAAGGCATCGAGTCGTACGACGCGTTTAACCATTCTGAATTGACGGGATGGACTATTGCTGTGGCGGCACCGACGACTTCCATCGATGCACCTATCGTTCTTGCAGTGCAAATTGCAACCGCTGGTTTTTTGTTAGCCATGTTGGTATCTGCAATTTTGGCAGCTGCATTTAGCCGACGATTTGTCTCGGCCGTGCAAAATGCCAGCGCTGCTGCTGTCGCGCTGGGTCAAGGCCAGGCACCCAAGATGGTGGTACACACATCTATCGTCGAGGTTGATCTATTGAACCAATCTTTGGCTAATGCGGGCAAGTTACTTGAAAAAGAACGCCTGGCGCGTCAGGCAGCAGAGGCTGAACGAGAGCGGTTGCTCGTCGTCGAGCATCAAGCCTACGAAGCCATTCAAAAAGAAAATACAGCCAAAGATCATTTTCTAGCCATGCTGGGGCACGAATTGCGTAATCCATTGGCCGCCATCTCTGGTGCTGTCGAGATTTTGGCGCTTGACAATAAGAGCGCGAAGGACTCAAACCACCACCTAGGCATCATCAGACGACAAAACCGTCACCTGATTCACATCATTGATGATTTGCTGGACATGTCCAGACTAATGGCTGGAAAGATAGTTCTAAATCCGCAGCCTGTGAATCTGGCTGAATGCCTGCAAAATTGCGTTAATAGTTTGAAGGCTGCGCAGCGCGTCAACAACCATAGCATCAACGTCAGCGCTGAATTGGTGTGGATCAATGCCGATCCGGTGCGAATTGAGCAGATTTTCATCAATCTCATCAGCAATTCATTGAAGTTTTCCCCGGCAGGCAGCAGTATCAATGTCGATCTGCAATTGATTGACAACCAAGCCGTGATATCAGTGCAAGACCAAGGCGAAGGCATAACATCAGAGCTGCTGACGCAGGTATTTGAACCATTTATACAGGGTCCGTCGCCTATCACTGGCGACCAAAGCGGCATGGGTGTTGGCTTAGCGCTGGTCAGGCAGTTGGTTAAACTACACGAAGGCACGGTAACAGTTTCAAGCGCCGGGCTGAATCAAGGAAGCACATTCATCTGCCACTTTCCTGCGGTGCCGGCACCTGTTGACCAACCCGCGCCAGCTTCTGAACATTTAATCGCTGCGAATGCACGTACGCTGCTGTATGTTGAAGACAGCGCAGATGTCCGTGTCGTCATGGCCGAACTGCTCAGGTTATCGGGTTATCACGTGATTGAAGCAATAAACGGCGCTGATGCCTTGGCGGCTGTCATGATGCAGCGTCCTGATGCCATCGTGCTGGACATTGGGTTACCCGACATGAATGGCTATGAAGTTGCACGACAATTGCGATTGTTGCCAGTCAGCCGCGACATCCCCATCATTGCGTTGACTGGTTTTGGGCAATCACGCGATAAAGATAATTCTGCGCAAGTTGGTTTCAACGCGCACTTGGTCAAACCTGTCACCCCTGAAGAACTGATCCGTACGGTCGAAGCTGTGTTGGCAACAGCTTTGTAAACATCTTTGTATCAAGCTGACTTCTCCGACACCCCTGCCGACTCAAAACTCGCCATATCCCGCAACACTGTGCAAGCTGCCACCAGCAGCGGCCAAGCCAGCGCCGCGCCTGAGCCTTCGCCCAAGCGCAAACCCAACTCCAGCAGCGGTTTTGCATTCAACTTTTCTAACATCAACCCGTGCCCACGCTCACCCGAGCGGTGGGCGAACACACAGCGCTGTAGCACGGCGGGCTGCAAGGCGTTGGCGACCAAGATCACCGCTGTGGTGATAAAACCGTCTACCACGATGATGCGCCGCTCTGCCGCCGCCTGTAACACCGCACCCAGCATGGTGGCCATTTCAAAACCGCCAAAGGCAGCCAGCACATCCAATGGTGCAGTCACATCCGCATGAAACGCCAGCACCTCGCGCAGCACCGCCGTCTTGCGGTCAATGCCTGCGCCGTCCAAACCTGTGCCAGCGCCGGTGCAGTCGGCAATGTCCAAACCACCCAAACGCGACAATATCAGGGATGCCGCCGAGGTGTTGCCTATGCCCATTTCACCCAGCAAAATGACGTTGCCCGGCAGTTTTTTGACAATCGCCATGCCGTTTTCAATCGCTTGCTGGCATTGAGCAGCGGTCATGGCGGCGGCGGCGGATGAATCTGCTGTGCCGTTGGCGATTTTGGCTCTCAGCAAACCTGTACGTGGCGTTTGAGTGGCGTCCAAAAACTCATGGTTCACGCCGCAATCCACCACATTCAAAGCGATGTTATTGGCCTTGGCCAGCACGCTGACGCAAGCGCCGCCAGCAATAAAGTTTTCCACCATCTGCCAGGTCACGTCGCTGGGAAAAGCAGAGACGCCACGCGCCGTCAAGCCATGGTCGCCGGCAAACACCAGCATCTGCGGCTGGTCGAGCCGGGGGGATTCTGTGCCCAAAATCTGCCCGAGCTGCAGCGCCAGACCTTCCAGTTGACCAAGCGAACCCAGCGGCTTGGTTGTGTTGTCGATTTTGTGCTGCAGCTTGGCCGTGAAGGCAGGGTTGCGGATGTCTTGCAGGGTTGGCAGGGAGAAAGCGGTCATGGTTGGTCTTTTAACGTATCAATTAATCAATGAATCAAGGAAATTTTTCTCAAAATGCTGAGTGATGTAATCAGCCAAACCGTCAAAAACAGAATCCAGCGTGGGCGTGGCAGCACCAAAGAGCGCTTGCAAGACGGCGGGGTCTTCAAACATGCCGTGCAAATACAGACCCAGCACGTTGCCCGCCGGGTTTTGCCAGCCCAACGCAGCCGGCAGCACAGCGACAGCCACATCGCCCGCTTTGGCCATGGCGGGGTGTTGTGCTGTTTGGCCATGGTGGATTTCATAGCCGGCTACGGTCACATCGCTCAACTTGGACCACAAGCCGGTCAAGGTGCCAAACTGGGTCTGGCGGTGCTGCACGGTTTTGGTGATTTCAAAATTCGTGACCAGTGGGAGCAAACCCAGACCGGGCGCATTCCCGTCAATGTCGTGCATATCAATCAACGCCTCACCCAGCATCTGCAATCCGCCACAGATGCCCAGCACCGCTTTGCCTTGCGCGGCGTGCGCGGCAATGGCGGCATCCAGGCCTTGCGCGCGCAGCCAACTCAGATCGCCACTGGTGTGTTTGCTGCCGGGCAGGATGACCCAGTCGGCATCGATGATGTCGTTCGGGCTGCGCACCCATTTCAGGCGCACGCCGGGCACATTTTTCAGCGCCTGGAACTCGTCCAGATTGCTGATGCGGGGGTAGGCGATGACGGTAATCGTCAACGGCAGTTTAAAGGGAAGGCAATTCACCGACGAGCCGCCTCTAGGTGAATTAGCCCCCTCGGGGGGCAGAGAGGACACGCCAGTGCCGAACGTGGGGGTCATATCAAACACACCATCTTCTTCAGGCAGGCCATGCTGCCACCACATGGGCAAAGTGGCGACGACTGGCACGCCCGTCATCTCCCGCAACATCTCAGGGCCGGGTGCGAGCAACGCTTCATCACCTCTGAATTTGTTCAACACAAAGCCTTTGATCAGCGCCTGCTCGTCAGCCGGCAAGAGCGCAAACGTGCCGTACAAATGGGCAAACGCACCGCCCCGGTCGATGTCTGTGACCAGCAGGCAGGCGGCGTTAGCTGCGACGGCCACCCGCATGTTGACGATGTCGTTGGCTTTGAGGTTGATCTCGGCGGGCGAACCTGCACCTTCGATAACGACCACGTCGTTCTCAGCCATGAGCTCGTTCAGCGCCAGGCACACCGTCGGCCATACACGTTCGCTGCGGTCGCGCCACGGGGCCTGCGTCAGTTCGTCGTTCACCTGCCCCAGCAAAATGACCTGGCTGTGGGTGTCGCGCTCGGGTTTGAGCAGCAGCGGGTTCATGCGGACTTCAGGGACGGCGTTGGCGGCGAGAGACTGAAAGTATTGCGCACTTCCAATCTCGCCACCGTCGACGACCCGCGCATTGTTGCTCATGTTTTGCGCTTTGAAGGGCGCGACTTTCAAGCCTTGGCGGGCGTAGTAGCGGCACAGCGCGGTGGTCAACCAGCTTTTGCCAGCACCGCTGGTGGTGCCTAAAACCATGATGGCTTTTGCGGTCATAAATTTCCTTCAATCGTGTGAAACCAAGCTTGCTGCAAGGCGTCCTGGGTGGCGGGCGGCTGAACGCTGACGCGGACCTGGCCTGGCAAGCCGAACGAGCTTGTATCTCGCAGTTTGATGCCTTGCTGCCGCAACGTCGCCAAAACCTGCTCTAAAGTTAAACCACTTGGAAACTTCGGTGTGGCGCAAAAGAAGTTGGTGACGCTGGGCTGGCACATCCACCCGAGCGATTCAAGCAACACAATTTGACGCATTTTCCAGACTTGCAGCGTTTGCAGGCTGTGGGTGAGCCAGGTTTGCACATCAGCGCCGACCCAGCTATCCAGCAAAGCCACACCGTGGGCACCCAGTGGCCATGATGCAGACAGGCCGCTCAATTGGTTAACCATGTCTTCCGAACGTGATGTAAAGCGCAGAGGCGCAATCGCATAAGCCGCACGCACCCCCGTCAAACCCAGCGCTTTGTTGGGCGAGTAAAGCTGCCAAACCGCGTCGTGCAAGCCGTCATTCCCGCGAAGGCGGGAATCCACAGACGCGCCACCGCTCAATTGCAAGGGCGCGTAGGCCAAATCGAGGACATGGATCGCCTTGGACGAGACTTTAGCGGCGTCGGTATCAAGATGCCCCAGCGGGCTGGACGGCTGGCAATGCCAGACCAAGCCGGCAATCTTTCCATCTGCAGTCAAAGGCAAACCCCAAGCCTGGGCGGCGTAGGCATAGTCACCAAAACTGTGCGGTGGCACAAAGACGGAACTGACGCCTTGCAGCTTCGCCAAGGCGGTGATGCGAAAAATGAACTCGCTGGCGCTGCTGGCAATGACGATTCGTTGGGGATCAACCCCATGAAAGGCAGCCAACTTATTGCGCAATGCCGTGTAGCTGGCGTCCGGGTAATGCGAAGCATCCGCCTGCGCAACAGCTTCTTGCACCGCTGGGCAGGGGCCGCAGGCGTTGCGGTTGGTGGAAAAGTCAAACACCGGCAAACCCAACGCGTCTGTGCCGCCGTGGATACGCTTGGGCATCGGGCTTAGAGCTGCGTGAGTCGCTATCGGTTTCATGCATGCATCCAAAACGCTATAAATAATATAGCTGCATAGGCAATAAATACGCCGGCTAATGCCGATTTTGAGGCTAATTTAATAGATTTTTGCGTATCTGCTGCATTTGGAGCACGTCCAGACGCGTTCAAGGTGTAAACATCGGGTTTTGAAAGCTGTATATTCAGCAGCAGTGCTATAGCCGCCATAGCCCAACCGCTGTTGGGGGATGGCGTTTTGGGGGCTTCCTGCCGCAAACGTGACCAGAATGAGGTGACTTTGAAGCCAGACACCAGCCAAAGCAGCGCTGCGGTGATGCGCGCGGGTAGCCAAGACAGCACATCGTCCGCCCACGCCGCCCATTTGCCGGCCCATTCCCAGTTTCGGCCTTTATAGACACCTTTGTAGCCCCACATCGCATCAGCGGTGTTTGCAAAGCGATAGACCGCCGCGCCGGGCAAACCCAGCACAACAAACCAAAAAATCGGGGCGATGACCGAGTCGTTGAGGTTTTCAGCCAGGGTTTCAATCGCGCTTTCGCGAACCTGTGCTTCGGTCAAAACCGTGGTGTCGCGGCTGACGAGCATGGACAAGCGCGCCCTGCCCGCTTCTAAAGAAACTTGCAGCGCCGTTTCAACCGCTTGCACCTCACGACGCAGCATGCGCCAGGCAAATAAGGGTTTGAGGAGCAAGCCAAGTAACAAGCTAGCCCAAACGGCAGACAACTGCAAAATAGCCCATTGCAAACCGCCAGTCACTATCAAAATAAGAGCTACTGAGGCAATCCACACGACAGCTCCAGCGAAAAATGAGGCGTAATCAGGGGCATTTTCATCTTTTGCAGGCTTTGGCAAGATGTTTGCAGCAGCCCAATTCAAATAATTGCCCATCCACACCACGGGATGCAGACGCGCCGGCGGCTCGCCGAAAAAGTGGTCAACGGCAAATGCCATCAGCAAAGCGCTTGCGAACACACTTGCAAAGACACTCGTAAAGACAGCCGCTTCGGTCACCTCAGTCCTCAATCCCGCGCTGCGCCGGGATGCCGGCTTTGAAGGCGTGTTTGACCAGCGTCATCTCGGTCACTGTGTCGGCCAGTTCAATGATTTCGGGCGGACAACGGCGACCTGTAAGCACCACATGGACGTGGCTGGGGCGATTGCGCAGCGTGGTGAGCACATCGTCCAGTGGCATCCAGCCGTAGATCAGCGGGTAGGTGATCTCGTCCAGCACCACCATGAAGTTGTCGCCGCTCATGATGGCGGCCTTGGCTTTCTCCCAGCCGTTTTTGGCCAGTTGGGCCGAATGCTCCAGATCCTGGCTTTTCCAGCTAAAGCCGTCGCCCAAGCCAACAATGGGCAAGCCCAATTGCTCAAACATGCGATGCTCGCCAAAACGGGCGCTGGGCACTTTCATGAACTGGAAAATTTTGACCCCCAAGCCATGCACGTGGGTGCGGCCAAACGCGCGCAAGGCCAGACCGAACGCCGCCGTACTTTTGCCTTTGCCATCACCCGTGTTGACGATGATGATGCCGCGCCGCTCGCCTTCGGGTTTCTCGTAGGGTTTTTCTGTGGGTGGGGTTTCGATGTGCATGGGGTTGTTACCGGATTCGTCTAAATTTGCTGAATTTTTGCCAAGGCATTCATAAAGATTTACTACATTTTTGGCAGCGCCACACGCAGGCCATCCAATGATTTGATGCTGATGCGGTGCTCAAACACCTGTTCCAGCGCCTGGTGCGTTGTGGTGTCGGCACAGGGACCAAAATGCGTGACCCGCCCAGCGGCCATGATGAGCATGTCATCCGCCTGCAGCGCCATGGTGGTTTCGTGCAGCACGCTGACCACGGTTTTGCCCTCTGCGACCAGTTGGCGCACCAAAGCCAGCCAGTCGGACTGGTGCGGTGGGTCCAGATTCGCCAGCGGCTCGTCCATCAACAGCACATCGGCTTGCACCGCCAAAGCACGCGCCAGCAGCACGCGTTGGCGTTCGCCACCCGAAAGTTGGCCCAACGCCCTGCCCCGCCACTCCCAGGCCTGGGTGCTGCGCAGGGCTTGTTCGACGGCGGCGATGTCTGCCTCATTCGGCGCGGCCAGCCAGGCCTGGTGTGGCAAACGTCCCAACATGGTGACGTCAAACACGGTCAAATCGTCCGCACTGGCCTCGTTTTGACCCAGCCAGGCCAGTTTTTTGGCTCTTTCACGAGGTGCGATGTGTGACATGACTTCGCCGAACAGTTCCACACGCCCTTCATGGGGCAACACACCCGCCAGCACCTTGAGCAAGGTCGATTTACCCGCACCGTTGGGGCCGACAATGCTCGTCCAGCGCCCAGTCGCAAACTGCACGTTGATGCCATGCAACACCGGTGTGTTTGAGAGCTTGGCCGATATATGATCTGCCTGAAGTGCTGTGTTTTTTACAGTAAAAGTCATAGCGTCTTTTTCCGCATCAGCCACAACAAATAGCTGCCACCCAGAACAGCCGTTAAAACGCCCACCGGCAATTCCTGCGGCGCAATCAGGCTGCGCGCCAAAATATCAGCCAAAAGCAGCAGCACCCCGCCCATCAAGCTGGATAGAACAATCAACTTGCCGTGCGTGGTTTTCACCACCGAGCGCACCAAATGCGGCGCGGCCAAACCGACAAAAGCAATCAAACCCGTCTGCGCCACGGCCGTGCCGGTGGCCAGTGCCAGCAGCGCAATCAAGGCCGAGCGCAATGTGCCCAAGGGCAGACCCAGCGTGATGGCGGTTGATTCACCCAAAGCCAAACCATCCAGCACCCGCGCCAGCAGCCATGAAAAAACCACGCAAGGCAGCAGCACAGCACCCATCACCGCACACGACACCCAGCCGACAAAACCGGTGGAGCCGAGCATGAAGGCCTGCATGGCCTGCAAAATATCAGGTGATAGCAGCGTGACCAGCGAGCTGAACGCCCCCAGCACCACGCCCACCACCACACCCGCCAGCAGCAAACGCAACGTGTGCTGCACACCTCGCGCCAAGGCCAGTGTCAACAACACCGCAGCCACCGCACCGATGAACGCCGCACCGGTCAAACCCAGACGCACCACCCACTGCGTCGCAAACGGGCTGACGCCAAAAAAAGCCAAGGCCGTCGCCACCCCCAGCGAGGCACCCGATGCGCTGCCCAACAAAAAGGGATCAGCCAGCGGGTTGCGAAACAAACCTTGCGCCACCGCTCCGGCCAAACCCAACAAAGCACCCGCCAAGAAAGCGCCCAAAGTGCGCGGTGCGCGGATGTCGACGACGATTTGCTGCGCGACAGGGTCTTTCCACATCTGCCAAACGCTCTCCAGGCCGGTGCTCCCCACACCCAAACCCACCACCATCAACAGCGCCATGCAGGCAAGCAGCGACATGCCCAGCAGCCAGGCGCGCTGGTGCTGCTTCAAGTGAACATGCGGGTTGATATGTGGGTGAATCAGGCTCATGGTGCTTTGGTTTGCAGGCATTGCGCCATGATGCGGGCCGCCTCGGCCATGCGTGGACCGGGCCGCACCAGGACGTCAGAGTCTTCCAGTGAAAACACACATAAGCGCTTCTCGCGCAACGCCCGCATGCCCGCCCAGCCGGGACGCAGTTCCATACCTGCGGAGTTGCGCAAGCCGACCATGATCACATCAGGATTAGCACGCACCACAAACTCGGGGTTGATTTTGGGGAATGGCCCCAAAACGGCGGGAATGATGTTTTTAGCACCCAAACGCGTTAAAGTTTCACCGATAAAAGAGGTTTCTCCAGCGGCAAAGGGGGCGCGGTTGACCTCAAAATACACCCGAGTGCCCTTGGCTTTGGCGGGCAAGGACTGCGCGGCGGCTGAGACACCAGCGTCAATAAAACGCCAGAGACGTTTTGCGCCCACGTCTTCAGGAATATCCAATACCTGCCCTATTTTGATCAGCACCCGCTGCACATCGGCGTGGCTTTTCGGCTCCAAGGCCACGACTTTAACGCCCAGGGCTTCCAGTCGCTCACTCGCGCGGGAGGATGTGGCCATCAGCACCACATCTGGCTTCAATGCCACGATCGCCTCAATGTTGGGGTCTAAACCGCCACCCACCTGCGGCAATTTGGTCACGGCCATCGGCCAATTGGAGTAACGATCCACTCCCACCAAACGCTGGCATTGACCAAGTTCACATATCGATTCTGTCAAAGAAGGCAACAAACTCACGATGCGCTGCGGCGTTTGGGCAAGCTTGACCACCACGCCGCGGTCGTCGGTGACTTGAATAGTTTTGGTTTGGGCACTGACGATGCCGCCAGGTACAGCAAGCATCCATACGAGAAGCAGTAATTTATTCATGCAAAATTTTTAAGATGTTGGTTTTTATCGTTATTTCAAACTCAAAGGCAGACCAGCGGCCATCAGCGTGACTTTGTCGCACCTGTGCGCCACGTCTTGGTTCAGCTTACCCAGTGCATCCACAAAGGCCCGCACCTCGTGCCCCATGGGAATGACGCCCAGCCCGATCTCATTGCTGACCATGATGATGGGGCCTTTAGTCTCTTGCTTTGTCTCTAAAATTGCTATATATAACATAGCAGTATAGGCAATAAAATAGCCGGCTAAGTCCATATTTGATGGCTTATTTGGTGTATTTTCAGCATCAGCAGGCATCAGCAGGTTGGTCAACCACAGCGTCAGGCAATCGACCACCAGCAGCGTGTCGGGCTGGCTTAAACGGGCAATCGTTTGCGCCAACTGCAAGGGTTCTTCCACGGTGGCGAGACCCGGCACGCGTTCAGCGCGGTCACGCTGGTGTCGCGAAATCCGCTGGCGCATTTCTTCATCCCAGGGCTGGGCGGTGGCGATCAATACCGCTTTGTGCTGTGGCGATTGCAGCAACCAATCCCGCGCCAGCAACTCCGCGCGGCGGGACTTTCCACTTTTTTGACCTCCCAGGATCAATTCACTCTTGGCTCGTATTTCAACCCGTATGTCAGCCATGGTCAGCACCCCACGCCATGATGACTTTGTGCATTTGCGCCACGCCATCGGTCAAAGCCGCTGGGCCAGGCTGCAAAATATCGGGCGATTTGATCTCGAAAAGTTGATTATTTTTGACAGCAGGCACATCTTGCCAACCCTCACGTGCGGCTACATTCTCAGGTCGGAACTTCTTGCCGCACCAGGAACCGAAAATAATGTCGGGGCTGCGGCGCACAATCTCCAGCGGGTCTGCAATGATGCGGCCTTTGCCGAGGGACATGGCTGCCAGCTCAGGGAAACAGTCGTCACCACCGGCGATGCCGATGAGTTCTGACACCCAGGCGATACAGCTCATGTTGGGCGTGTCCCACTCCTCAAAAAACACCACTGGCCGGCGTTTTAATTTCCTAGATTGCTCTTTTATTTGTAGCAAATTAGTCTGCATGTCGGTTATCAGCTGCAAGCCCAGCTCAACCTTGCCCACCATTGCCGCCACTTGGTACATCATTGAAAATATCTCAGCCACGCTACGCTGGTTAAACACCGTCACCTGTACGCCGTGACGAATCAACGCCGCGGCAATATCGGCCTGCAAATCGGAAAAGCCAAAGACGCAATCGGGCTTGAGTTCTAAAATTTTGTCGATTTTGGCACTTAAAAATGCGCTGACTTTGGGTTTTTCTCCCCGTGCACGACGTGGCCGTACGGTGTATCCCGAAATACCGACGATACGGTTCTCTTCACCCAGCAAATACAACCATTCGGTCGTTTCTTCCGTCATGCACACAATGCGTTGCGGCCCGAGCAACGACGTATCGATAGATGAAGTCATTTTGCAACCTTCAAAAAAAGCCGTGCCACAGCGGAGGGACTGGAGGCGAACCACGCATGAAAGTAGCTTGCACGGATGGAACCGGCTTGGTACAAAGCTTCACCCTCACCGCGTAAAGTTTTAGCAGGCGCGGCTTGGGAACGCGTTATGGGTTCCAAATCCGTACGGCAAGTTGAGTAATGAAAGGCATGACCTCTTAAAGGTTCTACAGCCTCAGGAGATTCCGAAGACTTTTCAAATGCGTTCAGTTGCTGCGGACCCAGCGCCGCCAATCGTTTTTGCATGGTCACCTGTCCCGGCAGCAAACCCCACATGGGGTGAACCACACCATCAACCGTTTCAATGCTGTCAAACAGCGCCATCATGCCGCCACATTCCGCCCAGACGGGTTTTGCGTTTTGGACATGCTGACGGATGCTCGCTGCCATGGTTTTATTACCCGCCAAGGTTTGCGTATGCAATTCTGGGTACCCACCCGGCAACCAAAGTGCATCACAAGGTGGCAGTTCAACATCATTCAACGGCGAAAAATAAACAACTTTTGTACCCAATTGCCGCAAACAGTCCATATTGGCCGTGTAAATAAAGCAAAACGCGGCATCTTTGGCGACGGCAATGGTTTGGCCGGTCAACAACTTGGCCGCGACGACATTGGCTTCTGGTGCAGCAAAGGTAACCGCCCAAGCATTCAAACCGTCTATCGTCATTTGCCCTAAAGGCGTGGTGGCCAAAGCATCTGCGGCTGCATCTAGCCGTGCATGGGTGTCGCTCAACTCGGTGGCCGGGATCAAACCTAGATGGCGTTCGGGCAACGACAATGCAGCGTCGCGCATCAAAGCGCCCTGCCACTGCTGCGGGTCACGCAGGCTGATTTTGAGCATCTCAGCATGCCCGACTGAGGCAACACGATTCGCCAGTACGCCAGCAAAACGCAAACCGTCGCGGTAGGTTTGCAGACCATGTGCCAGCGCACCAAACGTGCCGGCCATGGCACCTGCATCAATCACCGCCAGCACATGCAGACCAAAATGCTGCGCCAAATCAGCCGCACTCGGGTCGCCATCGTACAGGCCCATGACGCCTTCAACGATGATGAGGTCAGCGACACGTGCGGCATCATGCAGGCGCTGTGCGCAATCCGTCTCACCCGTCATCCACAGGTCGAGCTGATACACAGGCGCACCACTGGCTTGTTCAAGCCAATACGGGTCTAAAAAATCAGGCCCACATTTGAAAACACGTACTGTCAAACCCTTGCGCGTGTACAGACGCGCCAAAGCGCAAGCCACTGTGGTTTTGCCCTGCCCAGAGGCGGGGGCAGCGACCAAAATGGCTGGGCAAGTAGCTTTTGACATACTTATCCGAAGTAAGGTCAGTTACTTCATGGCATAGCGCAAAGTCACAAACACAGAGCGGCCCGCTTGGTTAAAGCCGTTAGCCGTCTCGTAAGACTTGTTGGCCAAGTTATTCAGCTTGGTTTGCAACTGCAGGTCTTTGTTGATCGCGTAATTCACAAAAACATCCAGCGTGGTGTAGCTGTTCAGTGTGAGGGTATTTTTTTCGTCTTCAAAACGCGAGCCAACATTCAACAACGAGCCACCCAATGTCCAGGCGCCTGTTGTGTAATCTGCACCTAAAGTGACCTGGTTGCGTGCGCGGCGGCGTAGCACCCTGTCAGTCAACTCATTGCGCGGGTTCAGCGAATCGGCTGAAGCATGGACATTGAAAGCACCGAACACGCCGTCGTATCCCAGCGTCCAGCCTGTGATGCGGGCACGCGGAATGCTTTCTGCTTTCGTCGTGTTTGTGATAAAGCCTTGAATTTTGTTGTCAAAATGCACCAATTTCATCGTCTGGCCATTCTCGCTGTAGGTCACACCCAGGTCAAAATTGCGACCTTTTTCGGGTTGTAAAGCCGTATTGCCAAAACCGGGGAAGTACAGCTGGTTGAACGATGGTGCAACAAAGCTGGTGCCATAGGAGGTATTGACACGCCAAGCCGGGCTGATTTTGTAACCGTAACCCGCAAACCAGGTGTTGCTGTCGCCGAATTGCGAGTTGCTGTCACGGCGCACATTGGCTTGCCAGCTATGGCCACCAGAAGCACCATTCAAGCCGACAAAGTAAGACGAGACGGTGCGCTGGGTCACGTCGTATATGGTCGAACTGTCTATTTTTTGTGTCAAGCGCTCAACGCCAACCAAGGCCACACCCAAAGGCGTGTCAATGTCATTTTGCCATGTGATTTGGCTCTGGGTGGTATTGAATTTACTGGGCATGAACGCAGACTCAATCGCATTGGTGTTGTCAACCGCCTGAGACACACTTAGCTGGGTTTTCCAACCGGGCAAAACTTTGCCCTCCACGCCAGCACGCAGTGTTTGAGTACGTACCGAGGCACGGGTATCGCCTTTGAAGCTGTCATCGTAGTTGTTCACACCGTCGGCATACAGCAAACCTGCGTCAATTTTCCAATCTGGATTGATTTGGTAAGCGACCGAGGCATTAACCGCATCTTGCTTGAAACCATCGCGGTCTTCGTTGAAGCTGGTTCCGGCCTTGCTGTTTGTGGCTGAAAAGCCTTTGTCCTTGATTTTTTCAACACCGAAAGCGTAACTCAAGGCACCATCGCCACCATTCAATCCAGCAGATAGTTGTGCATAGGCGTTGGAACCTATCGTCACCGAGGCAAAAGGACTGAAACCTTTGACGCCTTTGCGCATAAACACCTGAACCACACCACCTACAGCTTCGCTGCCATACAGCGCAGAGGCTGGCCCTTTGAGCACCTCAATACGTTCGATCATGTCCAACGGGATATTGTCCCAGCTAGGCGCACCCGTGGTGGCCGAACCATAACGCACACCGTCAATCAACAAAATGGTGTGGCGCGCCTCTGTACCACGCGTAAAAATACTGGAATTCTTACCCAAACCGCCATTTGAAGCCATTTGCACACCAGCACCGCGGACTAAGACCTCCGCCAATGTTCGACCTGTTGAGGCTTCTATAGCAGCCCGATCCAAGACCACGACATCACTGACCAGGTCGTCAGTACGAGTTTGGGTACGAGAGGCGGTGACCACTGTTTCTTTAAGTTGAGACTGCGCGTAGGAAGTCACCGTAAATGACGAAAATGCTGCGGCCAAAGCCATAGGAAACGCAGCCAAGCGCGCTGGTGAGGAGAAAGTTTTCATGAAATATAAACACTCAAAACAAAGCCCTTGCCGTCGTCCCCGACAGCACATGGGCAGAACTGCTGCCCATTCACACAAGTACAAAATCGAATGTGAAACGTGCAACCACCTTGTTGGCCGGTATCCGGGCTGGTGGAACGACCTCCATCGCCTTCCCAAGCGCGTGTTCAAAACGCTCAGTGGCTATGATGAAGACGGAATCGCGAGATTCGTCCACTTACCGTTGCGGGGGCAGCGCAGGTTAAGCTTGCCAGTGATGGTTTGCCCTCCTGCTTCCCGTTGAACTGCAGCATGTGAACCACACTGCGAGCACCAACTTCGACATTCTAATGCGAAAGTCCTACAGAGACCCTACAATGTTGTCAGCTATGCAAAACCAGACCCAAATCCACCAAGTGACGGAACGCGTCGAGCGCCTGCTTGTGCGTTATCTTGAGTTACAACGTACCAACGCGTTGTTGGCAGAACAACTCAATCTGATCGAACTTGAGCGAGATTCGCTCAAGTCGCGCCTCAGCGCTGCCCGAGCTCGCGTTGAGGCCCTGCTTGAACGGCTGCCAGACGCCATGGCGGGCGATTCCATGAAGGACCCTGCATGAAACAAATTGAAGTTCAAATCATGGGTCAAAGTTACCTGCTTGGTTGCCCAGAGGGTGGTGAATCTAACATGATGTCTGCGGTTGAAATGGTGGATTCCGCCATGTGCAAAATTCGTGATGCGGCAAAGATCAAAGCGCGAGAACGGATTGCGGTCCTGGCCGCGCTGAATCTGGCTTTTGATCAGGCTGAGAAATCAGAACAACCCGTTTCTAAAAATAGCGTGGATGCGACACAGGCAACAGAAGACTACCGGCATGAAGACATGGCTGAAAACAGCCTGACATTACTTATTCACAAGCTGGATACGGCTTTAGCTGAAGATGGCCGCTTATTCTGAGTACGTTACTCAAATTTCATCTAGATTTCTTTTACTTTTTCACACAAAAACCTTCCCGCTTTAAGCTTTGCAGGTCTACAATTAAAGTGTCTGCAATGCTTATCGGGCTGTAATTTCCTAGAACCAATGCTCTTGTAGCTCGGGCTTGGAACATTTCCTCGCTAGCGTGATCATCTCGCGTTAGATGAACCCAAAGTGAGGCTGACCTCGCCCACCTGAACCCCGGTTCAGGATGCCGGTTCGGTAGCATTGCAGACACCTTATCGTCGTGATATCCTTATCGTGATATCTTGTAACAATTTCACCCCCTAATGGCTATTGACCCTCTGCTGGTAGTTGAACTCCTGAGCCTTGGCTTGGTCACTGGCTTCTTGGCGGGCTTGCTTGGTATTGGTGGTGGCATGCTGATGGTGCCGTTCCTCACCTTTATCCTGACGGCCAAAGGCTTCCCGGCGACCCACATCGTCAAAATGGCGGTAGCAACGTCGCTGGCTACGATCTGCTTTACCTCGCTGTCCTCTGTGCGTGCGCATCACAAAAAAGGCGCGGTGCTTTGGCCCGTCGCCCTCGCCTTGGCGCCTGGTATTTTGGTTGGCTCATTATTAGGAGCACAACTGGCTGTCGCATTGCCTGGGAGAATACTGAGTGTTTTGTTCGCCGTGTTTGTTGCCTTCTCAGCAACACAAATGTTTTTGAATCGCAAACCCAAACCGACACGTGTGCTGCCCCATAAGTTGGGCATGTTCAGTGTGGGCGGACTCATTGGTGTGCTGTCATCGATGGTAGGCGCTGGGGGTGCTTTTATTTCTGTCCCCTTCATGACATGGAGTAATGTTTCCATTCATAACGCAGTAGCGACATCCTCCGCGCTCGGCTTTCCTATTGCATTGGCAGGAACCTTGGGCTATGTTTGGGCGGGCTGGAATCTGCCTGACATGCCTTCAGAGGCATTTGGCTACCTTTACTGGCCTGGTGTACTCATCATTTCCGTCGCTAGCATGACCACAGCGCCTTGGGGCGCGCGCACTGCGCACCGCATTGACATTGCTCCGTTAAAAAAGGTCTTCGCCTGCGTTTTGTATGTTTTAGCACTCTATTTTTTGCTTTAGCCTGAACCCTTGGTCTCGCTTCATTCTTGACCCGAATTTAAGAGCAAGTTCTTGCATTAGGACAAACCCTTGAATCGATTCAATATCTGGCAATCTTGACCCCAGTCAATCATTTTTAAGTCAACATGAGCGACCATTCACGCGTTGCATGTACAAGGTTATTACTTATTTAGTGGTCACCTTGCAAAGCGATTGTTCATTAAAATGGGAGACAAAGCAAATGGCATATTTACTTAGAAGCAAAAACGTATTTAAGAAAACCCTGCTTGCGCTGGTAGCATGCACTGCAATGACTGCAGTTATGAATCCGGCACATGCAGCTTGGGAACCAACCAAACCGGTCGAGTTCGTTGTGCCCGCAGGTACTGGCGGTGGCGCTGATCAAATGGCCCGTCTTATTCAGGGTATCGTCATCAAGTACAAATTGATGAAGGAACCCATGATTGTTGTGAACAAATCTGGTGGTGCAGGCGCAGAAGGCTTCTTGGACGTCAAAGGTGCGAAAGGTGATCCGCATAAATTGGTTGTCACGCTCTCAAACTTATTTACGACCCCTTTGGCAACAGGTGTGCCATTCAATTGGCGCGATATGACGCCCGTTTCCATGATGGCGCTTGATCAATTTGTACTTTGGGTCAGTGCTGATACACCGTATAAAACAGGTAAAGACTACTTGGCAGCCGTCAAAGCTGCAGGCCCACTTAAATTCAAGATGGGCGGAACAGGTTCTAAACAAGAAGATCAAATTTTGACAGCGGGCATTGAGAAGGCTACTGGTACCAAATTTATCTATATTCCATTTAAGGGCGGTGGCGAAGTTGCTGTGCAGCTTGTCGGCAAGCATGTTGACTCAAGCGTAAACAACCCTATTGAAGCTGTTGCCCAATGGCGTGCTGGTCAATTGCGTGCACTCTGTGTTTTTGACGATGCACGGATGCCATACAAAACTAAAGTGACTGATACCTTGTCCTGGAATGACATCCCTACTTGCAAAGAATCTGGCGTCTCCACGGATTATCTGATGCTTCGCGGTGTATTTATGGCGCCCGGCGTAACCGCTGAGCAAACAGCTTTTTACGTCAATATGCTCAAAAAAGTACGCGAATCGGCCGAATGGAAAGACTACATGGAAAAAGGCGCATTTAATCAAACCGCACTGTCCGGTGATGCTTTTACAAAATGGCTGGGTACTGCTGAAAATATGCACAGAGAGTTAATGAAAGAAGCGGGCTTTATCGCCAAATAAACCAGCAAACCCGCACCAAGCGGTAAGCTAAACAAGCCCAGTCATGGTGACTGGGCTTGTTCGTTAATGTTCGAATCCCGGCATTCTGGGATGATGGTTTCTATAAAAATTCCTGATGGAGTCTAAAATGCAAGAGAGCAGCCTGCAACGCAAGGGTATAGCCACGAATGTAGTAGAGGCCGTGGTTGCCGCTTTAATTTTACTGATGGGCATAGTAGTTATCACTGGCAGCCGTTCTCTGGGCGCTGGCTGGACTAGTGACGGCCCGGGATCTGGATATTTTCCCTTTTATATCGGCGTCATTCTATGTATTGCTGGAACGGGTTTGTTTTATCAAGCGCTGTTTTCCAAAAATAAAAATACCGATATATTTGTTGATAACGAACAACTTAAGCTCGTTCTCTCAGTCTTTATCCCGGCCTTGGTCTACGTTTTGGCTGTTCAATTTATTGGCTTGTATCTGGCTTCAGCTGTATATATCACTTTGTTCATGATTATTTTGGGCAAGTTTTCCAAACTCAGAAGCATTATTACGGGCGTGACCATCATGGTAATGTTCTTTTTAATGTTCGAAGTTTGGTTCAAGGTTCCCTTATTCAAGGGAAGTCTTGATCCCTTGTACTTCCTTGGCTACTAAATTTAGTTTCCAACCGATTTTTTGAATCACCTAACTGGATATTGACATGGAAGAACTAAACGCCTTATTTCACGGCTTCAGCGTCATCTTGACGCCTATGAACATGCTTTTGATGTTTGTAGGTATTATTTTGGGCGTTTTGATTGGCGTATTGCCCGGCTTGGGTGGCGCCAATGGCGTTGCTATCTTGCTGCCGCTCACCTTCACGATGACGCCCACATCGGCCATTATCATGTTGTCATGTATTTACTGGGGTGCACTGTTTGGCGGAGCCATCACCTCAATTTTGTTCAATATTCCGGGAGAGCCCTGGTCTGTTGCCACAACATTTGATGGCTACCCCATGGCACAGCAAGGCCGTGCTGGTGAGGCGCTGACGACTGCATTTACATCTTCCTTCATTGGTGCCTTTGTCGCCGTGGTGATGATCACCTTCATGGCACCGTTGGTTGCCAAATTTGCACTTAAATTTGGACCACCAGAGTACTTTGCTGTTTACCTACTTACGTTTTGCAGCTTCGTCGGAATGGGAAAAGGCTCACCCTTCAAAATCTTGGCATCTATGGCTATTGGTTTTGCGTTGGCAGCGGTGGGTATGGACACCGTAACGGGGCAACTCCGCTTGACCTTTGGCATTCCAGACCTGATGCGTGGTTTTGATTTCTTGATTGGCGTGATTGGGCTCTTTGGTATCGGTGAGATTCTGTTGTCCATGGAAGAGGGTTTGCAGTTTCAAGGCAAGAGCGGAAAAATTGATCCCAAAATCGTGTTGGCCACTTGGAAAAAATTGCCACAATATTGGATGACCTCTATTCGCAGTTCCTTGGTGGGTATCTGGATGGGCATCACACCCGGTGGTGCAACACCAGCGTCTTTCATGAGCTACGGTTTGGCCAAGAAAATGTCAAAAAATGGTGCGGACTTTGGCAAAGGTCAAATTGAAGGTGTGATTGCCCCCGAGACAGCAGCGCATGCTGCTGGAACTGCCGCATTGTTGCCTATGCTCGCGCTTGGCATTCCTGGTTCGCCTACGGCTGCTGTCTTGCTAGGCGGCTTGTTGATTTGGGGCTTGCAACCAGGCCCACTGCTTTTTGTTGAGCAAAAAGATTTCGTTTGGGGCTTGATTGCCAGCATGTATTTGGGCAACTTGGTCGGCTTGATCGTGGTCTTGTCCACCGTGCCCTTGTTTGCGTCGATTCTCCGCATTCCGTTTTCTATCATTGCACCCGTCATCATCGTCATTTGTGCTATTGGTGCTTACACCGTGCACAGCGCCATGCTGGATATTTGGTTTATGATGGGCTTTGGTGTGATCGGATATTTGTTCAAGAAGCTGGATTACCCCTTGGCTCCGCTGGTGTTGGCCTTGGTTCTGGGCGATAAAGCGGAAGATTCATTCCGCCAAGCCATGCTGGTATCGCAAGGTGAACTGAGTGTTTTGTGGTCGAACCCGTTGGTGGGCATTATTTCTTCGCTGGCCATTATTTTGCTGGTGTGGCCTTTGGTATCCAAAGTCATCGCTAAAGTACGGCCACCTAAAGTGAACGAATTTGCGGCAGAGCAACCTGTAGATTAAGCGTAATTTTCCAAAACTAAATCTTGCCTTTTTGTTTGAGTCTGCTCAGTGTTTCAGCTGAAAGATTCAAATAAGAGGCAAGTTCTTTTTTGGGTAAACGTTCAAACAAGTCAGGCTGTTTGCGCATGAAACGATTGACGCGACCCGGTGCATCAAGTAAATGAAGTGTGATGGTATGCGCCATGATTTCGCTCATCAAGCGCATCACATAATATTCAAAAGACTGTTTTATAGCCGGGTGCCTCTCCATGAAGCTTATCCATTCCGGCATCGACAGTTTTGCCACCCGGGCTTTGGTCACCGACACGATGCTGTAAGGTGTCAGCGTACCCAAACGCCAAGCGGCATAACTGGTTTCCATATCAGACTTGTCGGCAAATCTCAACACCATCTCTTTCGCCTGATCGTTGGAAACAACGCGTTTGAGAATACCATCGAGCACAAAATATTGTTCCATGTCATGCACGCCCTGACGCAATAAAAAATCGCCCTTCTGGCAATCAACCACCACCAACAGCTTCTCAAGCTCTTGGCGCTCTTGCGCATTTAATTCACCCAAGACAACATTTTGCGTAAGTTGAACCCGAATAACATTTCTTTCGGGATGATTTTCAATGGAAGACATGGAATTGCTGTGTTGGAATTAATTCGAATAAGATCAGAATTTGATCATATTCAAGGCTCAATTATTGTGAAAATTGACCAAGGTCAATGATGAATTTTTATTAGACTTCTACAATTATTTGACGTTAAATATGGACTATTAGTACCAACTAATAAAGTAGCGAAGTTCTTCGTTGCTGGAGCTGGATAACACAAGAGTCTATCTCATATCCATTTTGGTTCATATTGCGTGGCATATCCTTTATTAAAGTCAAACGAAGAGACATTTCATCATGACAAATGACACGCAAACACCCGAAACCATTGACGGTTTTCAACTCGTTATTGATGCACTCAAGCTCAATGGCGTTAAAAACATTTATTGCGTGCCAGGTATTCCGATTACCGATTTGTCGCGCAAGATGCAAAAAGAAGGCTTGCGCGTCATCTCTTTCAGGACCGAGCAACACGCTGGCAATGCGGCGCAAGCAGAAGGTTTTTTGACCAAGCTGCCAGGTATTGCACTCACCGTGTCCGCCCCCGGTTTTTTGAATGGTTTAACCGCTTTAGCCAACGCCACGACCAACTGCTTCCCTATGATTTTGATCAGCGGCTCGTCTGAACGCGAAATCGTTGATTTGCAGCAAGGTGATTATGAGGAAATGGATCAGCTG
>JAYVJL010000141.1:0-13722 GCA_043769295.1 Polaromonas sp. | reverse complement strand
CGCTGGCTGACAGGCCTTCGATACGGCTCTTGATCAGTTCAGAGATTTCTGCTGGATTGAGTTGCATGACTCTTTCCTTCTTTCTTTAGTTAGCTTGATTGCTAGTTAATTGATTAGGGCTGGCTTTGGAATGATTGAATGGCACAACTGCGCTGACCCGGGGGTTAAGCAGTCAAAGCCACTTTCATTTGCTCCAAACGGGCCTTTACAGAAGTGTCAAGCACCTCGTCACCCACCACCACGCGAATACCGCCGATCAACTCGGGCTGCAACACCACGGACAGATTCAGCTTGCGCTTGAACTGCTTTTCCAGCGTTGTTGCCAAATCTGCCAGAGCGGCGCCATCAATCGGGAAGGCGCTGTGCACCACCGCATCAGACGAGCCGCTTTGCGCATTTTTCAAGGCGCGAAATTGGACCGCTATTTCAGGCAAGGCACCCAGACGGCCGTTTTCGATCACGATGCGCAAGAAGTTCTTGGCCGCGTCGGGAAGTGCCGTTTGAGTCACACCTGACATCAGGTCAAAGACCTGATCGGTGCTTGTTTTTGGGCTATCAGCAAATTGCTGCAACTGCGGATTTTGCGCAATGGCGGACAAGTCATCGACCCAGATGGCCGCACCGTTCAAATCCGCCGAAGTCGCTTTGTAGAGCGCCTCAGCGTATGGACGGGCAATGGTTGCTAGTTCAGCCATATAGTGCTCGCGTAGTTCGGTTCAGGGTTTAAAGTTCGGTCAAAGTTCGGTCTTAAGGCGACCCAACAAATCGGCATGGACACCGGCATTGACTTCCTTGCGGAGAATCTGCTCGGCGCCTTTGACAGCCAACGCGGCCACTTGCTCACGCAAGGTCTCACGGGCTTTCACGGTTTGTTGATCCGCCTCAACTTTAGCGGCAGCAATGATCTTGTTGCCTTCTTCAGTTGCCTTGGCTTTGGCTTCTTCGACGATCGCTTGACCCCGGCGCTCGGCATCAGCCAAGCGTACGGTGGTTTCAGTGCGTGATTTGGCCAGCTCTTCTTCCACACGCTTGTTGGCGTTTGAAAGTTCAGATTTGGCTTTGTCCGCAGCAGCAAGGCCGTCGGCAATTTTTGCAGCACGTTCGTCCAAAGCAGTCGCAATCGGTGGCCACACGAATTTCATCGTGAACAGCACCAACAATGCGAAGACGATGGCTTGCGCGATCAGTGTTCCATTAATGCTCATTGGAGGTCCCCTTCAAATGAAGATTGGTAAAAAAACAAATCGTTAAGCGAATTGCTCAACAAATGGTTCAATTACTTGACCAAACGTGCGATTTGAGCGAGGAACGGGTTAGCCGTAGCGAACCACAAAGCAATACCGGTACCGATAATGAATGCCGCGTCGATCAGGCCAGCCAGCACGAACATTTTTGTTTGCAATTCGCCCATCAACTCTGGCTGGCGTGCAGCTGCTTCAAGGTACTTGCTACCCATGATGCCGATACCAATACAAGCACCCAAAGCGCCCAGACCAATGATCAAACCAGCAGCGAGAGCGGCAAAACTAATGACTTCCATGATGACTCCTAGATATAAAAAAACAAAAACAAAAACAAAGGGAAAACTAAACTAACGAAACTCAATACAGAAAATTTTCAGGCAGGCTTAATGCGCGTCGTGAGACTGACCGATGTAGACCAGGGTCAACATCATGAACACAAAAGCCTGCAACAAAATAATGATGATGTGGAACACCGCCCATGCCCAGCCTGCAACGATATGCAAACCCAACAAAGCCAGGCTGCCCGCCTCAAAAGACAGCGCCCAAGAACCGCCCAGCAAAGCGATCAGCATGAACACCAGCTCGCCAGCGTACATATTGCCGAACAGTCGCATGCCGTGTGACACGGTTTTGGCGACGAAAGAGATCAACTGCTCAGCAAGGTTAACCACAGCCAAGATGACGGCAAAAATCGGGTTTTTACTAGTACCAAAGGGTGCGGTGACCAACTCATGCGCCCAGCCGCCCACGCCCTTGATCTTGATGTTGTAGAACAGACAGATAAACAGGACGGACACCGCCAGACCCATGGTGACGGACAAGTCAGCGGTGGGCACCACACGCAAATAAGCGTGGCGCGGGTCGTGACCCATGGCACCGTAAATTTTTTCCCAAATCAAAGGCAACAAATCCAAAGGCAACAAATCCATCGCGTTGAGCAGCAAGATCCAGACAAACACCGTCAAAGCCAATGGCGCGACCAATTTACGGCTGTTGGCGTTGTGAACGATGGACTTGGCCTGGTTGTTCACCATTTCAAACAAAATCTCGACGGCCGCTTGAAAACGCCCTGGAACGCCCGCAGTTGCTTTGCTTGCCGCCTTCCACAAGAAGAAGCTGCCTACCACGCCCAGCAGGATGGAGAAGAAAAGGGAGTCGATATTGAAGACAGAAAAGTCGACGATCTCGGTTTGCGGCTTGTTTTGCCAGTGTGTCAGATGGTGAACAATATATTCACTTGACGTGGGCGCCACATGCTCTGCGGCTTTTGCTGTTGCGGATAGTGCTTCGGACATTTTTAACTCTTAATTATCTTAAAACTGTACTTATCTACGTATTTTACTCAGTGGCGCTGGCTATTTTAAATTTACCAGACAACCACAACACCAACCAAACCGCTTTCATGGTGACGATCAAGCCGATCAGCATCGCCAACCAGTCCAAACCCTCTACCAACTTTGGCGCCACCGCTATCAACGCAATGGTCACCGCAATCTTGAGCATTTCCCACACAAAAAAACCAAACCCAGCGGTTATGGCATTCATGCTTGAGAACTGACTCATCAAACCTCTGGCAAACAAAGCCGCCGGGATCACCACAGCCAAAACTCCATAAGCCACCGACACCGCCACAGCGGACTTGCCCGTTACCAGCCACACGGCAAGTGCCAACAAGACACCCACACCCAACTGGCCGGCGATCAAACGCCATGGCGATAATAACGAACCTGTCTTACGCAGCCTTACTCGCAGTTGCGCTGCTTGCTCCGCCGTCAAAGGAACGCCATCATCTTCAAGTGCGGCATCTGGCTCCTCAAGCGGTCTGACAATGGGCTTGACCACTGACCTATCCACTTTGTCCGCTGCCATTTTATCGGCCAGCAAGGCTTGCTGCTTTTTCAAATGTCTGGATAACAGCGCCGTCGTCAACATATGAAAAAAACCTCAAAAAGCCTACCACCCAAGCCCACACCCAAATTCACGACTCGAGTTTGATATTCCACACTCTTTTTTTGCTTTTTCACCGCCCAAGTCACACTTGGTAACTTGTTGCCTGCTCAGCAAAGCCTCTCATTATACGTAAAAACCCGTGGTGTCGTCTAGCCCTACCGGCCTTCTTTGTTTTTGGGCATATCCATGGCATACCCGCACACCGCGCTCGGTGGCGCGTTCGTGGTGCGAAAGGTGCAAAATACAAGCTCATTTTTTGAAGGCCCTGCTTTGATCTACACCCTGTCCAAACTCTTGCACCTGTCCGCCGCCATCGTATGGCTGGGTGGTATGACATTCATGTTGCTGGCGCTTCGCCCAGCGGCCGCTCAACTTTTGCAGCCGCCGGCACGGATTCCGCTTCTGGCCAGCGTGATGGGGCGATTCTTCCCGCTGGTCTGGTTCAGCATCGCGGTGTTGCTGCTCACCGGTGTGGGCATGCTGATCTCGGTCGGCATGAAAGCCGCGCCACTGGGCTGGCACCTGATGCTGGGGATAGGCGTATTGATGTTCGCTATTTTTGGCCACCTGTACTTCGGCCCGTTTCGCCGCGCCAAGCTGGCCATCGCCGCGTCCGACTGGCCGGAGGCGGGTCGCCGCTTGGGGCAAGTGCAAAAAATGGTGCAGATCAACTTTGCCCTGGGCTGGCTGGCGGTGGCTTGCGTGCTCTTGGTTCGCTGAACCGGCATCAACACGACACCCAACCGACCGACATGACGCATTTTGAGGTTTTATCATGCAAAAATGGCATCTAGCCGGCATTAAATATATCTTAATTGCTATGTCTTTTATAGCAATCTTGCACTACGCCAGCGCCCATGCCAACCCCGTTTATGACATCAGCAAGCCGCACCACACGCCCACCGGCTTTCAAAACAACTACGTTAAAGCGGTCGATAAATCCTTTGGCGACCTGTTGCGCTGGCAATGGGCTTCGCGCGGACTGCCCAAACCGCCCCAGCAGCCCACCCCTGTCGTGCCGCCCCAGCTGGCGCTGATTCAGGCCAGAATCGAAAACGCCTCCGAGAACGTCAGCTTCGTCCCCGGTCCACTTGCTCCATCGACTCAAACTGGGAGCCCAGGCTACCCCGCCTTGCCCACCGTGACCTGGATAGGCCACGCCACCACTCTGGTGCAAGCCAACGGCCTGAATGTGTTGACCGACCCCATCTTTTCAGACCGCGCCGCGCCCGTTCAGCTCTTTGGCCCCAAACGCGCCCAGCCGCCCGGCGTGGCCATGGCCGATCTGCCGCCCATTGACGCGGTGTTGATTTCACACAACCACTACGACCATTTGGACCGCGCCAGCGTCGCCCTGCTGGACGAGCGCGCCAAGGCGGCTGGTAAAACCACTGTCTTCATCGTCCCGTTGGGCCTGAAAACCTGGTTCACCGACCTGGGTATCACCAGCGTGGTCGAGCTGGACTGGTGGCAGCACCACACGCTGAAAGGCGTGGACTTTCACCTCACCCCCGTGCAGCACTGGTCCGCACGGGGGGTGGGCAACCGCAACAGCACCTTGTGGGGCGGCTGGGCGGTGCTGGGGCCAGATTTCCACTGGTACTACGCTGGCGACACCGGCTACAGCCGCGACTTTGCCGACACCCGCGCCAAGTTTGCAGCCCAGCAAACGGCAGAGCGGGGCGGCGACTTTGACCTGGCCCTGATTCCGATTGGCGCTTACGAGCCGCGCTGGTTCATGTCGCAGCAGCACGTCAACCCCATGGAATCGGTGCGCATTCACCAAGATGTGGGCGCAAAACGCAGCATTGGCGTGCATTGGGGCACGTTTTCGCTCACCGACGAGCCGCTAGACCAACCGCCGCGCGAATTGGCTATTGCGCGACAGGCATTGGGCGTGAAAGCGACGGATTTTGGCATCTTGGCCATTGGCGAATCGCGCCAATTTGGCAAGCGTATCCCGTCAACGGCCCTTGCAGCGCGATAATTGCCGCATGAATCCTGAAAAACCTGCTGTCACAGCCGCATCCAGCGCCCCCGTGGTCGAAGAATCACTCATCGTCTACCCCTGCGCCTTCCCCATCAAGGTCATGGGCGCCAAAGTGGACGGCTTTGTCCACGCCATCACCCTCATCGCGCACGAGTTTGACCCCACATTTGACGCCACCACCATCGAACTGCGCGAAAGTAAGGGCGGCAACTACCTGGGCGTCACCATCACCATCACCGCCACCAACCGCGAGCAATTGGACGAGTTGTACCGCACGTTGTCGACGCATCCGATGGTGAAGATGGTGTTGTGAGCATAGACATCCACCACTTAGGCCGCGTGGACTACGAACCCACGTATGAAGCGATGCAGGCATTCACAGAGGCGCGACATCAGCAAAATAGTGGTCAAATTGACCTAAAGCCGGCGTATTTATTGCCTGACCAGCTATGGATTTGTGAGCATAATCCGGTTTTCACCCAGGGCTTGGCGGGTAAAACCGAGCATGTATTGAACGCCGGCAACATCCCCGTGGTGCAGACCAACCGGGGGGGCCAGGTGACCTACCACGGGCCGGGGCAGGTGGTGGCTTATCCGTTGGTTGATTTGAAACGAGCGGGGTATTTTGTCAAAGAATATGTCTACCGCATTGAAGAAGCTGTGATCCGCACGCTGGCGCACTTCAATGTCACGGGGCACCGCGTGGCGGGAGCCCCGGGGATTTATGTGCGGCTGGACGAGCCGAGTTCGCACGCCTTGCTGGATCAGCGGCCGCAAAAACGAGTTAACAACGACTCGGGTATCCTGCCTGATGAAAAATCAGCCCCCATCAACTTTGCCGGCCTGGGCAAAATTGCCGCCTTGGGCATCAAAGTCAGCCGCCATTGCACCTACCACGGGGTGGCGTTGAACGTTGCCATGGATTTAGAACCCTTTTCCCGCATCAACCCGTGTGGTTATTCTGGGCTGCAGACCGTAGATCTTTCTACAATAGGGGTATCTTGCTCTTGGGACGAGGCGGCTGGCGTGTTGAGCCAGAAGCTTGTGTCCTATTTAGCGCCCTGAATTGAACAACACCATGACTATGCCTGAAACCACCACCCATCCTATCGCTAATCCTGTGGTGCGGGATGCCCAGTCGCAAGCCGATTACAACCCGCTGGCCAAACAAAAAGCTGGTGCCAAGCTGTCCCGCATCCCCGTCAAGGTGGTGCCGGGCGAGGTGCTGAAGAAGCCGGACTGGATCCGCGTCAAAGCCGGTTCACCTTCGACCCGTTTCTATGAAATCAAAGACGTTTTGCGCGCCAACAAGCTGGTCACCGTCTGCGAAGAAGCCAGTTGCCCGAACATCGGCGAATGTTTTGGCAAAGGCACGGCGACCTTCATGATCATGGGTGACAAATGCACGCGGCGTTGCCCGTTTTGTGATGTGGGCCATGGCCGGCCTGATCCGCTGGATGTGGACGAACCCATCAACCTGGCCAAAACCATTGCGGCGCTGAAACTCAAATACGTGGTGATTACCTCGGTGGACCGCGACGACCTGCGTGACGGCGGGGCGCAGCATTTTGTCGACTGCATCAAAAACATCCGTGAACTCTCGCCCAATACTGAAATCGAGGTGCTGGTGCCCGATTTCCGGGGCCGCGATGACCGCGCGTTGGAGATTTTGAAATTAGCGCCGCCCGATGTGATGAACCACAATCTAGAAACCGCACCCCGCCTGTACAAAGAAGCTCGCCCAGGTTCTGATTACCAATTCAGCCTGAATCTGCTGAAAAAATTCAAAGAACTGCACCCGAACGTGCCGACCAAGAGCGGCATCATGGTCGGGCTGGGCGAAACCGACGAAGAAGTGCTGCAGGTGATGCAGGACATGCGCGACCACCACATCGATATGCTGACGATTGGGCAATATCTGGCGCCGTCCAGGTCGCATTTGACGGTGAAGCGCTACGTCCACCCGGACACCTTCAAGATGTTTGAAGCCAAAGCCTACGAGATGGGCTTCACGCACGCGGCGGTGGGTGCCATGGTGAGGTCCAGCTACCACGCGGACGTGCAGGCTGAAAAAGCCCTCGGCAAGCACTGAAAACGATAAATTTAGCTCAAATACGTCTCTAGACGGCGTATTTATTGCCTAAATTGCTATATTATTTATAGCAAATAGAGCGGTTCCAACCCGCAGCACTCACGTACTGCTGAGCAAGCTGGCGGGGTCTTCGGCCTCCAGCACCTGCTGGGCCCAGGCTTGCAGTTTGCCGGTGTCGGCACGCAGGATTTGTTGTTTGACCGTCAAAATCTGCGCCGGATGCATGGAAAAACTGCGCAAACCCATGCCCAACAACAAGCGCGTCAGGCTGGTGTCACCGGCCATTTCGCCGCAAATGCTGACCTCTTTGCCCTGCAACTGCGCTTGTTTGATGGTGTTGGCGATCAACTGCAGCACCGCCGGATGCAGCGGGTCGTACATGTGGGCCACGGCTTCGTCGGCGCGGTCGATGGCCAGGGTGTACTGGATCAGGTCGTTGGTGCCTATCGACAAAAAATCGAAATACTTCAAAAACGTGTTCAAGGTGAGTGCCGCAGCGGGGATCTCAATCATCGCGCCCAGCTTGACCGGGCCGTAAACCTCGCCACGGGCGTCCAGCTCGGCGCGGGCTTGGTCAATCAACGCCAAAGTTTGGCGGATCTCCCCCACCGCGCACAGCATGGGGATAAGGAGTTTGATCTGGCCCATCGCGGCGGCGCGCAAAATGGCGCGCAATTGCGTCAAAAACATGGCGGGGTCGGCCAGGCTCCAGCGGATGGCGCGCAGACCCAAAGCGGGGTTCAGGTGCGCATCACCCGCTTTTTCGTTGCGGTCCAGCGGTTTGTCGGCCCCAATATCGACGGTACGGATGGTCACGGGCAGCCCTTGCATACCCTCAACCGCGCGTTTATAGGCCTGGTATTGCTCTTCTTCATCGGGCAGTTTGGCCAGCCCCGACGACTCGCGCCCCATGAACAGAAACTCGCTGCGAAACAGACCGACGCCAACTGCACCGGCTTTCAGCGCGGCCAGGGTGTCTTCAGGTTGCTCAATGTTCGCCAGCAGTTCGATTTTTTGACCATCCATGGTCACCGCCGGTGTGTTGCGCAGACGCGACAAACGACCCCGTTCCAGCTCGCCTTGGCGTTGTTTGAAGCCGTATTCCGCCAGGATGATGGGGCTGGGGTCGACAATGACCACGCCGGCATCGCCGTCGATAATCACCCAATCGTCCTGCCGGATCAGGCTGCTGGCCATGCGCGCACCGACCACGGCAGGGATGTTCATGCTGCGCGCCACGATGGCGGTGTGTGATGTTTTGCCGCCCACATCGGTCGCAAAACCGGCAAACACACCTTGCTTGAACTGCAGCATGTCGGCGGGTGACAGGTCATGCGCAATCAGCACCAGCGGTACGTCAATGGTGTCGTCCAGCAACAGTTCTTGCTGGTTATTGCGCTGACGCATCTCGCCGCTTTGCTCACGGTTTTTGCGTTTTTTATTGCGTTCGGCATGCTCGGTCAGCGGGACCACCGCGCCCTGCATATGGCGCAAAATGCGCTCGACCACCTGCTCCAGATCGGCCTTGCGCTCCCGCAGGTACTCGTCTTCCATCTCGTCAAACTGGCGAACAATCAGCTCCAGCTGCGTCGTCAGCGCCCACTCCGCGTTGTACAAGCGCTCGGTGATCCAGTGCTTCACGCCGTCCGACAGCATGTCGTCCTGCAAGAGCATCAAATGCACGTCCAGCATCGCCGCCAGCTCCGACGGCGCCTCTTTGCGCGACATCTGCGAGACGCTGTGCTGCAGGCGCCCCAGCTCCTCGATCACCGCATTGCGGCCTTGGCGGACGCGCTCGATCTCGGCTTCGACCTCGGACGCTTCAATGAAGTAATGCGCCACATCGACGCGGCTGGACGCGACCAGCACCGCCCGCCCAATGGCAATGCCCTGGGCGACGGCGAGACCGCGAACTGAAAATGTCACAGATGTGCCCCCACGCTTGCCACTGCGTGTGCCTTCGGCGATGCGCTGCCCCTTGTATCTGAATTAGGGGCTAATTTCCCCAGAGGCGGCTCGTCGGGAAATTGGGCAGCACTGTTTGCAATGTGCGTACTCATTCGCCTTCTCCAAACTTGTCGTCGATCAGCGCCAAAATCGCGGTTTGGGCGTCCTGCTCTTGGTCGCCATCGGTTTCAAGCACGACGTCGGAGCCTTTGCCGGCGGCGAGCATCATCACGCCCATGATGCTTTTGGCGTTGATGCGGCGTTCGCCTTTGCTCAAAAAGACCTCACACGGAAAACTACCCGCCAGTTTGGTGAGTTTGGCGGAAGCACGGGCGTGCAGGCCCAGCTTATTGCTGATGGTCGTGGTTGTTTTTATCATAGGGTTTGAGCGTTTGATTTTGCGGTGCGGTGATGGCCACGGACATCACGCCCTGAATGCCGCCCGCCACCACCCGCGAAACCAGCAGGTCCAGCGCTTCATGGCGGTAGGTCATGGCACGCAGCAGCATGGGCAGGTTGACACCGGCGATCAGCTTGGCATTGACACCATCTACCAGTTTCAAGGCAACATTACAGGGCGTCGCGCCAAAAATATCGGTCAACACCAGGGTTTTTTTGATGCCGGGCAGGCGGGAGAGCTGCGTCATCATGATGCTGGCGCTGGCCTGGGTCTCCTCGGGGGGCACATTGGGCTGCACGTCCAGAGCCGCAATATGTGCGTGGGCATCCGGAAACACATGCAAGACGCAGGCGCGCAAGGCGTTGGCCAGCGGGGCATGGGCGATGATGAAAATGCTGTTCATGCCTCAATTATCAGGTCTGTCAGGTCGGGTCACGACAAAATAGACATAAGAGGCGATGCAGCACCCCAAAAACACGCCAAAAGCACCCTGAAAAGCCGCAATTTCAGCCCAGCCCAGTGCTTTGAAGCCGTCGATCATCAGACCAATGCCCCACTGCACCACAAAAACGCCCGCAAAAATCACCAGATTAAAAGCCGACAACGCCCGCCCGACCAGCTCGGACGCAAAGGCCATACCGATGGCAGGTTGCGCCAAAGAGACAAAACTGCAGCCCATGCAGTACAGTGCCCACAACAGCCAGGATTGGGTGTTCAAACCTTGCAACAGGCTATTTACACCCTCGAATTGACTTATAGCCGGCGTATTTATTGCCTTAGCAGCTATTATAATTATAGCAATCATAATAAAACTGAGGGGCAAACCGCGCACAATCAAACGGTCTGTGCTGATGCCGTGCCGCACCAGCCACGGGTTGATCGCACCCCACAGCCAAAACGTGCAGAGCATGGCGACGTTGATCCAGAACAGACCCGTCGCTGCTTGCGTCGCGCTGTAACCGGCGACTTTGATCATCCACGGCGTCGCCCACAGCGTTTGCACCGCCACCAAGCCGCCGTAGCTGAAAAACCCCAGCGGCAACAAACTGCGAAAGTAGGGATGCGCCCAGACGGCAGCGTAACTTTTAGACCCCGGGATGGGCTGTGCGCTTGATACAGGTGCCGTTTGTTGCCACACCGGTACGATCAGCCAGATCGCCACTATCGCTATGACAACCATGGCAGCTAAGGCAAAAAATATGCCGCGCCAACCCCAGATCGGCATCAACCACTGAACTGGCAGCGTGGACGCGACCATACCCATGGAACCGGTCATCAGCATCCACGAATTGGCGCGCAGCTGGGTGCCAGGCGCGAGCCAGCGGCGGTAACCGGTGAGTGGCGCCATCAAACAGGCGCTGACACCCGCGCCGCACAGCATGCGCGCCGCCAGCAGACCATAAAAACTGCTCGCCTTGGCAAAGGCCAGACAGCCGATGACGGCGACGCTTAAAAAGCAGATGATGACCTTTTTAGGGCCAAACCGGTCCAGCCACTTGCCCAGAGGCAACTGCATAGCCGCGAAACCCAAAAAATAACCGCCCGCCAGTAAGCCCAAATCACGCGCCTGCAAGCCAAACTCCAGGGTCAAGGTTGGCGACAGTGTGGCGGTGATGGCGCGGATCAACGCGGAAAGAAAGTAGGCGAAGGCAAAGGTCAAAAAGACAACGACTGCTTTTGACGACGACAACTGCGTCACTTTTTCGATGATAGTCGCACCTGCGTCGATTGTTGGGGGCACTGGCGCGTTCAGGCTAGCGTTCAAAGGCGTGGTCATGGCAGGCGGAGACTTTCAAAAAATGTGCTGGTCGCTTCGGCAGTCAAGGGTTTGGCGTCCTGAGCGCCGTAAATGGCGGCTTGGTACAGCACGAGGTCTGGTCCGGCCAATTGCGCAAACCACGCGACTTGGCCGGCCATTCCAGCCGGGGCAGAACCCTTGGCCACGCCTGCCGGCACACTGATGCGCGCAGCGGCAGGCCAGCCGCTGGCACCCGGCACCTTGATGGGTGAAGTCACGGGCTGTGCCGTCTGGGCCTTGTCGTCAGACACCAAATTAGCCAGTGTAGCGGCCTGCCACGCAGCCAGTACCTGTGGCGCTTTGGCGGGGGTTTTGAGCACCATGCGCGACAGCGTGAAGGTCGCCCCCGCTGCGGGGCAACCCATCATGCTGAGGCTGACGCGCTCGCCTCCCACGGTTTGTTCACGAGTAGCACGGTCGGGTTTGCAGGGCAACAAGGCCGTCAAAGGGCTGGCGTCGCTGGCTTCCAGAGCGCCTTCAAAGCGTACTTCACGCCAATCCAGGGCGGGTGTGCAGGCCAATAAAGGGGTCAAAATTGCAGAGATGACTAAATAGTAGAGCAGACGCATTGTCTTATTATCGTTTTACCTGAAAATGAAGGCATGCGTACACACACAACGACCCCACTCCAGCAACCCACCGCTTTGGCGGGTATCCGCGTTCTTGACCTGTCCCGCGTGCTGGCTGGCCCCTGGTGCACCCAAACCCTGGCCGATTTGGGAGCGGATGTCATCAAAATCGAGCGACCCAATCACACGCTGGTCGATGGCCAACGCCAAACCGTGGGCGGTCCGGGTGGGGACGACACCCGCAGCTGGGGGCCTCCGTTTTTGAAAGACGCAGCGGGCAACGACACCGCAGAGGCCGCCTACTATTTAGGCACCAACCGCAACAAACGCTCGGTCACCTGTGATATTTCCCAGCCTGCGGGGCAAGCCCTGATCCGGGAACTCGTGTTGCATTGCGATGTGTTTGTGGAGAACTTCAAGGTCGGCGACATGGCACGCTATGGACTGGATTTTGCGAGCCTGTCCGTCCTCAAGCCCGCACTGGTGTATTGCAGCATCACCGGTTTTGGCCAAACCGGTCCCTACAAAGACCGCGCCGGCTATGACTATGCGGTGCAGGGCATGGGTGGTTTGATGAGCGTGACAGGTGAACGTGATGACCTGGCCGGCGGCGGGCCGCAAAAAGTGGGCGTGGCGGTGGCTGATTTGTTCACCGGCCTGAACGCCACCGTCGGCATTTTGGCCGCGCTGCGCCATGCCGAAAGCACGGGCGTGGGCCAGCACATTGACATGGCGCTACTGGATACGCAGGTGTCCATGCTGGCAAATCTGGGCGCAAACTACCTGGTGAGCGGCAAGGTGCCGGGCCGTTTGGGCAATGCGCACCAAAATATCGTGCCCTACCAGGTGTTTGAAGTGGCTCCCGCGCAAACGGGTCAGGGCGCAGACCACCTGATTTTGGCTGTGGGGAACGACGGCCAGTTTGCCAAGTTTTGCAACGTGGCAGGCCGCCCCGAACTGGCCAGCAACCCGCAATACGCCAAAAATCAGGACCGCGTGCGCAACCGTGCCGTGTTGGTGCCGATGCTGGAAGCCATCCTCAAAACCCGCACCAAAGCGGACTGGTTGGCCGCTTTGGAGCTTGCCAAAGTCCCGTGCGGCGCCATCAACAACCTGGCCGAGGTGTTTGCCGACCCGCATGTGCAAGCGCGCCAGATGGTCACTGCCTGGCAGCACCCCTTGGCAGGCGGGACAGGTACGGTCAATTTGGTGGCCAGCCCCATCAAAATGAGCGCCACCCCGGTACGCAACGACCTGCCGCCGCCCATCTTGGGGCAGCACACGCGGGAGGTGCTGCAGGAGGTGCTGGCTTGCTCGGACGCCACCTTGGCAGAGCTGCAGGCCAAGCGGGTGATTTAGTCTAAATAAGCGTCAACGTCAGCAAATAAGACGCCATTTGACGAAATTTTGCCTATTCCGCCGTTTTTTCATATAATGGAGGGCTTCGCAGCGATTCAGTGGCTCCGCGACGAAGGCGCAAAAGTATTCGCCCACTGGTCGAATAAACGAGCGTAACCCTACCTAAGAGACTCTCATTAGAAGAGCACCGACCGTAGAAAAGAGCCCAAACCATGTGGTTGTTAACTTGAGTTTTCAGGCTTAATTTTCAGGCTTGAATTTTCAGAAAACAACCGCGCAAACCTGACTTTTAAAAGAGTAACTCATGACTTCTACCTTCAGCGCTAAACCTGCTGACGTGGTGCACGAGTGGTTTGTGGTTGACGCGACCGAC